>NZ_FOIS01000003.1:509919-878349 GCF_900110455.1 Natrinema salifodinae | reverse complement strand
ATAAGCCCGCCTGCGTATCGGCCAGTACTGGAGTGCGCGAGCCTCTGGAAACTCCGATTCGCCGCCATCCACTCATACTCTCTATCCATTCCCCCCTCGATAGCCACCGCTCGGTGGCCGTGAGGGGTTTTTTGCATATTTACCTGATACAGAGACGACAAGGATTGTTCCGTACCGCTATGCTTAAACGATCGCAGTAACAAGAGAGAACTGCGCCAAGGTGGCAGAGTCCGGCCGAACGCAGCGGCCTGCAGAGCCGCCCACCGCCGGTTCAAATCCGGCCCTTGGCTTGTACCATTTTCCTTACAATCCAACAGCGGTCACTCCGCTGTTGGTCGATTGCCTCCTCTCGGAGTTGTGATCTAAGCAGTTCGCTCGTTGGGCGACTGCTCACCACTCTCCGAGCTTGGGGGCAGTTTCGGTGAGCCGGACTATCAAGGTCCGCCCGCCAATCTGCGAGTACTGCGGGTGTTACATTGAGGACGAGGATCAGCAGTGTCAGGCTCGCGATAACTGGAGGTGCCAGCTGTGACGGGAGTTCCTCCCGGGCGGCAGTGTACACTCCCGCGCTGCGAGCGAGAGGCAGTCGACCCGACCCGTGCGGGAAGCCTATGCGCCCAGCACTTCCCCGCGGACTCTGACGACGATACTGAGAGTGCCAGCAAGGAGGACGAAGTTGGTGACCAAAGTCCGGGCACAGAGGCAAACGAATCGGGCAGCCAGAACGAGGTGTGGGATGGGGCTGACTTCACCGTCCCCGAGGCCAACGTCTGGCCGCCCGCCTGGGAAAAGCGCGGGTTCTGGATGGCCCGCCGGGACAAGATGCCCTGGGCGCCGTGGAACGGCTCCTGGAAATGGAGTAACACGGAGAACTGGGCGGACAAGGCGACCGTCGACGAGTGGGTAGAGAGCGATCCACGGGTAGACGGTCACGTGGCGATCCTCGAACGGGAAGATAATCCGTACACTGACGATCCGGACCCGTTCGCGTTCATCGACGGTGACGACGTCCGGTGTCCCGAGAGCGGCGAGGTACATCCCCAATTCGTCGCTGTCCTCGAGCGATTAGGGATCACGTATGCCGACATTTCGACGTCCGGGAGCGGTGTCCACGCGCTCTACGTGGGTAAACTCCCGTCGGGGTATAAGCAGGCGAAGTTCGCGATCGACGACGAGCCTTGGGGTGCAAATGATGACATCCCGGAGATCGAGATCTACGACGGCAAACGCGTCTGTGTCGTAACTGGTGAGCACGTCCCTGGGACACCGCTCGAGATTAACCCGTGGGACGGCGAGGAGCTAAAGGCGCTGCTCAAGGAGTACGTCCCCGAAGCGGACAAGCACGATCCCGAGGGGCACGATACGGACCGCGAACGCCCGGAGCTTGACGACTACGAACCCAGCGCGACCGGCGACGAAACGACCGACGATATCCGAGACGTCTTTTACGCGATTGAACAGCTGCTCCCCTGCGACCTTCCACTCCGCACCCGACAGGTCGGGACAGACGCGACGGGCTGGGAGAAGTGGGACCCGTCGAGCTACCGACCGAGCAGCGGGGGCGACAGTCTCCACCGTCCGCCGGGCGAACCTGTCTTTCACGACCACAAGACGGGCCACGCATTCAGTCTATTGAGCCTGTTCGCTGCCGAGCAAGGGATCATCTTGAAACCGTGGCATCCGCTTGAAGGCGCGGAGTTCAGGGAAACCGTCACCAAGGCCCATGAGGCGGGAGCGCCGATCCCCAAATACGTCGAAGGGGAGGACGACGGGAAGGACGACCCGCGCGACCTTCTCGATCAGGCGGTCGTCATTGATCCCGACGACGCCGTGCGGGCCGCGCGGGCTGTCCAACCCTCCGACCTCGAGAAGCCTGTCGAGACGCTCGAAGATGTCGGCGACGTAGCCCTCGCTGTCGCGACCACCGAGGAGATAGTAACCTCGCCAGAGGAGGGCGCTACCTATCAGGAGTACACACGCGGCTATGAGCTGGCCCGGGAGAAGCACGGCGCTCCGCTTCCGAAGTATCTCGACGAGACGGCGCTCACCAATAACACGAGCTACGTCTTTGGGGCCGTCAGTCAACTCAAACCCGAGCACGTTCTTGAGCGGGCTAAGTCGACCGTCACCGTCGAGAACCCGAACGGTACGGCAACCGCGAAGGTCGACCCAGTCTGGGAAGACAGCGACAGCGGCGAACGCGTTCTCGCCGGCTACGGACGTGGCTTCTGGTGCGTTGAGCACGAGGTGTCCTTCTCGCCGCTTGAGTTCGTCGCTCTCGAGAATGGTCTTCTCGACGGCGAGGGCGAACGACTCCGCGGAGAGTCGTTCAAACGCGCCTACGCTTTGGCGCGGGAGGACTACGGCGCTCCGCTGCCCGAGTGGCGCGCGACGCTCCTCGAACACGTCGCCGTTCTCCCGCCGGCTGCTCGCGTTCTCGACGACGCAAGCGCCGAGGTCGGTGTAGAGACACTCAATGAAGCCCGTGATCGCGTTGAGGAACTACTGCGAAACGCCGGGACGGTGCGTGATCGCGCCCAGCTCGTCACCACCCTGCCAGCGCTCGGAAAGACCTACTCGACGATCAAAGCCGCCGAGGAGAACCCGACGACCTACCTCGCCGGACGGAACGAGCTCAAGGAGCAAGCCGTCGAGTACGCCCGCGAGACAGGAGTGAGCTTTGCTCACCTCCCAGTGCTGACCGAGAACCGCGTTGACGACGCGGCACTCCTCGAAGCCATCAGAGCTGTTCGCGAGCAGGGCAAGACGCTTCTCGAGGACCGCGATGCACTCCTCGACACCATCGAGGCACCTCTCGACCCCGAGAGTGATGAGAAGGAGGCCGGCGAAGACGTCGCTCTCGAACGGGGGAGCTGTCCCACTGCGAACGGCGAATACGGCGACGCTTGGCGGCTCGTCGTCCAAACCGCACGAGCACTGGGGCACACTCCCGCCGAGATACACATTCGCGCCAACGCGCTGTTCGGTGAGGAACTCCCCTGCCAGGAAAGCGGAGACTGTGAGTACAGCCGCGCCTGGGAACGGCTCACGGATCCCGACGCTCCGATCGATCTTCTCATCGGTGGCCACGGTCACGCGCACGTCGAAAGCGCCCGGACCTGGTACGGCAGGAACGAGAACGGCGATCGGATAACGCAGCCTCGAGCCGTGGTCATCGACGAGTTCCCTGGCCTCAAATACGCGAACAGTTACGGCGAAGACTGGCGTGATCATGCGACCTGGCTCGCCAGCTGTCTTACCGATGACGTTGGTGACGTCGAGAGCCTTCTGGACGCAGATCTCGCCGACGATTCGTGGGTGTCGGCGTGGCTCGACGGTGAAGCGAGCGACCTCCCGCAAATTCACTCGATCGCCGCTCGCCTCCGAGCTGCCGCCGCCGCGATTACCGCGATCAACACTGCCGAGGATGCCTTCGAGGACTTTCATGACCTCTGCGAAGACATGAACGCCCTGCAGGGCCTCCAGACAGCACTCCTTGACTTAACCGAAATTCCGCCTTGCCTTCCCGTCGATGCGCTCGCGAACGCTCGTGACGCCGTCGAGGCGGCGAAGGATCGAGCCGAAGAAGCGACAAACACTGTCTACGGCGAGCGTCAGGCAGCCGAGCGTCTCGGTGCCGACCCCAGCGAGGTCTACGGTATTCTCAACGATGTCGAAGATTGCATCATCGATCGTCTGGCCAGCGCGCTCGAGAGTACGACCGAGGCGTCGTTCACTGAGGGCCGAGCCGGCGATGACTTGCCCGGCTATGAGACGATCGATATCGATCTCGTTCCCGAAGAACTCGATGCCGAGCTCCCTATCGCAGGTGACCTTGAGGAACTGGTCCAGGCGGCCACAGGGGCCGCTCGCGAACGCCGTGACGCCACCAGTCTCGTCGAAGCAGCAGCAACCGCTCTCGAGGGCGGGCGCGAAGGGTGTCGTGAGCTCGCCGTCTTTTCGGAGGACGGGTATGCCCATCCGTGCGCCTGGCTACTCTTTGCCGGCGCGATCGGCGACGGGACTGATATTACCACTACCGAGTATTCGTTCGACCGCGAGGCCGGTACAAACCTAAAGCGTGTCACTCACGCCGGCGCTACGATCCTTGTCGATCGGAACCTCCACGGCGTCATCGTTCATAACCCCCCGGAGTTCGTCGCACGAGACGGCAAGAAGTGTCCACTGATAGGTCTTGACGCGACTGCCCGCCCGAGACTCTGGCGGCTCGCGATCGGTCGCGATGCCGAGCGTCGAGACGTCCATAGCACCGCAACCGAGCGTCGTCAATTCCTCGAGCAGACGATGAACACGAGAGTCGTCCAGACGAGCAGGAACATTAACACCTACGGCGGCGACTTGGACGGCAACAACTTCGGTGGGCCGCTTGCCATCCTCGATACTGCTCGCGAGAAGTACGGCGAGGACCCTGCCGTGATCACCACTAAGAAAGTACGTGAATATCTCGGCGACGACATCGAGAAGCGGACGAGCGCTGTTGATCACTACCTCAACGTGACCGGCAGCGACGCCCTCGGCGAGCGGAATGTCGGCGCAATCCTCGGTGTACAGCACTTCGGCGATCAAGTCGTCGAGAAGTGGGCAGCTCTCGCCGGCGAGGAGATCGAACGCACCGGTCGAGGCAATACTCTCGATTACGGCGGCGAGATTGCGAATGACTACTGCGATCACATGCTCAAAGACCAGACGATGCAAGCCACCCTTCGGTTTGGCCGATCCGACGAGCCGACGGTCGTTTTTGCTCACACCTCGGCTCTTCGCGACGACCTTCCGGTCGTTGCCGAGGCTCCGGTCGTTAGCGCCCACTCGAAGGCGACACTCGCCGTCACTGAGGCAGCCCGTAAGTTAGGGCATGGCCGGTTCACCTCCAGCGACGTTTACGAGCGTCTGGAGGGCGATTATACCCAGCGCACTGTCCGGAACGTGCTCGCGAACCTGACCGACCTCGGCTATCTCAAGCGCGACGAGGGCAAGCCTGGGACAGCGAACGCTCACAAGCTCACCGAGGACCCTGACACAGGTGAAGCCGAGTTGCCGGAGCTTGATCTCGAGATTGCTGAGAAGGCGGAAAAATCGCGTATAAATGCTAACTATACGTGGAATTTCCGGGTTGCTTGGCGCGGGGGCGTGCCTGATAGAACGATTGCACCGGGGACGTCCGTGATCCGTTCGTCGGACGTTCCCGGCGAGCCACCTAACTCGGTATCGAGCGGGTAGTGCGCTCCAGCAGCAAGGTGTTCGCCTTGGTGTCGTTAGCTAACCGTATGTGGAGCGCCGGACGCCGGTCGTCTCCGCGGTCGTCGACGACACGCTCATCGACGTCGTCGATGCGCTGCTCGAGAGGGTGCTCCCGCCCGCTACGGTGACCCCGAGGACAGTTCCCACACCGACGGAAAATCAGCCCATTGAACTACCTATAGCCTACCCGTCTCGTTGTGCACATACTGCACGACCAAAATGACGAGAATTAGGGCCTCTCAAACATTAATTCCCCATTTGGTTCACTAAACGTAGTCTTTCTTTCTTCCACTAGTTGATCGATCCTCTATATATTTCATTCGGAATAGTATAAAACAAACATGATCGAATTATTTTAATCATTGAGCGTGATCGATGTGAGCGTGGATCAAAATAGTCGTTCACAAATGAAGGAGGAATCGATGAAAGAGTCATCGGAACTCAGCCGTCGGAGGATGATTCAGACGGTAGGAGCTGGTCTTTTGTCAACTGTAGCACTCGGCAGTGCCAGTAGCAGTGTTTCGGCAACAGAGAGCGTATCTGAAGATGTAGAAGACCCGCATCCGTGGCGGCCAGAATATCACTTCTCCCCCTCTGAAGGGTGGATGAACGATCCGAATGGACTAGTCTATCACGAAGGTATCTTCCACCTGTTCTATCAAGCGGGTGCGGATCGACGACGTTGGGATCATGCGACAAGCACGGACCTCATCAACTGGACTGAACATGGAACGAAGGTTCCCGATACTGAATCGATGCAGGCCTTCTCCGGCGGGGCAGTTATTGACACGGAGAACACCGCAGGATTCGGTGAGGATGCGTTAGTTGCCATGTATACTGGCCACCATGATGAGGGGTTCGAGGACCAACGGATTGCCTACAGTACAGATAACGGTGAGACGGTCCATAACTATGCAAAGAATCCAGTAATTGAGAGCGATGAGGATAATTTCCGCGATCCAAAGCCGTTCTGGTACGAGCCAGACGAAAGTTGGAGAATGGTTGTTGGCCGGGTTGAGGGAACCGAAGACCGGCCAGCAGGAATTGAGATCTATAGTTCGGAAAATCTGCTCGATTGGACCTACGAGAGCACATATGTAGACGAGGGCGATAACGGATGGGAATGTCCAAGTCTCTTTGAACATCCAGTCGAAGGAACGGATGAGACGAAGTGGATCATTCCCATTTCACCGATCGAACTGCGATCCGTTGAATACCATATCGGTGATTTCGACGGAACGGAGTTCATTGTCGAGGAAATCATTAGGGCGGATTACGGATACGACTTCTATGCTACTCAACGCTGGGGGAATGCACCAGACGACGACGGACTGAACATCACCTGGATGGGGAACTGGGAATATGCGATGGATGCACCGGATCCAGGTTGGCAGGGAGCGATGACGATACCGCGAACAATCACCCTCCGAAAGGAGAATGGCTCTCTCGAAGTCCTCCAGCATCCAGCGAAAGAGATCACTAAAACACGACAAGAAACGCTGGCAAAACTGTGTTCAGAAAGGATTACACCGGGTAGAGACCCGTTAGAAGGAACGAATGTAGAAGGCCGTACACTCGAGATCGATGCCACTATTGATCCACAGAGTGCCGAAAAAGTCGGACTCCGTGTTCGAGAGGGAGAAGATCAACAGAGTGTAGTCACATATGACGCAGGAGAGGAGGAGTTACGGTTTAACCGGTCGAATTCAGGCGAATTCTTCGAGGATGGGTTCTACGATGAAACAACCACCTCGTTAGAAAGACGTGACGATGGGACGATTAAACTCCACGTCCTTGTCGACCGGTCTTCGGTCGAAATCTTTGCTAACGATGGACAGAAAACAATGACGAATTTAATTTATCCTGACTGGGAAAGCACCGAGGTCTCTCTGTTCTCAGAAAACGGATCCGCACAACTCGAGCATCTGGTAGCCTACGATCTCTGTACGACTGACAACGTATAGTTGAGGTGGTTGATGCTCGCAGACCTGCTCAGCGAGAGCTATGAGGCGAATTGAGAAGAATCATGGGAGAACGAGCGGACGGCGACGTCCATCAGGGCGTTCGCCGTCCGGCTCCACACGACCGGTTGTTCGCTTCGAAAGACACAAGCGATTCTTCGCTTGATCGGCGTTGACCGCTCTCATCAAGCGATCTGGCAGTGGGTACATCGGCTGGCTGACAGCGTGCCAGACCCGCCGACGGCGCAGCCGTCGCGGGTTGCCATTGATGAGACCGCTGTCAAGATCAACGGCGACTGGTCTTGGGTGTACGCTGCAATAGACCTCGACTCACGGTTAATTCTCGATGTCGCAGTCTTTGGCCGACGAGGCACCGATCCAGCCGCCGCATTCGTTCACAGACTGACTGAGAAACACGACCTCTCCGAAGCTGTGTTTCTCGTCGATGGCTACGGCTATCTGACTGCCCTCTCTCGATTCGGATTGAGCGGTCAGCTCGACTATGGTGATCGAAACCTGATCGAAAAATGGTTTCACACGCTCAAAATGCGAATCGACCGCTTCCATAACTCATGGGTGGGCAGTCGGGCCAGCGTTAGAGAATGGCTTGAACAGTTCGTACACTACTACAACACACAACGGACTCACCAATCATTCAACGGACAAACACCAGCGGAGGTGCTTAACTAGACAGTGCCCGTTCAAAGATCGATCTCAGATACAATCCAATTCTCAGATCCTTTTTCTTTCATTTCTGTTCATCCGCTCAGTGAAGGGCTCTCTTCGCTCGCGGTCGGCCAGTACGACGCGAAGATCTCGTACGTCTTCCGGCCGAGCACGAGCGCGTCTGCGGCGGCGAGCCCGTCGGCGACGGCCGGGTCCACGTCGTCGAAGTACGGCACCTGCCAGCCGCCGTGCTCGAACCCGTCTTCGGTGTCCTCGTCGGGGGCGCCCGGGGCCTGCATCACGCCGTCGAGCGTCAGGAACTCGCTGACGACGAGTTTCCTCATGGTTACGCCTCCTCGACGACATCCGCGAGGTTTTCGAGCGAGTCGATCCAGCCTTCGTTGGCGTCGCTCGGGGGAATGGCCTCGGGAATCCCCGCATGGCGGACGGTGACCTCGGTCCCATCGGGGACTTCCTCGAAGGTGACCGTGGTGGTCATCTCGCCGGCCATTCCCGGGTCGTCGGTTTCGAACGAGTCGGTGTAGACGATTCGCTCGCCTGGCTCGAGTTCCTGGAAGATGCCGCCGAAGGAGTGACTCATATCGGAGAACTCCTCGGTCTCGCCCGTGAACGTGATGCGGTAGGTCCCGCCCACCTCTGGCTCGAGGTGGTGGACCTCCGCGCTGAAGCCAGTCGGAGGGAACCACTGGGCGAGCTCGTCCGGGTCGAGGAAGGCGTCGTAGACCCGCTTAGGTGGGGCCTCGATCACGCGACTCACCGTGATACTCCGCTCGTCAGTCGTCGATTCTCCGTGTTCGGTGTCGTTGTTAGTCATGTTTCGTCTTCCTCCAGATGGTCGGCCAGCGCGTCGAAGCGGTCTTCCCAGAGGACACGGTACCGGGTCAGCCACCCGAACGCGTCGCTCAGCGGCGCAGCATCGAGGTGGCACCGTCGAACCCGACCGTCTTCCTCGACGTCGAGGAGCCCCGCGTCCTCTAGTACGCGCAGGTGCTTCGAGACCGCTGCCAGCGACACGTCGTGGGGTTCGGCCAGCTCACTGACGCTCTCGGGGCCGTCGGCGAGCTGTTCGAGGATTTCTCGACGGATTGGGTGGCCCAGCGCCTTGAAGACCGCGTCGAGATCCAGATCGTCCGGCTGTTGTTCAACCATCCGGTTAAGCATACAGCTCGCGATATATTAAACCAATAGGTTAAACAATTTGGGCTCGTCTTCCCGGCGCTCACGCTGCGTGAAGCGTCGAGTACATCGAATGGCCTGTGTGGCATACGCCGGTTGCTATGCTCCTCGCGACGCTGTTCGTGGTCTGGGTCGTGCTCTTGGTCCTGGCCCGCCATCGTCGATGAATAACGTCCTGCCCAGTATCGAAAACGGCGGGGATCGAGTCAGGGTGCTCCCGCTGACGCTGTCGGAGTCACCCGCCAGGCGATCAACGCCATCGAACGCGAGCGGTACGACTCGTCACTCGAACTCGCGTTCGCCCTCCCCGAGACGACCGTCGGCGAGCACCTCCGGAAGATCGAGGCGACCGTGTTCTCGTCGCACTACGTCGGCGCCACCGACCGCTGAGGCGACCGCCGTTTCGCATCACCATTCTGTTGGGTTGATAGACCGGTTTAACGGATCTTAGGGGTAGAAACGTGCATATACACGCTATGCGTATCAGTCTCGTGGATCTCTCCGCCACGAAGGACTGCCACTGTCTCGCGGCACGCAAGCGAGCACGGGAAATAACCCGACGCTACGAGGAAAAACTCCGCCCCCGCGGACTGCGGGCGACGCAGTTCTCCATTCTCGCCGCGCTGGCCCTGAAGGGGCCGTCGCCGCTGAGCGACCTCGCCGACCTGCTCGGACTCGAACGAACATCACTCTCCCGAAGCGCGAACCGCCTCACAGACGAGGGATGGGTCACGGAAGCCAAATCGGAAGCCAGAGTCCACAAACTGAAGCTGACGCCGGACGGTCGCAAGAAGGTCGAGAGCACCTACCCCGCCTGGAAGGAAGCCCAAGACGAGATGGCCGAGCAGATAGATAAACTGGCGACGGAGTGAAGCCACGACAGGAGACACGACAATGCCGACAATTACCCGTCAAATCGAACCGAGAACAGTTTCGTCACGGATCAAACCGTCAGTACACGGGGAGAGGTGAACCCATGCAGAAGATCACCCCGAACCTATGGTTCGACGGCGACGCGGAGGATGCGGTGAACCGGTATACGAGTATATTCGACGACTCGTCAATCGGACCCACTAGCCGGTACGACGAGGCGTCAGCGGAAGCGTTGGGTCGACCAGTAGGGGGCGTCCTGACGATCAACTTCGAGTTAGAGAGTCAGTCGTTCGTCGCACTCAACGGCGGTCCCCAGTTCGAGTTCACTCCGGCAATCTCGTTCATCGTCAACTGTCCCACGACAGCGGCAGTGGAGGAGCTCTGGGCGCAGTTGTCGAGGGGCGGTGAGGAACTGATGCCGCTCGATTCCTACCCCTTCAGCGTCCGGTACGGCTGGACAGAAGACGAATACGGCGTGTCGTGGCAGGTGATTCACGACGGCTCCATCTCGGAGCGGAAAATCGTCCCATCGCTGATGTTCGTCGGTGAGCGGTGCGGTCAGGCCGAGGAGGCGATGGCGTACTACACGTCGGTGTTCGACGGCGCCGAAGTCAACGACGTCGCCCGCTATAGCCCGGATCAGCAACCAGACAAGGAGGGAACGGTCATGTTCGCCGACTTCACACTTTGCAGCCAGCGCTTTGCGGCGATGGACAGCGCGAGAGAACACGGCTTCGACTTCACCGAGGCGATCTCGTTCATCGTCGACTGTGCGGACCAGGAGGAGGTCGACTACTTCTGGGAGTCACTCACGGCCGACGGCGGCGAGGAGGGACAGTGCGGCTGGCTCAAAGACAGGTACGGCGTGTCCTGGCAGGTCGTCCCAACGGTTCTGCCCGAACTCCTGCGTGACGAGGACACCGAAAAAGCGGGCCGAGCCACGAAGGCAATGCTTCAGATGGGGAAAATCGACATTCAGACGCTAGAGGAGGCGCATGCCAGATAAGTCGGGCAGGGGCCACGACTCCACCGAGGATCCGAGCACAGTGGTCTCCCGGGTAATCGACGCCCCGCGAACGGATGTCTACCGGTCGTTCCTCGACCCCAACGCGGTGGCCACGTGGCTCCCGCCGGAAGGGATGAACGCTCATGTTCACCGCTTCGATCCCCGCGAAGGCGGCGAGTTCAGGGTGTCGCTCAGATATCGGGACGTCGCGGACTCCCCGGACGGGGGTGGTGGGAAAACGACCGAGGACACTGACACCCATCACGGGCGGTTCGTCACGCTAGTACCCGACGAGCGGATCGTGGAGGTTGTCGAGTTCGAGTCGGACGACCCGGGATTTGCGGGCGAAATGCGGATCACCGTGACTCTGGCGGACGTCGATAACTTCGCGACAGCCGTAGAGCAACTAACGGATGTCGACGTTGTGAAACTGACTAGTGATCAGATAATCACGCACGGTGCTACCGCTGCGGTAGACGGAACGTTGCAATTGGCGAGCGGACGAGCGCACGCGTTCTGTGATGTGTACGAGTTCAACAGCCACGGGAAGAACGCGAAGATCCAGACAATGACGCCCTACGCGAGCGAATTAATCGGCGACGAGGAACGCCACCGAAACTCGAGATTCAATGAACGTAGTGAGAGTGTTACAAAATAGGCCTCACGCCCTTGCTTCGCTATCCAGAATCTCGCCGATTCCGTCACCTGTCGCTCACGGATTTGTTCGCGATAGGAAAGCGGGCCGGGCGCGATTTGAACACGCGACCGTCTGGTTAAAAGCCAGACGCTCTGCCAGACTGAGCTACCGGCCCTGTGATTTCACATTCCGGTGAGTAGCGGTTAAACGTTTCTTTCTTCGTCGGTCGAGCACACCGGTATCGTTATTCGAAATACTGTTCGAGGGCTTCGGTGACGAGCTGGCCGGGATCAGCGCCTTCGATGGACGCGCGACGCCGGAGATCGCGGTATATCGGCGGCGACAGCGTCAGTTCGAGTTCGCCGAGCGCCACGTCGTGATCCGCGAGGGCCTGGTCGATCGGTGTGCCGTCGTTGACCGCGCTGGCAACGCTGCGGACGTCGCGGACGGTGAGATCGCCGTCGAGGATTGCCCAGGCGAGGAGGAGACGGGCCTCGCCACCGACCCGGGCGATGTGTTTGGCGGCGGTGGGAGCGATCTGTCCGAGCGCGACCTGTTTGCGAACCGAGCGCGGGAGGTCGTGGACGCGGGCCCACTTGCGGATGAAGGAGACGGAGGCGTCGCCGCCTGCGCGTTCGGCGGCGGCCTTGTAGGAGCCTTCGCCGCGGACCAATGCGGCACAGGCAGCCGCGCCGCGGAGCATATAGAGGTGGTCGTCGTCGGTTTCGCCGGCAGCGAACCGGCGGACGGTCTCGGCGGCGTCCGCGAGACTCTCGGGATCGTCGGGGTCGAACTGGACGGCCTCGCGGGCGCGGGTCCCGGTGACCGATTCGTCGCCCCGGATAACTGGTGCACCGACGGGGGATTCGCGGTCTGTCGGGATCGATCGACCGTTTTCGCCGCGGCGGTGCGAGCGATCACCGGGCCGATTGTCGGTCATGCACCTCGATAAGGGACTCGCGCTCAAAAAGGTCGTTGCAGTGGCGAAATTCTCGACTTACTCGTCGCGCTTCTCGGCGAGGTGCTCCCAGATTTCCGTACAGCCGGCCCCTTCCTCGATGTCGTCGAGGTGGGCGTCGTCACGCTCCTCCGCTTCTTGCTCGGCCGGCTCTGGTTTGCATTCGGCTGCGTCAGTCATGGATTCCCTTTCGAATCCTGACGGCATAAGTATCGCTTCGGCTGCAAGCGATACCCGTGCTCTCTCTTACGGGAGGATTATGCCGCTATCTCCGACAGATAATTCGCCAAAATCGGACTGTTCACCAACGAGCAGTGTCGAGACGCGCGTCATCGACGACTATCGAGCGCCACGACGAGCGCAGGTGTGCTCGTTTCGAACGACGAATCGATGAGCGTTCGGTCTGTCGGACCCGACCGTGAAATGGGATGAAACCCCGTGTGACGAGCCGTCATCTACCGATGACGTCGATAACACCTGATTACCTCGGCGTCTTCGGACGTGAACAGGAGGCCTGGCGACGAACGAACTGTCGGCGCCGCAGCCCGACTCCGTCATCGATGACCGTCGCCGAACGATACCGGTGCGACGACTGCACTGACGCGTCTGATCCGGTTTGACCCGCGTTATTACCGAATTGAGTCCGGCATCTCGACGAGTTAGTCGTGGCAAAAACAGCCGGTAGGTGAGGCGCTCGATTCGCCGACTGTCTGTGTCTTTTGTGAACAATGATCACCTGATGAATGCATATTGCCTCTGAAGTTTGGCTCGAACGGCAGGGGAAGTCACGGATTAAACGGCCTGGCGAGTGACCGGCGTGGCGGAGGTGGAACGGCGGGCGGATCGCCCGGACAGCGCGCCCTCGGAACTGGATGCATGGGTCGAGTGAGTGCGTTGCGCGCACGGACTGGTGATTTACTGGCGAGTATCTGCGTCGATACGGCCCGTTGCGGCGCATAAGTGGTCACACCGAGTGAATCAAACCATATGTCCGATCGACTGCTATCGGTCACCGGGGCGACGACGCTGGATTACGTCGACGGAAAAGCCGTCGGCGAGTCATTCGAGTGGGAGTCGGTCGGCGTCGTGAACGCGACCGCCGACCGCGAGAATCCCGACAGCGTTCGCCTGCAACTCGAACTCGACAACCTCGCCGAGGAGCACCTCCCAACGCACATGGACGAATTCGAACTGACGCCCGACCAGGCCCGCGCGCTAGCGGCAGGCCTCGAGAAACACCCGACCCGCGTCGAGGACGCCGCGGAGACCGAGTAACGGCCTTCCCATCGTCGCCGGTATCGAACGCTCTCGCCTGCCGTCGCAGGCTTGCGGCTTTTTCGCCCGCCTGGTGAACGACCGAGTGGGTACACCATGAGCATGGACACGATTCAGGACCTGTTCGAGCACGGTCTCGAGGACATATATCACGCGGAGCACCAACTGCTCGACGCGCTCGAGGAGTTAGAGAACAACACCGACCGCGAGGAGATCGCCCAGGCGTTCGCGGAGCACCGCGAGGAGACCCAGGACCAGATCGACCGGCTCGAGGACGTCTTCGACATGTTCGGCGAGCCGCCGGAGAAAGAGGAGTGCGAGGGTATCGAGGGGCTGCTCGAGGAGTACGAGGAGTTTACTTCGATGGACCCCGCTCAGGACGTGATGGACTACCACAGCATGGCGGCCGCTGAGAAGACCGAGCACTACGAAATCGCCGCCTACGGCAACCTGATCCCGCTGGCGGACCAGCTCGGGATGGACGAGGCGGCCGACCTCCTCGAGGAGAACCTTCGCGAGGAGCAGGGCGCCCTCGACGAACTGAAGGAGCTGACCGAGGAGTTCGAGATCGACGCGATCCCGGCGGAGTGATTCGCGTGGCCGACGATTCCGACGCCGGGAACGGGGACGAGGACGAGGACGAGGAACAGACCCAGTACGGCGGCACCGAGGACGAGCAGCCGACGACCGACCTCGGCGACGAGAACGAGGACGAAGACGAGGAGCACGACGCCGACGAGTGACGTCCGCCGGACTGCCGTGACGGTACCCCTTTTACCGTTCGGAGCATTACCCTTGCGTGTGACGACGCCCGCTCCCAAGGACGGCGAGGCGGTGTCGATCAGACCCGCGGAGCGTGCGGATCTGCTCGCAGTCGTTCGCATCGAGAATGCTTCGTTTTCACAGCCCTGGCCGTACGACGCGTTCGATCGATTCCTCGGCGAACCCGGCTTTCTCGTCGCCGAGACGGACGGCGAGATCGCCGGCTACGTTGTCGCCGACGTGACCCAGAAGCTCGGCCGATCGCTCGGCCACGTCAAGGATATCGCCGTGCATCCGGACCACCGCGGTGACGGCGTCGGCTCCGCGCTCATGTCTCGCTCGCTGGGCGTGCTCGCGGCCCACGGGGCCGACACGGTCAAACTCGAGGTCCGCCGGTCGAACGACGGCGCGAAGCGGCTCTACCGCGAGTTCGGGTTCGAACCCCTCCGGCGAGTACCGGGGTACTACGGCAACGGCGAGGACGCAATCGTGATGCTCCGGAACCTGGACTAGCGGGACACCGCAACCAGACTGGGAACAGAGTCGAATTATTCGCACGGAAGTAGTCGGGTGATGAGCCACCTTTTTGCAACTCTCTCCATGGCAACCCGTGGTGTATGTCGGACAGATCGACGGCTGTCGGACTATCGGTGCGTCAGCCGCTCGTCTCGGTTACGTTTTCTTGCGAAACGTTTTCGACGAACTTCGATGCCTGGTCGTCGGACGTGAATTGATACAGTTTAAAACCAACTCTCGGCTGAGAATGGCTCCGACCTAGCAACTGTATATTCATTCCCACGTCTTCCGATTCGAGATCCTCTATTTCACTGATGGTAACTCGATGATAGGAATCGTCGCTAGAAAATCGATACTCAACGCTGTAGCTTCCGGCTTTGAGTTCCCACTCACCTTCGACTAACCGAGCACTATCCATTGCAGCAAACGTCGCGTCCTGTTCTTCTGTTGCTTGGAAGCTGGAGATATTCGTATATTCCCGCTCGAAAATCAAATCACTATCTCGGAAAACGCGGAGATCCACGCTTCGCTGGCGTGTCGTCCCGTTATGAATTCGAATAAACCACAGTCGGTACGTTTCACCGAAATCCGCAAATTGTGTGCAGCCAGCAATCAGCCCGCCACCGATTGCAGCAGTTCCCCTAAGGAAGGATCGTCTTTGCATTTCAATCTGGATTCAATTATGATCGTATGTAAAAATATGTCCTGGGGGCCTAAAAACATTCTGACGAAGTCCTATCGGCTGAACGTGGTTGTTTTAAAATCTACGATGTTTCCATTCTCCTCATTATATTCAACATTAAAATCGAAAGAAGTGACATAACTCGGGTAGTCGGATTGAAGATTAAGTTTAGATTCATCAACACATATCGGTTTGTGTGGTGGAAAGTGCCATGCCCTTCTTTGGTCGCGGTGGATGGTGCGCTCGCCCGCTAGACACAATGTACGCGAACCTATTCTCAACCAGTACAATTTCGACATCCACCGCCGACAGTAACTGCAGATCCCGAAATCTCTCGATGACCGAGAGCGTATACCGGACGTTTTTCCACGTCCGTCCGTACCCTCTTCTATGGGATACGCCTGTCCGGTCTGTGACGCCGAGGAGGCCGACGCGGAGCACCTGGCGAACCACCTCGCGATCACCGCCTCGCTCGGACGCGAGGAGCACCGGGAGTGGCTCGAAGAACGCGCTCCCGACTGGGGCGACTGCAGTCCCGCGGAACTCGGCGACATCGTCAGCCGGCACGCCGAAGAGATCGACACGCCCGACTTCGAAGGGACAGGTCACGATCACGCGCACGAACCGGGCCGTCCGGACTCGCTTGAAGCGGGTATCGCCCGTCAGAGTCAACGACCCGGACGCGGCACGATGACCGCCGAAGCCGAACAGGTGCTCGAGGAGGCCCGCGAGCTGACCCAACGGATGGAGGCGGACGCCGACGAGGACGACTCGGAGGGGACCGACACCGACGAATCCGCGGCCGGCGACGATGCCGACGGCGCTACCGATCGCGACTGAGCCATCGCCCCGTCCGGCGTCCGCTCGGACACGTAACGCGTAACTGGTTGCCCGCGAACTAGTTCGGTATGCACACGGTTGGGATGGTTTCGCCGGCATCGGCCGACGCGGCACGCGAGCGCTACGAGGCCGTCGGGCCCGCGGCCCAGACGGTCGTCCGCGAGGTCGCGAAGGCCATGGCGTTCGACCGCGAGGAGTACGACGAGCGCGTCACCGGCGACGTCGTCGAGACCGCCAGGGATGCCCTCTTCGCGAGCTTGCTCGAGGTTCACGTCGGCGACCGCGATGAGTTCGAGGAGTGGCGCGAGTCCTACGACGGCGAGGTGACGACGGTCGGCCACGAGAACGTCGATCGCGTCGCCTGGCACGCGGGCCCGACCGGCCAGGCGGTCGCGGCGACGTTCCAGAACGAGGAGGACGCGGCGGTCGCGACGCTCCGCCGCCAGGCGTTCGGACGCGTGTATCGGGAGCTCGTCGATCGCTCCTGACGGCTACCGAGGGTGGAGACGGTCGCTGATTTTCGCCGAATCGCCGAGTCACAGAGCCGAGACCGGGCGGAGAGCCGATCGTCCGGCCGAAAAACGCGCATCTATTACGGGTTCGAGCACGCAGATGGAGGCGATGACTGAACCCGGTGACTGGGAGTTACTCGAGGAACGGACCGAGTACGAGACGGGCTGGTACGACGGCGGCTACGATCTGGTCGAACAGCCTGACGGGAGCGAGAAGCGCTACTACTGGGCCGACTTGCCGCCCGCGGTCGTCGTGGTCGCGCGGATCGACGGGCGCGTACTCGCGGAGACGAGCGACGCTGCGACCGGCGCGGACGGCGATGGCGACACCGGCGCCGGTGCCGACGCCGACGAGGACCACCTCCTGTTTGTCGAGCAGTACCGGCCGCCGATCCGCGAAACGCACCTCGAACTCCCCGCTGGGATCGTCGAGGACGGCGAGTCCTACACCCAGGCGGCGACCCGCGAACTCGAAGAGGAGACCGGCTTTCGGCCGTCGAGCACCGCGCTCTTACAGGAGTACGCGGTCGCGACCGGCGTGTTGCGCCACGACCGCGGCGTGGTCTACGCCGAGGGGCTCGAACCAGGCGAACGGGCGCTCGATAGCAACGAATTCCTGGAGGTGACGACGGTGCCGGTCGATCGGGCGCTCGAGCGCGCCCGCGAGCAGCCGGCCAACGACTCGACGCTGACGGCGCTGTTGCTCGCGACGGAAGACGGCGTCCTGTAGCGGTCCCGCAGCGGACTCGAACACCGCGGCTGGGCCCTCGTCGCGTCCCGTGTCGACCCGGTCCGATTCGCGAGCCAAACTCGGGACGGCCGACCCGTGTCCTTATTCCGACGCCGGTCCAATGCGATGGTAATGGACGGCGAAATTACCACTGACGAGGTCAAGGAACTCCTTGAGGACGGTGCCGACGTTCGCGTCGTCGATATCCGCGACGAGCGGAGTTTCGAACACAGTCACATTCCCGACAGCGAGAATATCCCCTTCCACGAGCTCACCAACCGAGTCGACGAGCTCGAGGACGCCGATCACATCGTCACGGTCTGTCCTCACGGCAAGGCCAGCGTCCAGGCCGCACAGCTCATCGGCTCCTATCAGGGCACCGCCGACGCCCGCGTCCAGAGCATGGCAGGCGGCCTCGAGAAGTACGGCATGAAGTTCGGCCTGGTCCGCGAGGACGACGGCAAGGCCGACGAGGAACCCGAGCGCGAATCCCCCTTCTGAGTGCTCCGCCTGCCGCTCCCGCGTCGACCCCGCGGACGAGCCGATCCGCGCGGCGATCGACGTCCTCGCCTGGCGATCGATACCAGCGATAGCTACGGAGCGGCGGAGAGCAGCGGGGAGTACGCCTAGCATCACGTCACGCCTCGGCCGGACGCGAAGGCCCGTCACGACTACCCGCCGAGATGCCACTACTCACTACTTGGGACACGGTATCGAGAAAACGGATTGGTAAAGGCGCGACGCGATCGCGGATTCGGAAGTCGTCTCAGAGCATCGCGGGCATCAGGCGACGTTGAAGCCGCGGTCCCGAAGGAACTCTTCGATGCGGCCGGAGTGGTTGCCCTGAAGTTCGATGTGGTCGTCCTCGACGGTGCCACCACAGGCGAACTTGGACTTCAGATCCGACGACAGACTGTCGAGATCGACGTCCTTCGGATCGAATCCTTCGACGATCGTTACCTCTTTCCCGTATCTGCGCTCGTCAATGCGGATGTTGAGTTGCTGTTGCCCCTTGGCCACGTCCTCGCAGACGCAGAGTTCCTCGGGCAGCCCGCACGTCGAGCAGACTTCCGACATTACGTTCGTAGCTATGAAACGGGCATATTAAACACTATCGGGACCCGCATGCCCTCGCGCGGTTCTTTTTGAAGGGGGTATCCGACCGTCACCGGAATCGACCGATCCCGGGGAGGCGCTCCCGGGCGAGGTCGTCGACGATGGCGATCGCGTCGTCGGCCTCGTCACGGTCCACGCCGTCGCCGTATTTCGCGCGTTCGTAGGACGCGAGGACGCTCTCAGTTCGCGGATCGAGCGGCGCGATATCGTCTCTGTCCGCGCCACCCGCGTCAGCGTCCGTGTCGCTGTCGGCTTCGGCTGCCGCCGACAGCCCTTCCAGATACGCTCGCGCCGACTCGGAGCGCCGACGGGGCCGATACCGCCGGGCCAGCAACCGTTCGAGTCGCCGGAACGCTCGTTCGGCGTCCCGGTCGGGCTCGCCCCGGACGCCGTGCCAGTAGATTCCGACCGTCCGCCTGACCCGCGTCGGCGCGTCGGTCCGACGAGCGCCGGCCGCCAGGCCGACGAGTACCACGAGCCCGATCGCCGCTAGCTCTCGCGTGATCGGGATCGGGAGCGGCAGATCGTCGCCCGCACCGTCGGCGGTCGAGCCGTCCCCGCTCGTTCCGCCGTCGATTCCGGACGGTGTTTCGTTCGGGTCGGTGGAGTTGGGCGGCGGCGCCGTCCCGTTGGGCGCGTTCGGGTCGGTCGGTGAGCCGTTGAAATCGCCGGGCTCGGACTCGGGCGGTTCGATCTCGGAGGGATCGCCGGACTCGGGATCGGACGGGTCGTCGCCCTCGCCGCGGATCGGAACGTCTTCGCTCTCGTCGGTGTCCGCGGCGTCGTTGCCGTTCGCTCGGGCTTCCTCGAGTCGGTCGGTGTGGACGTCCGAGCGAGCACTGCCTGGCGTCGGATCGAACCGGACCCAGCCGTGGTCGGGGAAGTAGACCTCGACCCAGGCGTGGGCGTCGAGTCCGCGGACGACGTAGGTATCGTCGTCGACCTGCTGGCCGCTCGTATAGCCGGTGACGTAACGGGCCGGGACGCCCTCCTCGCGGAGCATCTGGGCCATCGTCGTCGCGAAGTAGACGCAGTACCCCTCGTCCATCTCGAGGAGGAACCCGTCGGCGACGTTGCCGTCGGGCCGGGAGACCGACAGCGAGTAGTCTTTCGTCGAACGGAGGTGGGCCTCGATCGCGGCCGCGGTCTCGTAGGGGTTGTCGGCGTCTGCCGTGATCTCGGCGGTGCGCTCTCGGAACTCGCTCGAGGTGCTCTCGGGCGTCTGGAGGTAGTGCATGGTGATCTCGTCGGGGTAGTCCGTCCCCGCCGTCCGAAGCGTACTCGGGTCGCGCTCGACGATCGCGCTCTCGACCGTGTAGCTGTCGCCCGCCTGCAGCGGCGTTTCGGGCCGCGGCTGGTCGTGCCTGGAGACCGTCGCCTGGCGCGTGACGTCGCCGCCGAGTTCGAGCGGCTGGGGCGCGACCGGCATGATGCCGAGTTCGGTCTCGGCGGTGACGGTCTGCTCGGTCGTCTCGTGGCGTCCCGGCGGATCGGCGAGCCGGCCGTCGTAGCGTCTGTCCTGGCCGGTTCGGACCCACTCGTCGCCGGTAAAGCGGTCGTAGACGCCCGTCCGCCAGTAGGAGCGCTGCCCGGACTCGACCGTGAACCGGACTTCCGGCGAGAGGTCGACCTGACCGGAGATACCCGACCGGTCGGGCGCGGTGTCGATCGTCGCTTCCAGCGAACCGCGCTCGCCCTGGACCAGGTGGGTCGGACCGGCCGGTTCGCCGGGGACGACGGTGACGGTCGTCGAGAGGACGACGATCAGCGCGAACAGGGCCGCGAGCAGGTCCGTCTGCGCGAGTGCGCCGCCCCGCCGCTCGAGGTCCCCGAATGCGACGGTACCCACGGCCGCGAGGGTTCCCGCCAGCGTGACGAGCGTCCCCGCGTCGCCGGTCAGGACGAGAAAGCCGAGCGCGGCGCCGCCAGGAACCACGCTCAGCTCGTACCGGCCCCGCACGGCGAGGTACCACGAAAGGAAGACGGGGGCGGGCGCGAACCCGATCGTCCAGATCCCCGCCTGAACCATCCGAAGCAGCGGGAGCCCGGTCGCGAGCGCGACGGTATCGGACACGATCGCGTCGGACGCCGTGAAGACGACGCCGAGTTCGACGCCGGCCGCCGTCAGATAGTAGGCGAAGCCGACCCCGGCGGCCGACAGCGCCAGGCCCGCCGCGGTCCGGGGACGGATCAACGTGGCGAGGATCGTCGCCGCGGCGAGCATCAACCCAACGATCGCGAGCAGCGACTCGCTGCCGCCGACGACCTGCGTCACGCCGTACAGGACGGACACGTACGAGGCCGTCAGGGCGAAGACGCAGGCAAGCGCCAGATAACGGACGGCAGCGGTACCGACGGTCCCGTCCGCGTCGACAGAAATCGTCCGCTCGCCGGCGTGACTGGCCGAGCTCCCGCTCCCGTCCCTGTTCGTGCCCGTGTCCGTACTCATGCGTTCGCGTTCACCTCCCGACCCGGGGCACGCGCGCTGTAGAACCGTTCGAAGGGAATCTCGCGGTCGTCGACGACGACCGTCGTCTCCGTCGTATCGGTCCGCACCAGCACGTCGGCGTCCCGCCTGGTCCGGTCGTCGAGTTCGCCCGGTTCGGCGACGGCCAACAGCCCCAGGAGGTCGCGGTGGTGGTCCCGCCCCGATCCCGGCGGCACCGTCCCATCGGGGACGACTAGACCGACCGTCGCGCCCTGTTCGAGCAGGTAGGTCACGACGCTGGCCGCGGCCGACGCCGTCTCGTCGGCGCGGGTTGTGAGACACTCGGCGGCGACCGTGATGGCTCCGGCGTCCTCGTCGTCGGCGTACTCCGCGACGACCAGGTCGTCGTCGGGCCGCTTGGCCGCGGCCTTCCAGTGGACGTCGCGCATGGGGTCGCCGCGGTGGTACTCCCGGAGGTGGTCGAACTCCTCGCGGGCGTGGCGGTCCGCGACGCCGGCGAGCGTCCGGATGTCGGCGGCGTTGCCCCGTCCCAGGTCGCGGACCCGCGGGTAGACGAGGATCGGCATCGTCTCGTCGTACTCGAACCGGCGCTCGACCAGGCCGACGACGTCCCGGACGGCGATCGAGAGCGGGCCAACCTGGTGTCGGCCCCGTGCCTCGAGTCGCACCTCGTAGGAGAGCGTCTCGTCGCCGTCGAGGGTCGTCTCGGCGACCGGATCCGAAATCGGTGAGAATTCATTACCGGCGCTGTCCCCGGGTCCGTCCCCGTTGCCGACGGTATCGCGGACCGTCGCCGCGACGGCCCGGTCGGTCTCGACGTCGACCGCGACCGTCCGCTCCTCGCCGATGAACCCCTCGGGGACGGGCCGGCGGCTGACCCGCGGCCGGTCGGTACGGCTGACCGCGACCAGGCCGGCCAGCAGAACGACGGCCAGGGGGACGACGACGGCGTTCAGCGATCGCGGGCCGAACTGCCAGCTCAGTATGACGGCACCGGCCACGACGGCGACGACGGCCCTGCCCCGAGGCGTGAGTCTCATTCGACGGGGACGCGGTCGAGCGCGTCCTCGACGACCGAGCCGCCGTCCCGGTCGCGACCGTTCGTCTTGATTCGGTGGGGCATGACTACGCGCGCCTCGGCTTGCACGTCGTCTGGAATCACGTACTCCCGGCCGTTCGTGACGGCGCGGGCCTGGGCCGCCCGCAGCAGCGAGATCGTCCCGCGGGGGCTGACGCCGATGTGGGCGTTCTCGCGCGTGTGGGCCGCCAGGCGCGTCGCGTACCGCCGGACGGGTTCCGCGACCTGCACCGTCGAGACGGTTTCGCGGGCGGCGACGAGGGTTTCGCGGTCGGTTATCGGGTCGAGCGACTCGATGGGGTGGTCCCCGACCGTCCGGCCGAGCAGTTCGGCCTCTTCGTCGGGATCGGGATAGCCCAGATGGAGCTTCTTCATGAAGCGGTCGACCTCGGCGAAGGGCAGGTCGTAGGTCCGGTTCGGTTCGACGGCGTTCTGAGTCGCGATCACGGTGAAGGGCGTCGGCAGATCGCGGGTCGTCCCGTCGACGGTGACCTGCTGTTCCTCCATCGCTTCGAGCAGGGCGGCCTGGGTCTTGGGCGGCGCCCGGTTGATCTCGTCGCCCAGCACGATGTTGCCGAAGACGGGGCCCTCCTGGAACTCGAACTCGCGGGTCTGCTGGTTGAAGACGTTGACGCCGACGACGTCGGTCGGGAGGAGGTCCGGCGTGAACTGGACGCGGCTGAACGTACAGTCGACGGACTTCGCGATCGACCGCGCGAGCATCGTCTTGCCGACGCCGGGCACGTCGTCGAGCAGAACGTGTCCGCGACCGAGGACGGCGGTGATGACATGTTCGATCACGTCGTCGTGGCCGACGATCACGCGCGAGACGTTCGCCTCGAGCTCCTCGCACAGTCGCTCGACCGTCGAAATCCGGAGGGCGTCGTCGGCTGCCGACGGCTCGGTACCTGCGTTCGCTGTCGGGTTGGCATCAGTCATAGTCTCGAAACTCCGAGGGACCCGGCCGGCCCGGTTATTACTACAGCATCCGCGTCTCCGCGACATATGTTTTGTGTCATTGGAACTATCGGTTCCGCGAGCAGTACCGTGCCGTCGGCGGCGCCGTCGAGACGCACGTCTCCGATACCTGCGGCCGCCGGCGTGACCGCTATCGGGCGAAAATCACGGGTCGGAACTGAGTCGGAAACCGATCGCTCCGGCGAGTCGACGGCGCTGTCGCTCGCCGTGTAGCAATCGGAAAACGATACCTCCTGTCGGTGTCGGAACCGTCTAGAGTCGCTCGACGTTGGTCGCGCGTGGCCCCTTCTCGGCCTCGACGATTTCGAACTCCAGTTCCTGGCCCTCCTCGAGGTCAGGTCCGCCGATGTCCTCCATGTGGAAGAACACGTCCTCGTCCGCGTCGTCGGTCTCGATGAATCCGTAGCCGCCAGTGTCGTTGAAGAATGCGACCGTACCTTTCGCCATTGCACCTCAACAAAGCCGCGACGAAAACATAAATGTTCGGGAGCACGGTTGCAAGCATCCGCCGAGAAGCACCTTGTTACCGTTGTCAGTCGCTGATTACTCAGATTACCATTTCTTGCAGTTCGGACAGACCAGGTCGCCGTCGTCCCGCCAGGCGCGCTCGGTCGCGTTCCCGCATCGATCGCAGGTGTACTCGCCCCAGGCGAACGTCGAGTGCCCGGTGTCGGTCGCGTGCGTGTTCGTGTTTGCGTCCGCGTTCGCGCCGACGTCTGCGTCCGTCTTCCGATCCGTGTTGGCCGCCGTACCGGGGTCTGCAGCGGGGTCGGAATCGGCGTCGCTGTCGGCCTCGTCGGCGGAGACGAAATTCGAAAGCGTCGCGTCGTCGGTCACGAACGCGGATACGGGCGGCGGCGGCTTAATCGCTCCCCTCGCGCGGGACCGGCACCGCCAAGTAGCACCGGTAACAATCCCCGCGCATGGACACCGTCACACCGCTGAACGTCATCGTGGACAACCTCACCGAAATGACCAGCCTCTTCGGCGACGTGGCGACCGGGGCGGGACTCGCGCCGCTGCTGGTCCTGATGGGAACGGTCCTGATCATCTTCTCGCTCGGCGTCTTCGGGATCCTCACCCTCGGCGCCGTCGGCGACCTCTTCACCGCGAACTAACCGCGATCCGCGACCCGCGGTTCGTTCTCTCCCGGTTTCTCAGAGCTCGGTCACGAGCGCGAGCGCCTCGCTCGCGCGCCCCACCGCGTCCTCGAGGTCCGGTCCCAGCGGCGACCCGACGACGATCCCGTCGACGTGTTCGAGCGCCGCCGCGAACCGGTCGGCGACCGTCTCGGTCGTTCCCGCGATACAGAAGGCGTCGATCATCTCGGGGGTGACCCGGCCGAAGGCCTCGGACAACTCCCCGCGCTCGAGCGCGTCGCCCACCGCGCTCGCGGCCTCGCGGTCGATATCGTGGCGTTCCAAGACCGGCTCCGCGGCCCCGCCGACGATGAAGGCGACCGGCGGCCTGGCCGCCTCGCGGGCGGCGTCTTCGTCGCCGGCGACGCTGACGCTCGCGAAGGCCAGCGCCTCGAACGAGTCGCGGTCGTCCGGTCGGTCCGCCAGGCCCTGCTCGAGTTGCCCCGCCGCCCACTCGAGGTCGCGCGGATGGGCGGCGTTGATCAGGACGCCGTCGGCGTGTTTCGCGCTCATCCGAAGCATGTGCGGGCCCTGCGCACCGACGTAGACCGGGATCCGCTCGGACGGCGGGTCGAGGTTGAGCGCCGCATCCTGCGCGGTGAACGTCCCCTCGTGGGAGACCGTCTCGCCGGCCCAGAGATCCCGCGCGAGGTCGAACGTCTCGAGGACGCGCCGCAGCGGGCGGTCGCGTTCGACCCCGAGGTTCGACAGCGACGAGCGGTCGCCGGCGCCGACCCCGAAGACAGCGCGGCCGTCGCTGATCTCGTCGATCGTCGCCGTCTGCGCGGCCAGTTTCACGGGGTGGGTCTCGTAGGGGTTGACGACGCCCGATCCAAGCCGGAGCTCGTCGGTGGCGTCGGCCATCCGCGAGAGGACGACGAACGGATCGCGGTTGAAGTAGTGACTGCTCGCGAACGCGGCGTCGAACCCCTCGTCTTCGGCCAGCGCCGCGAGGGTCGCGATCCGCTCGGGCGGGTGTTCGGGCGTGAGTTCGATACCCCAGGTTATCCCAGCGGACGTCGAATTTCCGACCATTATCCCTCGAACCTCCACTCCCGCAGCGCCTCCCGGACCAGGTCGTCCTCGACCGAGCGGAACAGTTCGTCGCTCCCTTCGAGGTCGCCGAAGTCCCAGTCGCGGACGATGACTGCGGGCGTGCCGTCGGCCGCTTCGCCGGTGATGAGGTTCGCGGCGCTGGCGAGTTCGTCGACCACGGACTGGACGGTGACGCCGAGTTCGTGGCCGTCGCGGTCGCGTTCGCCGCGCCAGTCGCGGCTCGCGGGCATGCCGGCCCAGCCGATCGCGACGCCGGTCTGGCCGTGGCGGAACGGCCGCCCGCAGGTGTCTGTCACGACCACCGCGACGTCCTCGTAGCCCCGCCCTTCGAGCCCCGCGCGGATCCGCTCGGCACTCTCGCTCGGCTTCCGCGGGAGGAGCAGGATGTCGTGGTCGGGCACGTTCGAGCGGTCGATCCCCGCGTTCGGGCAGATATGTCCGAAGCGGGTCTCGGCCAGCATGAACGGGACGTCGATCAGCAGTTCCGCGCTCTCGTCGAGGACCGCCTGGGCGAACCGCGGATCCTTCTCCTCGCCGCTGAGCTCCGCGATCCGGTCGGCGATCTCCTGTGCGCGGCCGCTGACGGGGTAGTCCTCCAGGTTTGCCGTGCGACCCTCCGCCTTCGAGACGACGGTGCTAGCGACGGTGAGCACGTCGCCCGGCTCGAGGTCGGCCCGATCCGCGACGAGTTCGGCGATGTCGTCGCGGGGGCGGACTTCGGGCAGGTCTGCCACGCCGTTGAGTTCCATACCGGAGGGTGGGGAAGCGGCGTCAAAAACGCACCGTCACCGGAGAACGTAGCGGTCGGCCGCGGCTACCGATCGCGACCGCGATCGAACAGCGCGCCCGGCCCGTCGGCTTCGAACCCGGCCGCCCCGCAGACGTCCCACAGCGTCGCGCCGTTGCTCGTGACCACCGGCAGACCGAGGTCGGCTTCGAGCCCCTCGACCGCGGCGAGCGATCGGTAGTTCGTACACGAGACAAAGACGGCGTCGAGGTCGTCGATATCGGAGCCGATCAGGTCGGTCACCTGGTCCCTCGCGTCCGTCGGCGCCAGTTCACCGATCGCCGCGTTGGCCGCTAGGCCGCGCCCGTCGAGCGCCGCGACCTCGAACCCCGCCGCGTCGAGGAACTCCCGTTCCTTCTCGTCGAGTTCGTCGGTGTACGGCGTCGCGACCGCGATTCGTTCGGCGTCGAGCGCCTCGAGCGCGCGCACGACCGACCGGGCCGTCGCGACCGCGGGGACGCCGGCCGCCCGCTCCAATCGGTCCTCGAGTTCGGCGTCGAATCCGGGACCGTGGATCAGACTGCCGGTCGTGCAGGCGTAGGCGACCGCGTCGACGTCGGCGTGGCCCAGTAGTTCGGCCGCGCGGGCCGCGTCGTCGCTCATCGCGTCGAGCTCGTCGACTGTGACCGACTCGAGGGCCATCCGCGCGCCGTGGACGGTGATCGAGTCCGGGAGGTAGTCGCGGAACTCGGGTTCGGCCGTCGCGTTCGACGAGGGGACGATCAGGCCCAGCCGACCGCGGCGACCGCTATCGCCGCGATCGTTGCGGTCGGTGTCCGAGTCGGGTTCGGGTTCGGCCATCGGTTTACTCTGCTCCCTCGTCGCGATCGTTCGGGTCGCCGTGGCCGCCGCCGCCAGGCGTCCGGACCGTCACCGTCGTCCCGGCGTCGACGTCGACGGTCGTCTTGGCGGGCACCGGTTCGCCGTCGAGCAGGTTCTCCCCGGTCGCGCCGTCCCCGCCGCCGGCGACGCCCTTCGGGGCGTGGCGCCGCCGCTCGGTCAGCAGCGAGACCGTCGCGGGTTGCTCGACGGTGACGGACCGTTCGAGACCGAGGCCGCCGCGGTAACGGCCGGGACCGCCGCTGCCGTCCCGGAGCGCGTAGCGCTCGACCCGCAGCGGGTACTCGGTCTCGAGGGACTCGACGGGCGTGTTGAGCGTGTTGGTCATGCCGACCTGGACGCCGTCCATCCCGTCGCGGTCCGGCCGCGCGCCGAAGCCACCGCCGATCGTCTCGTAGTAAGTGAACGAACCGTCTCGCGCGCCGATGGTCAGGTTGTTCATCGTACCCTGGCCCTGTGCGGGCACGCGGTCGGGAGCCGCCCGCGCGAGCGCGGTGAAGACCACGTCGGTGACCCGCTGGCTGGTCTCGACGTTGCCGCCGACCACGGCCGCCGGCGGCTCCGGATTCAGGAGCGTCCCCTCGGGCGCGCGGACGCTCACCGGCTCGTAACAGCCGTGGTTCGGCGGGATCTCCGGGTCGGTGATACAGCGCACGACGAAGTAGACGGCGCTCGTCGCGACCGCCAACGGCGCGTTGAGGTTCCCGTCGAGTTGGCCGGCGGTCCCCGCGAAGTCGACGTCGATCCGGTCGCCGTCGACCGTCACCGCGACGCTGATCTCGATGTCGTCGTCGGTGACGCCGTCGCCCTCGAGGACGTCGGTCGCCTCGTAGGTCCCGTCTGGCAGCGCCGCGATCTCCTCGGTGATCCGCTCGCGGGAGTAGTCGATCACCGCGTCGAACCCCTCGAGGACGGTCTCGCGGCCGTGTTCCTCGAAGAGCGCGGCGAGTCGCTCCTCGGCGCGCTCGTTGGCCGCCTGCTGCGCCCGGAGGTCCGCCCGACGCTCGCCCGGATTGCGGACGTTCGCGAGCACGAGCGAGCGCACGTCCTCCCGGGGCTCGCCGCCCTCGACGAGCCTGGTTGGCGGCAGTCGCAGCCCCTCCTGGTAGATCTCCCGTGCGCCGGCCGGCATGCTGCCGGGGGTCATCCCGCCGACGTCGGCGTGGTGGGCCCGGGAGACGGCGTAGCCGACGATCTCGTCGCCGTCCTCGTTGTCACCGCTCTCGTCCCCGTCGCGGCCGGGCGCGATCGGCGAGACCATCGTCACGTCCGGCAGGTGCGTCCCGCCCGTGAACGGATCGTTGAGCACGAACACGTCGCCAGGCTCGGGGTCGCGCTCGCGGACCGCCTCCACCGCGACGGGCATCGCGCCGAGGTGGACCGGGATGTGCTCGGCCTGGGCGATCATCCGCCCGTCGGCGTCGAACAGCGCCGTCGAGCAGTCCCGTCGCTCCTTGATGTTCGGCGAGTAGGCCCCGCGGATCAGGGTCTGGCCCATCTCCTCGGCGACGCTCTCGAGTTGGTTGCGTAGTACCTCCAGGGTGACCGGATCGATGCCGCTCTCGTCGGTCTCCGCGTCGTCGGTCGTGGTGTCCGTGTTCGCGTTCATCGGTCTCACTGGTCCTCCGTTTCCGCGTCGGTCGTCCCATCCCGCGTCAGCACCAGGGTGCCGTCCGCGAGCACATCCCCCGACCAGGCGGGCGGGACGACGGTGGTGCTCTCGGCCTGTTCGAGGATCGCCGGTCCGTCGACGGTCGCGCCTGGCGCGAGCCGGTCCCGTTCGTAGACGGTCGTCTCGTGCGCGCCGGCGTCGGCGCCGGGGAAGTGCGCCTCCCGAGTGCCGACGACGGCGTCGCCAGCGCCCTCGTGGCGGATGGTCGGCTCGTCACCCGGAATCGTCGCCGTCGCGCGGAGGTTAACGACCTCGATCGATTCGTCCATCGCGTAGCCGTAGGCGCGCTCGTGGGCCTGGTGGAAGCGCTCGGCGACCGCGTCGGCGTCGAACTCGTCGTCGACAGCCACGGTCAGCTCGAAGCTCTGGCCCGCGTACCGGCAGTCGGCAGCCCGCTCGACCCGCGCCGCGTTCGGGTCAGAGGCGTCTGCGAGCACGTCGGCCACCAGATCGTCGTAGACGGCCTCGACGTCGCTGGCCTCCGCCGTCTCTAAGTCGAGCCCCACGGTGCGGACGGCGTCGTAGCTTTCGTCGGCCGCGAGCAGCCCGAACGCCGAGAGGACGCCGCCCGGCCGCGGGACGACGACCCGATCGACGGACAGCGAGTCGGCCAGCGCCGCGGCGTGCATCGGCCCCGCGCCGCCGAAGGCCACGAGCGCGAACTCGCGGGGGTCGTGGCCCCGCTCGACGGTCACGGCGCGGATCGTCCGCGTCATCGTCGCGTTCGCCACGCGGTAGACCCCGCGGGCCGCCTCGAGCGGGCCGGCCAGGCCGGCCTCGTCGGCCAGGCGAGCGAGCGCCTCGCGGGCGGCCTCGACGTCGAGGGTCATCTCGCCGCCGAGGGCCGTCTCGGGGCCGATGTATCCGAGCACGACGTTGGCGTCGGTGACCGTGGGATCGGTGCCGCCGCGGCCGTAGCAGGCCGGCCCGGGCTCCGCGCCCGAGGACTCCGGCCCGACCCGGAGCGCGCCGCCGGCGTCGACCCAGGCGATCGAGCCGCCGCCCGCGCCGACGGTGTTCACGTCGACCATCGGCGTCCGGATCGGGAGCCCGTCGATTGCCGCGTCGGTCGTCCGCTCGGCCCGCCCGTCGCGGACCAGGCTGACGTCGCTCGAGGTGCCGCCCATGTCGAAGGTCACGAGCCCCTCGACGTCGTCGTCGTCGACGGTCGCAGCCGCGCCGACGACGCCCGCGGCGGGACCCGATAGCGTCGTTGTCACCGCGTGTTCGCGGACCGTCTCGGGGTCGGCGATCCCGCCGTTGGCCTGCATGATTCGGGGCGTCGGGATCCCCGCGTCCGACGCCTGGTCGACCAGGCGACCGACGTAGCGGTCGATCGCGGGCCGGACGTAGGCGTCGACCGCGGTGGTCGAGGTGCGCTCGAACTCGCGGAACTCGGCGAGCACCTCGTGGGAGGCCGATATCGGTACGTCGAGTTCCTCGCGCAGGGTCTCGGCGACGACGCGCTCGTTCTCGGGGTCGGCGTAGGCGTGCAGCAGGCAGACTGCGACCGCTTCGACGTCGCGCTCGCGTAGCGTCGCCGCGAGGTCCCGGACCGCTTCGGCGTCGACTGGTCGTTCGACGCCGTCGGCGGTCGTCCGCTCGTCGACCTCGAAGCGCAGGTCGCGGGCCACGAGGGGGTCGGGCTTCTCGGCCTCGAGATCGTAGAGGTCGGGGCGGTCCTGACGGCCGATCTCGAGGACGTCCCGGAACCCCTCGGTGGTGATCAGGGCCGTCCGCGCGCCGCCGCGTTCGAGGAGAGCGTTGACCGAGACGGTCATCGCGTGGGCGAAGCCGTCGATCTCGGCGGGGTCGATGCCCGCGCTGTCGCAGGCCTTTTCGATCCCCTCGAGCACGCCGACGTGTTGCGGATCGGTCGTCGGCACCTTCGCGGTGACCAGGCGGTCGTCGACCGAGAGCGCCACGTCGGTGAAGGTACCGCCGACGTCGACGCCGATTCGGGTGTCGGGGTCGCCGTCGCCGCGGGCGGTCGAGTCGTTGCTGTTCATAGGGCCGTTCGTCGTGTCCGCGTTCGGGTCGGAGGCGTTTGAATCGTTCATCTATAGCGTCAGAGGATCAGGACGTCGTAGAGCGTTCGGAGGCCGATACCGATCACGACGAGCGTGACAAGCCCGCCGAGGACGTTCTGGAGGGTGCTGTTCGTGTACCGTCCCAGCAGGTCGTCGTTGTTCATCGCGTAGATGAGGAAGACGGCCAGGATCGGCAGCAGGAGACCGTTGGCGACCTGCGCGAAGACGATCACCTGTACGGGGTTGTAGTCCAGCGCCGAGAAGACGATGCCGACGCCGAGGATCGTCATCCAGATCGCGCGGAACCTGGTCGACTGCAGATCGCGGTCCCAGCCGAGCGCCCCGGCGGTGGCGTAGGCGCCGGCCAGCGGCGCGCTCATCGAACTGGTGAAGCCGGCCGCGAACAGGCCGATTGCGAAGAACGTGAGCGCGTAGCCGCCGAAGACCGGCTCGAGTTGGTCGGCCATCTCGCCGACGTCGCTGATCTGGGTCCCCGCGGGGAACACTGCGGCGGCCGTGACGACGATCGCCGTCGTGATGAGTCCGCCGACGACGACCATTCCGATCGTGTCCGCGCGACACTCCCCGAGGTCGTCGGGGCCGTCCCACCGCTCCTGGACGGTGCTCGCGTGCAGGAACAGGTTGTAGCCGACGACGGTGGTCCCGACGAGCCCGGCGATGAGATACGCCGAGCCGTCGGGAACGGTCGGGACGAGACCGCCCGCCAGCGAGCCGACGTCCGGCCGGACCATGGCGGCGTTTATCAGGAAGGCCCCGCCCATGACGGCGACCAGGCCGACGAAGACCCGCTCGATCAGTTTGTAGTTGCCCGTCCACAGCAGGCCGGCGGCGACGAGGCCGATGATCGGGCCCCAGACGTTCTCGCTGATGCCGGTGATCGTCGAGAGGCCGGCGGCGCCGCCGACGATGTTGCCCGTCTGGAACGCCGCGGTCCCGATTCCGATCGCGCTCACGACGAGCGCGACGGTGACCGCCTGGGCGATCGGGTTGTCGAACTCGCTTCGGAACGCCTCACCCAAGCCCTCCTGGGTGATCAGGCCCAGGCGCGCGCTCATCTCCTGGAGGACGATCGTCGCGAGGATCGAGAAGGCGATCGTCCACACCAGCAGGTAGGCATACTCCGCGCCGATCACGCTGGCGGTGGTGACGGTCCCCGGCCCGACGAACGCCGCGGCGACGAGCGCTCCCGGACCGATCGCTTTGAGCCGGTCGATGACTCCCATGGGATGTATTCGCATATACCACGCCGCGGTTCGACCAAAAAGGTTGTTGAGAGCCGAACATACGATCGCATCACCGAGTCAGGAACGACGATTGTCGTATGAAATAGTATGAACGCGTGTGAATATCGACTGCCGGCGGCGGAGTGATCGGCTCCGACTGGTTGAGGGCGTGACCGGAACAGTTCTGGAACGCGGCCGCGCGCTCACTCGGCCGGCCGCTCCGTGATGATCACCTTCGAGACGCCCTGCTCGATCTCGATCTCTGTCGGGAGGTCGACCGTGCTGCGCTCGATAAAGCGGGTCATGAACCAGCGGACCGCCTCCGAGGGGAAGACCAGGTGATAGACGCGGTCGCCCTCGCGGCGGACCTCCAGGAACCCGCAAAAGGAGAGCCATTCGAGGAGGTCGCCGACCGCGTCGAACCTGGTCGCGTACTCGCGGGCGTGGTAGTCCGAGACCCGGTCGGCCGCCTCGACGAACGCCGGGTCGGGATCGCCGCCGTCGTAGCAGTACTCGAGGAACGCGTGGAGGAAGTCCACGTCGAGCAGGACATGTTCGCCCGAGGAGAGCATCCGGTAGTACCGTTCGAGGTTGTCGCTGGGCTGGCCGCTGGCCGCTTCGAAGTTCGCCGCGTAGAAGGTCAGGGCGCGGCGGACGACTTCGCTTTGCCCGTCGTCCGTCTCGGCGACCAGGGTCTCGAGCGCCGCGGCCGAGTCATCGTCGAGCGATACCGTCACGCGTTGTGTCATGCTATCACGAGAGCACCCGAGACGGGTATAGTTCACGCACTCGAGACGCGGAACGCGAACCGCGGTCGCACCGCTTTTGTCGGGTACCGTCGTCTCGGTCCGAGCCGTCAGTCGGTTCCGGTTCGAAGATCGACCGTCGCCTCCCCGTCCTCGACGGTCGCGACGTACATCGACGTGCGGTCGGCCGGTGCCGCGCCGGTCGCGCTGCCCGGATTCAGGATCCGCGTTCCGTCGACGGTCTCGTCGACGACCTCGTGGGTGTGGCCCGCGACGGCGACCGGGTCCCGGTCTCTGTCTCCGGACTCGGCCCCGACGGTCTCTACCACTCGCTGCGCCCAGCCGGTCGGCGACCCGGAGCCGTGGGTCACTGCGAACGTCACGCCGCCGATTTCGACCGTCGCGATGCGGGGCAGGTCGATCGTCGGCGAGTCCGTGTTCCCGCGGACGGCGGTCAGCCCGTTCGCGAGGGACTCGATCCGGCCGTAAGCTTTCCGCGAGTCGAAATCGCCCGCGTGAATCGTGTGGTCGGCGCGGCCGAGTTCGTCGACGACCCACGACGGCACCTCGTCGGCGCGCGTCGGCACGTGCGTGTCGGAGATGATCGCGACCCGTGGCATAGGCGACGGTACCGCGCCCAATCCCGAAAGCGATTCCCTGCGAGCGGCCGTGGGTCCGCGTATGAGCGACGCCGAGTCCGACGCGAGCCACGTCATCACCGCGTTCCTCCGCAACCGGGGCGAGGTCCTGCTGCTGCGCCGCAGCGACGCCGTCGGGACCTACGCGGGCCAGTGGGGCGCGGTTTCAGGGTTCGCCGAGGGACAGCCGGACGACCAGGCGCGCATCGAGATCCGCGAGGAGACCGGCCTGGCGGACGACGACGTCTCGCTCGTCCGCTCGGGGCGGCCGATCGAGTTCGCCGATCCGGACCTCGGGCGCGAGTGGGTCGTCCACCCCTACCTGTTCGACTGCGAGACCCGCGAGATCGACCTGAGCGAGGAACACGACGCCTTCGAGTGGGTAGCTCCGACCGAGACGCTCGACGCCGTCGGCGAGGACCGCGAGACGGTGCCAGAACTCTGGACCGCTTACGAGCGCGTGGCCCCGACCGTCCGCTCGATCGCGGCCGACGACGAGCACGGCGCCGCCTATCTCTCTGTGCGTGCGCTCGAGGTAGTCCGCGATCGGGCCGGCCTCCTCGTCGCCGAACGAGAGGAATTCGGCCCAGACCCCGATGGCGAGCGGGACGAACTCGCCGAACTCGCCGGCCGATTGCTCGAGGCCAGGCCGTCGATGGCGGTCCTCCGGAACCGCGTCAATCGGGCGCTGGCCGAGGCCGTGGCCGACGTCGAACCCGATCGCGACGCCGCGGACGGCGACGCCGCGGGCGACCAGGCCGACACGGAAACAAGCGCCCCCGCGGTCCTCGAATCGACCCGCTCGAACATCGAGCGCGCGCTCGCGGCCGACGAGGACGCCGCGACGGCCGCCGCCGACCGCATCGAGGGCAGCATCGCGACGCTCTCGCGGTCGGACACCGTCCTCGACGCGCTCCGCGCTGGCGAGCCGTCGCGGATCTTCGTCGCCGAGTCGCGACCCGCCCGCGAGGGGATCGGCGTCGCGGAGCGCCTGGCCGACGCCACCGACGCCGCCGTGGCGGTCCACACCGACGCGGCGGTCGCGCACGTGCTCGCCCGGGAGGACGTCGACCGCGTCGTGGTCGGCGCAGATACCGTCCTGCCCGACGGCTCCGTGGTGAACAAGACCGGGACGCGCGGCCTGGCGGTCGCCGCCGCTCGCGAGGGGATTCCGGTGTCGGTCGTCGCCGCCACCGACAAAGTCTCGACCCGCGAAGACGTGAACCTCGAGTCCGGCGACCGAACGGCCGTCTACGACGGCGACGCACCTCTCGACGTGCTGAATCCGACGTTCGACGTGACGCCGACCGACTGCGTGACCGAGATCGTCACCGAGCGCGGCGCGCTCGACCCGGCCGAGATCGAGGGAATCGCCGACGAACTGCGCGCGCTCGAGGAGTGGCGCGACGGCGGGCCGACGGTCCGCGAAGCGACAGACCGAAACCCGTCGAGGGAGTAGTCTCCCCCGTGGCGGCTGTGACGAAGTGTTACCCCCACCGAGCCCCTTGTGACGAGGGTTTTCTCCGAGCCGCCCGTCTTCATACTCGTCTCTGAGCGACCGCGCCGACGCCCGGTTCGGTCGGAATCGCGCCGTTCAACGCGAGTAACGACGCGAATGTCTGTGTGCAAACCTTCAACACACATTCGTTCGTAGCGACGCGCATGGAATTCGAACTGGAGCGACTCGGCGTCCACGAGTCGGTCGACGCGGTCTTTCCGCCGGAAGCGCTCGCGGACTACCTCACCGATCTGCCGATCGACGTCGCGGTCGTCGACGACGAGGGGATCGAGGCCTGCGACGCGGTCGTCACCCTCGAGCACCGCGACGCGTACCTCGACTGCGAGTGGATCCACTCGATCCAGGCGGGCGTCGACCGCTTCCCGTTCGACGAGTTCGAGGCGAACGACGTGGTCCTCACTAACAGCACGGGGATCCACGACCGGAGCGTCGGTGAGACCGTTGCGGGCTACCTCCTGCTGTTCGCACGGCGACTCCACGACCACGTCGCGAACCAGCGGGAGCGGCGCTGGGAGCGCCCGGACTGGGACGCGGCGTTCACGCTGCCTGGCACGACGGCCTGCGTCGTCGGCACTGGGACGCTGGGCCGGGGCGTCGCGGAGACGCTCGGCGGCCTCGGCGTCCGCGTGACGGGCGTTCGCCGCTCGGCCGACCCCGTCCCCGGCTTCGAGGAGATGTTTCCGACCGACCGGCTGCACGAGGCGATCTCCGACGCCGATTTCGTGATCGTCACCGTGCCGCTGACCGACGAGACCTACCATCTCTTCGACGCCGACGCGTTCGACGCCATGCGCGACGACGCCTACTTCGTGAACGTCGCCCGGGGATCGGTCGTCGACGAGCCGGCGCTGATCGACGCGCTCGAGGACGGACGGCTCGAGGGCGCGGCTCTGGACGTCTTCGAGGCGGAACCCCTGCCCGAGGAGTCGCCGCTGTGGGACATGGACGAGGTCGTCATTTCGCCCCACTGCGCGGCCTACACGCGGGACTACTTCCGCGACACCGGCGACATCGTCCGCGAGAACGTCGACCGACTCGATACCGGGGAAGCGTTCCACAACCGCGTCGTCTAACGGGCCGATACCGGTGTCCCCGACTCGAGACGACATCGACGTCCGAATCCGCGAGGCCAGGCCGGCCGACGCCGAGCCGATCGCCGACGTCCACGTCGCCGCGATCCGCGAGCAGGGGAGCGAGGCCTACGACGAGCGCCAGGTCGAAGCGTGGCTCGCGAACGTGCATCCGGAACGGTATCCGCTGGGGGAGCCGGACTTTCACGTCGTCGTCGCCGAGCGGGCCGACGACGTCGTCGGCTTTGGCTTGCTCGAGCGCGACCCGAGCGACGTCGACGAGCCGGCGGTCGGCAAGATCGGCGCGGTCTACGTCCGCCCGGATCACGTCCGCGAGGGCGTCGGCGGTGCGATCCTCGACGCGCTCGAGTCGGCCGCTCGCGATTCGGACCTCGAGACGATCGTCCTTACCGCTTCGAAAAACGCGATCGACTTCTACCGACGGCGGGGATACGAGGGCGTCGAAACGGTCGTCCTCGAGATGCGGGCGGACGTCCCCCTCGAATCGCTTCGAATGCGACGAGAGTTAGCATAGCGGAACGGGCTTGGACGCCTGGCGAGGTCGTCGGGCCGCAGTCCTCGCCCATGGTCGTGTCCTTGCAGGACGATGCTACCCGGCACTTTTCGGCGGTCGTTACCGTAGCGACGCCGCATGGATCTCGGACTCGGCCTGCTGACCGCCCAGCGGCGACCGGACGACGACCGCTCGACCGCGGCGATCTACGACGAACTTTTGGAACTCGGGGCGGCCGCCGACCGGGCGGGACTCGACAGCGTCTGGACGTCGGAACACCACTTCGCCGACGACGGCTACCTGTCGGGGACGGTCCCGACGATGGGGGCGCTCGCCGGCCGGACCGACGAGATTCGGATCGGCTCGGCCGTGGCGCTCGCGCCGTTCTACGACGCGGTGCGCCTCGCGGAAGACGCCGCGACGATCGCGGCCCTCTCCGACGACCGGTTGACGCTCGGCCTCTCGATCGCCTACTGGGATCGGGAGTTCGAGAATTTCGGGATTCCGAAGGCGGAACGAACGGCCCGCACCGAGGACGCGATCGCCGTCCTGCGCAACGCCTGGTCGCCAGGCCCGCTCGAGTACGACCCCGACTATCACGCGATCGATCCCGCGACCGAGGTGACGCCGACGCCGGACGAGGCGCCGCCGATCGTCCTCGGCGGCCTGGCGAAGCCGGCGGTCAGGCGCGCGGCGCGGCTGGGCGACGGCTGGTGTGCCAACGAGATGCTGTCGCTCGAGGACATCCGGACCCGCATGGACGACATCGAGCGAGTCCGCGAGGAGGAAGGGCTCGACGGCGATTTCACGACGTACATCGTCCGGTATGGGTTCGTCGGCGACTCCGCGGACGACGCCTGGGAAACGATGCGCGACGGTTATTTTTACCAGCAGCGGAAGTACGCGGAGTGGATGGGCGACGACGATATCGAGGCGCTCCCGGACGAACGGAAACGAGAGCTCAAGGAGGACGCGATCGTCGGTTCGCCGGACCAGGTCCGCGCGGAACTCGAGACCTACCGCGAGGAGTTGGGCGACGACGTGCACATCATCTTCCGCTCGTACTGTCCTGGCATCGACACGGCGGCGATGCAGGAATCGATCGAACGGCTCGGAAGGGAAGTCGCGCCGGAGCTGTGACGAGTCGGTGAATACGAGGACACCGCTTGCAACCGCGAGCGACGGTCAGGAGCGAGCGGGCCGACGACCGATGTGGAGAGCACGAAGCGCTCGGAACGGAGGGAGGAGTGCTTTTGATCGAAATTTTGTCGAGTGCGGTCGCGAAGCGGCCGCACGCAGCGCAAAATTTCGTTAGAAGAATTTAAACAGGTCGTCCCGCTGCTGGTCGTGTAAGTGGGTGCGGACGGCCTCGTTGAGCGAGTCGATTTGGCCCCGTTTGGCGGTGATCGGCGCGATGGTGTCCTGCCACTGTTTCCACGGCGGGTAGAGGCCCAGGCGATCGCAGAGTTCGTTCAGGCGCTCGTCCTTGTCGTCGACCTTGTCCATCTTGTTGACGGCGACGACGGTCGGAACCCCGAGGTCCTGCAGGAAGTGGAACATCTCCACGTCGTAGGGGATCTCGTCGGGACCGGAGTGGCGGTCGATGATGTCGATGACGCTCTTGCCGTCGACGACGAGGATCCCCACGAGGATGTTCTCGGCGTACTCCTCGAGATAGCGGACGATGTTGGTCTTGATCTCCTCGCGGTAGTCCTCCTCGACGCCGCTCATGAAGCCGAAGCCGGGGAGGTCGGTGATGACGAAGTCCTCGGGAGCCCAGTCGTAGTGGTTGGGTTGGCGCGTGACGCCTGGCTTGCCGCCGGTGTCGAACGTGTGCCCGGTCAGCTCGCGCATGAGCGTTGACTTGCCCACGTTCGAGCGACCGACGAGGGCCACTTCGGCCTCTCGATTGGGGCGCGTGTCGAACATATGCCAGTCTAAACCGGGCGCGGTTATATAAGCGCCGTGACGCGGCCGTTCGGTGCGGTCTCGTCGCGGTCTCAGTCGCGACAAGTCCGCCAACGGCGGCTGCGGCTCGAATCTGCCCTGCAGCGCGTGACGGAATGCCCCGGAATTATGCCCCACCGTATCTCAGGGAGAACTGTGCGGCTCGTACAGTTGACGGTCCCGACGGGCAAGCGAGAGACGATACTCGACACCCTCAACGACCGGGGGATCGACTACGTCCTGACCGACGAGGACAGCAAGCGCGAGTACACGGCGGTCGTCTACTTCCCGCTGCCGGATCCGGCCGTCGAACCGGTCCTCGACGAACTTCAGGACGTCGGGGTCGACGAGGACGCCTACACGGTCGTCGTCGACGCGGAGACGGTCGTTTCCCGGCGATTTCAGGGCCTGCGCGACGAGTACGAGAGCGACGACGTCGAGTCGGACCGCATCTCGCGCCAGGAACTGCAGGCCGAGGCCGACGAGCTGACGCCTACGTTTCCCGTCTACGCGGTGATGACGATCATCAGCGCCGTCGTCGCGACCGCGGGGCTGTTGCTCGACTCGCCCGCGGTCGTCGTCGGGTCGATGGTGATCGCGCCGCTGATCGGACCGGCGCTTGGCGCCAGCGTCGGGACGGTGATCGACGACGAGGAGATGTTCGTCGAGAGCATCACCTTCCAGATCATCGGCGTCGTGCTCGCGATCGCGGCCGCCGCGGTCTTCGCGCTGGTGGTTCGCATGACGAACATCGTTCCGCCGAATCTCGTCCTCTCGAGCGTCGGCGAGATCGCGGAGCGGCTCGCGCCGGACTTGCTGTCGCTCGCGATCGCGCTCGGCGCGGGCGTCGCGGGGGTCGTCAGCATCGCGACCGGAACCTCGGTCGCGCTCGTCGGCGTGATGATCGCGGCGGCGCTGATTCCGCCCGCCGGCGTCGCGGGAATCGCCATCGCCTGGGGCCAACCGACGTCGGCGATCGGCGCGACGGTGCTCGTCCTCGTCAACCTCCTCTCGGTGAACCTCGCCGGCCTGCTGACGCTGTGGTACGCCGGCTATCGGCCCGAGAGCCTGTTCGAACTCGGCGAGACCGAACAGCGCGTCCGCAAGCGGATCCTCGGCCTGGTCGTCATCGTCCTCGTCTTCGCGGTGTTTCTCGGCGGCATCACCTACAGCACCTACGAGGTCGGGACCTTCGAACAGGACGCCCGCGAGGAAGTGGAGGACGTCCTCGCACAGGAACAGTACGAGGACTACCAACTGCTCGAATTCGAGGTTGTCCTGGACAACGACTATCCGTTCCGGAATCCACAGCGCGTGATCGTGACGATCGGCGGTCCGCCAGGCGAGTCCGCGCCCGAACTGCTCGACGTCATCCACGAGCGGGTCAACCGCCACGCCGACGCCACCGTCGGCGTCGAAATCAGGTACGTCGAGGTCGTCGAACGAGGGTAGTGTCGAGCGCCGGACAGCGTCGGACGGCAACCTGTCACCGGCGCTGCTAGCGGCGAATTCGATCGAAAATGCGCAACCGGTGCGAGTCTTCGTCGGACTCTCCTGCCCCCGTCTCGCTATCGTCGCCGCTTCGAACTCGGTCGAGGCCGCGTCGAAGCCACGTTCTCGGCCCGCCGATCCGGTTGCCGAGGTAGGTCGGAAAGTAGAGGACGATCGCACCGAGGGCGAGAAACCCGACCCCGGCGACGGGCCGACCGGTTCGGAGGAACTCGACGCCGACGATGACTATCGGGCCGGCCATCGAGAACCCGGCGGCGGTCTGGAGCATCCAGAGGATTCCCGGACCCTTCATCGCGATCGCGGGGCCGCCGTCGGGCGCCGGCCGTTGCTCCCGGCATCGCCGTCGCGCCCGTTCCGAAGGGGCGGTCGCACCGGCACCTCACCCCTCGAACGGCAACTCGGGCTCGTAATCGACCGCGTCGACGGCCGCGTCGAGCACCGTCTCGACGTTCTCGTCGGTCTCGATGCTCATGGTGTAGTCGGCGTTCATCTCGTCGCGCAGGCTGTCGTCCCAGACCTCCTCGCGGTCGGCTTTGTTGGCGACCGTGAGCACGGGTATCTCCTCGAACTGGGCTGCAATCGCGTCGCGGAGTTCGAGTTGCGAGGCCAGCGGGTAGCCACACTCCCCGCTGGGATCGAGCATGACGAGCATGCAGTCCGCCAGATGCTCGATCGCGCTGACCGCCTGGGACTCGATCTCGTTGCGCTCCGCCGGCGGGCGGTCGAGCAGGCCAGGCGTGTCGACGATCTGGTAGCGGATGTGCTCCCGCTCGAAGTGGCCGACGCCGATCCCCTTCGTGGTGAAGGGGTAGGAGGCGGTCTCGCCCCGGGCGCTGGTGACGTCGTTGACGAACGAGGACTTGCCGACGTTGGGGTAGCCGGCGACGACGATCGTCGGCTCGTCGGGATCGATATCCGGCAGGTCCCGGAGGTCGTTGCGCGCCTCGTTGATGTACAGCAGGTGGTCGTCGACCTGCTCGACGATGTCCGCGAGCCTGGCGAAGGCCTGTTTGCGGTGTTTCCGCGCGGTGTCCGTGTCGGTCTTGCGCAGGCGGGGCTGGTACTCCTCGTGGATCTCGCGGGCCTTCCGGCTGGCCCACATCACTTCCGAGAGGCTCTGGCGCAGGTCGTCGACGTCGACGATCGCGTCCGCCAGCTCGTAGTAGAACGGGTGGGCGTCGTACTCGAAGTCCGGCCAGGCGGTCACGACGTTCTCGAGGTTATCCGAGATGATGTTGGCCGCCGTCTGCAGCATCGACTGCTGGGCTTCGAGGCCGCCTTTGGCCTTGCCGGCCCGAGCTGCCCGCGAAAACGCCTTGTCGATCAACTCTTCCGACGTGGGCGTCGTCGGAAGGTCTTCGAAAATCATGCCCGCTGCTATGACCCGCGACCATAAAAGGGCGTCCGTTGGCCGCCGTCAGCTTATCCCCGTCGCCATCGTACGTTCTGGTATGACAAACTGGCGCGCCGTCTTCGTTGGCTTCGTCGTCGCGACGGTCCTCGGAATCCTCGGGCTGGCCCTTCCGGGCGTCGGCCAGCTCGCGGCGGGGTTGGTCGGCGGCTTCGTCGCGGGCTACATGGGCGGCGGCGGGCTCGGAAGCGGCTTCTGGCACGGACTGCTCGCGGGCGCGCTCGGCGGGATCATCGGCGGCCTGCTCATCGGCGTCGCCGTCGGGATCGCCGGGCTCGCGCTCGGTCCCGTCGGCGGGGCGATCTCCGGGACGGTCGGTCTCGGCATCTTCGCTTTCGCCGCCGCCGTCTCGCTCGTCATGGCCCTCGAGAGCGCGGTCGCCGGCGCAGTCGGGGCTGCGCTCAGCGCCTGATCGGACGGGACCCGACCTGTGGAGGCGATCGAGTCGGTTACGATTCGCCCTCGGCCGGCGGCTGAAGCGTGAACGAGAACGTCGATCCCTCGCCCGACTCGGCGTCGACCCAGATCTCGCCGTCGTGGCGCTCGACGATCCGTTCACAGAGCGCCAGGCCGATGCCGGTGCCGTCGTACTCCTCGCGGCTGTGGAGGCGATCGAAGATGTCGAAGATGCGCTCCTGTTCGTCCGGCTCGATGCCGATCCCCTCGTCTTCGACCGAGATCACTCGCGTCCGGCCTCGGCTCCGACGCTCGGCGCTGACGTGGATCCGCGGTGGCTCGTCGCCGCTGTACTTGATCGCGTTCGACAGCAAGTTCTGGAATACCTGGCGCAACTGGCTGGCGTCGCCCCGGACCGGCGGGAGCGGGTCGGCGGTGATCTCGGCATCGGTCTCCTCGATCTGGACGCGGAGGTCCTCGCGGACGCTCTCGAACACGTCGTCGAGATCGACCGGTTCGAGCGGCTCGCCCCGGGTTTCGACCCGGGAGTACTGGAGTAAGCCGTCGATCATCTCGCGCATGCGATCGGCGCCGTCGACGGCGAACTCGAGGAACTCCTCCCCGTCGCCGTCGAGGTCGTCGCCGTACCGCCGCTCGAGGAGTTGGAGGTAACTCGAGACCATCCGCAGGGGCTCTTGCAGGTCGTGGGAGGCCGCGTAGGCGAACTGTTCGAGGCGCTTGTTGGACTCCTCGAGTCGTTCGTTGGACCGCTCGAGTCGCCGCTCGCGCTCGTCGCGCTCGAGTTCGTAGCTGAGCCACTGCCCGATCAGGTCCAGGAAGGCGTACTCGGCGTCGGAGAACTCCCGCTGCCGCGCGGTGCTGTCGGCGAAACACACCGATCCGTAAACGCCGTCGCCGTCGAGCACCCTGGTCCCGAGATAGCAGCCGAGCCCGTACTCCTCGTAGAGCGGATCGTCGTCCCAGCCGATCGCTTTGGTGTCTTCGACGCCGACCGGAACGTCGACCGTGATCGTCTGCTTACAGTAGTTGCCCGAATTGGCACACAGCGTCGCGACGCCCTCCTCCAGGTCGGTCCCTCGAGTCTTGACGACGCGGAACTCGTCGCCCTGCTTCTCGAGGAAGAAGCCCATGTCGAGGTCGAACCACTCGCGACCCAGATCGAGCAGTCGCTCGACCTTCTCGTCGAACGTGCGATCGCTGTCGGCGGTGATCTCGTACAGGCGCTCCTGGGAGCGCCTGTGTTCCCGTCGCTCGATCTCGTAGCCGACCCACTGGCCCATCAACTCGATGAACGTCCGCTCGGCGTCGGAGAACGGCCGGTCGCGCGACTCCGTACTGCCGAACCAGAGCGTCCCGTACGGTCCGGACCCGCTCGCGACCTTCGTCCCGAGGTATGTCGTCAGCCCGAATTCACGGAAGACCTCGTCGTCCGCCCAGTCGGTCTCGCTCGCGTCGGTCGTATCGACCGGCGCGTCGGCAGTGATCGCCTGGCGACAGAAACAACCCATCCCCGGATCGGTCCACAGTTCGTCGTCGGGATCGACGTCGAGGCCGATGCCCTTCTCCAGCCTGAACGCGCCGTCCCACGTGGGCAGGTGGTTCAGCCCGCCCATCTCGAGGCCGAACCGCTCGCGGCCGACCTCGAGCAGGCGTTCGAGCTTTTCCTCGAAGGAGAGTCCGGGGTCGGACGTGATCTCGTAGCTCTTCTGGAGGGACCGCCTGCGGCGGCGCTGGTCCAACTCGTGGCTCACCCACTGCCCCATCAGGTCGAGGAACGTCCGTTCGGCGTCCGAGAACGGGAGTTTGCGCGGTGACTCGGAACCGAAGCACAGCGTCCCGTACTCCTCGCCGCCGACGTGGACGGTCGTCGCGAAATAGGCGTCCAGCCCGAACCGTTCGTAGGCGTGGTCGTCGGTCCACCCGACCTCGGCGGCGTCGGTCACCGAGATCGGATCGGGCGACGCGAGCAGCTTCTCGCAGTACGTATTGCGGATCGAGTCGGTGACGCCGGCCCGAATCTTGTCGTGGTCGCCGACCGCGGCGACGACCTCGAACGCGCCGTCGTCGGTCTGGGTGAAGTACCCGATCTCGAGGCCGAACCGCTCGCTGCCCAGTTCGAGCAGCCGCTCGAGCTTCGCGTCGAACGACGCCTCAGGGTCGGCGATCGTCTCGTAGAGGTCCCGCAGGAGACGTTCGTGGTGGCGCCGTTCCAGCTCGTATTTCACCCACTCTCCCATCAACTGGAGGAAGGCTTGCTCCTTCTCTGAGACCGCGCCGTCGGACGGGTCGGAGGAGGTAAAGAAGAACGTCCGGTCGAGGTCGCCCTCGATCGGGATACAGGTGCCGAGGTACACCCGAACGTCCTGGGCGCGGTCGTCGCCTGGCGTCTCCGGAAGGCCGCCGGTGGCGGCCGAGAACTCGGTCGGTTTCGGGACGGTCGGGTCGTCTTCGATCACCTCGCGGCAGTAGGTGTCGGACAGCGGGATCTCCGTTCCCGGCTCCAGCTGTTCGTGGTCGCCGCTGATCGCTTCGATCCGGTACAGATCGGTCGCCGGGTCGACGCGAGCGATCCCGCCGACTTCGAGTCCGAACAGCTCGCGGCCGAACGCGAGGAGGTCGTCGACCTTTTCCTCGAACGTCCGGTGCGGATCCGAGACGATCGCGTACAGCTTCCGCTGGGCCCACTCGTCGGTCCGGAGGGTCGTTCGCGCCGAGGTTCGGTCGACCAGGGTCTGCAGTTTCCGTTCGTTGTCGCAGGCCGGTCTATCGGGGCCGAAGAACTCCGCGGGCGGCGTGTAGTAGACGTTGTGACAGACCGTGTCGTCGTAGATCAGGTAGGGATGGGTCTCGATGACGTCTTCGATAACCGACGGCGGGAGCCGGTCGCGGTTGTATTGACACAGCGCCATTCCCGCCTCGCCGTCGAAGAGTTCGTTCACGCGCGCTTCGCACGTCATGAACGCTTCCTGCGTCGCCTCGTCGCGAACGAGCCACGTCTCCTCGGCCGTCACGCGGAAGCCCTCGTACTCGGACTGGCCCTTCTCCATGGCGGCTTCGAGGAGCCCGTAGGCCTCGTCGACGTCGAACTCCCCGCCCTCGAGGTACGTCTCCTCGACGGAGCGCAGCGAGAGTCGGCCGTCGTCGAGCGCGGCGTCGACGTCGACGCCGCTGGATCGCAGCGCCTCGAGTACGTCCGCTCGAGTGTTTTCGGCGTAGATGTACAGACAGTGCTCACCGCGCTCGAGGCCCTGCCGGACGTAGGGGACGACCGTCGCGAACTGCTCCGCCCGACGCTCGTAGATGAGCGCGAAGTGGTCGGGTTCCTCGTGTCCGCCAGGCGATTCGACGGGACCGCTACCGCTGGGGAGATGGGGGTCGCCGGATCGCTCCTCGCGGGGGCCGAATTCGCCTTCGATCACCGCCTCCTCGATACCGGAGTCCTGTCTCATATCGCTCATAGCGTATTCGATAGATGGGGGAGTCCCGTCTCCACCCGATAGACAAGCGACGGCTCACGTCGACGGCCGGGGCGGTCGGATTCGGGGCTGAGACGCCGAGTTCCGACCGATTCCTCCCGATCGCCCCGCTCGACGCGCGTCGCTCGAATCGTGTCCCAACGATACCTATCCACGCGTAAAAGCGCGCCGATCACGGTGCTGACAACTTCGAGAAACGGTGCCGACCGCGGACGCGCCACCGTGACCGCGATCGCCGTGCGCGTCTTAGCTCGACGCCATCTCGCGACAGCTCTCGGCGCACTTCGGCAGGATCTCGGCGCAGGCCTGGCAGTGGTCGTGGTCGTGCTGTTCGCACTCCTCGGCGCACTCCTCGCAGAGGTCGGCGCAGATCGCGGCCAGTTCGCGGTGGTACCCCGAGTTGCGAGCCATCCACCTGGCGTGCAGCGACGTGACGTCGGCCACGTCACGACAGAGCCGGATGCACCGGGCCATGTCCTCGCCCTCGCCCGCGCAGGCGTCGGCACACCACTCGCAGACCTGAGCGGCCTCGAGACAGTTGTCGATACACTCCTGCATGTGGTCGTCCGCGTGTTCGAGTTGTTGGAGCGCCATCGATCGATCGTTCACTAGCCGGCGGGTTCAAAACACTCGCGGCGACTGCAAGGGCGGCTGGCGGCGCTTTCGATCCGGTCGATCGCCGCTTTTGACGTTCGAACGCGGATCGACGGTCTGCTGACCGGCGTCGACCGCGCTCAGCGCCGCGCCTCGAGTTCCGCCTCGAGGTCCGCGACGTCCATGTCCTTCATCGCGAGCAGCACGAGCAGGTGGTAGACGATGTCGGCGCCCTCGTGGGCGATCTCCTCGCGGTCGTCCTCTTTCGCGGCGAGGACGAGTTCGGTCGTCTCCTCGCCGAGTTTCTCGAGCACCGCGTTCTCGCCCTTCTCGTGGGTGAACAGGGAGGCGGTGTAGGAGTCCTCGGGCAGTCGGTCCTTCCGATCTTCGATGACGGCGAACAGCTCGTCGAGCGTCTCGTCCATTTATAGGTCACCGGATACGTCGCGGATGTCTTCGAGTTCCGCGAACTTCCCGCTGTCGTCTCGGCCGTCCGCGAAGACCTCCTCGGTGACCTCGATCGACGCGTTCGTCCGGGCGGCCAGCGCCAGCGAGTCGCTCGGCCTGGCGTCGACGATCGTCTCGCCGCGGGGCGTCTCGAGGTGGAGATCGGCGATGTAGGTCCCGCCCTGCCCGCCGTCGCGCTGCTCGATCTCGCTGACGACGACGCGGTCGATCCGACTACCCAGTTCCTCCATCACGTCCAGCAGGAGGTCGTGGGTCAGCGGCCGCCCGATATCCTCGGCCTCGAGCCCGCGGGCGATGCTGGTCGCCTCGTTGAATCCGATGAAGATCGGCACGACGTCGTCCTCGCCGTCGATCGCGAGGACGACCACCGGGACCGGCCCCTGGGGGGTCCCCGCGACGCGCACCGCGTCGATAGATGCCTGCATACCCTGACCGTCGGCTGCGAGGGAGAAAACATGTCCGGTCGCGAATGCATGCACGGCCAGCGTCGGTCCCGTCGACCGCAGCCGACCGCCGCCGGCTATCGCGCGTCCTCGACGGCCGGCACCGCGGCCGCCTGGTTCTCGAAGAAGGCCAGGCCGTGGATCCGACTGTCCGGGGTCAGTTCGGGGTGGAAGGCGGTGCCGACGACCGGCCCGTCCCGGACCGCGACCGGGCGGTCGTCCCAGGTCGCGAGCACGTCGGCGTCGCCGACCGAATCGATCGCGGGCGCGCGGATGAACACCGCGGGGTACGGTTCGTCGAGTCCCGCGACGTCCAGCGGCGCCTCGAAGCTGTCCTTCTGTCGGCCGAAGGCGTTGCGCTCGACGCCGACGTCGATCAGGCCGAGGTCGTCGACCCGATCGTCGTTCGGATCGCTCGAGGCGACGATCAGTCCCGCACACGTCGCGAGCAGCGGCTTGCCGGCGGCGACGTGGTCTCGGATCTCGGGTGCGATCCCCTCGCTGTGAACCAGGCGGGAGATGGTCGTCGACTCGCCGCCCGGCATCGCGAGCAAGTCGCAGTCGGGGACGATCCCCGACTCGCGGATCTCGTGGACGGTGACCGCGTGGTCGCGGGCCGCCGCCGCTCGTTCGATCGCGGCCGCGTGTTCCTCGACGTCGCCCTGGACCGCGACGACGCCTGCAGTCAGTGACATGGCCGCGGGTACGAACGGTTCGTTCAAAAAGGTCGCGTCACCGGCTCCCGGGTCCCCGTCCCCGGATCGGCGGACCGGAGCGTACGCGTCGAACGGGGTCGGATCACCGCCAGGGGAGGTCGTTCTCGACGACGGTGATCGCGAACGTTTCCGTCGTCGACCCCTCGGCGGTCGAGGACGCCGTTATCGATTCCGCGTTCTCCGTCACGAGCCCGTTCTCGGAGTCGTCGGATGCGCCAGACGCACGGTCGAAGCTCGCGTGTCCCCGCTACGATCTTATGCGTTCGCCACGGTGAAATCGCGCTGTGACTGTGCGGACGGATCGCGTCGCTCGCAGACGGGTGATCGAGGGAGAAGTCCGACAGTGCTGCCGCTACTCGGGACGATTCTGGGAGAAGTGGACTGCGGTCGGCTCGTTACGAGACGAACGTCAGTAGCTGGACCAGCACGCCCAGCATGACGCCGAACGCGATGACCGTCTTGGGGTCGATACGGATGGCGTTCGAGTCCTCGGAGTCGAAGTACCGGACGAGCCCGGCACTGGACATCAGCCCACCGGTGTTCTGTCCTCTGTCCATATCCCCTTCTACGGGGCCCCGGAACTAAACCTTTCGACCGGTCCGCGTCGCCGATGACGGCAATCGATTGGGAGTGGGAAACCCTTATGCGCGCCGCGAGGCAACTATCGATGAACCACATGACTGTCACACTCAAGGACTTCTACGCTGACTGGTGTGGCCCCTGCAAGACTCAGGACCCGATCCTCGAAGAGCTCGAGGAGGACTGGGAGGGCCGATTCGAGGTCGAGAAGGTCAACGTCGACGAACAGCAGGACGTCGCCAACGAGTACCAGGTTCGATCGCTGCCGACGCTCGTCATCGAGAACGACGACGGCATCGTCGAGCGCTTCGTCGGCGTCACCCAGCGCGACGACATCGAGGACGCCCTCGAGTCGGCCGGCGCGTAACTCGACTGCAACGGCCGAACCAGTCACGTTTCTCTCGCAGCCCGCAGTTGCGTAGTCGCCGGTAGTTCGTCCCGCGTAGCGGAAACTCCATCACCGCGATCGCAGCGAGTTCGAAAACAGCCGACTGCACGTCGTCCGTCGTCGGTTCGGTCTCCGTCGGCGACGTCAGATCCACTTGACGCCGACGTCGTGCATGTCCTCGTTGTACTTCGCGATGTTGATGACCAGCGGCGTGACGCTCTCGACCTCCGCGGCGTTGGCGAGCGGTCCGACGTCGAGCGCGCGCAGCCCCTCGATCTCGTTAGCCAACGTCAGCACGGTGTCTTTCGCGTCGTCGTCGTCAGCCACGACGAGCGTGTCCAGATCGAGTTCGTTATCGAGGTCCGCCAGCGCGTCGGCGGCCAGGTTGTGGAACGCGCCGACGACCGGGACCGCGTCGGGAGCGCGCTGCGCCACGAGTTCGGTGACGCTGCCGGCCGACGGCGGGTGGTAGTGGAGGCCGTCCTCGTCGCCCTGCATGCCGACCGCGGGGGTGACCAGGACCGTATCTTCGTCGAGGCTGTCGGCGACCGCGTCGACGGTGTCGCCGGCGTAGTACGGCGGGACGCTGAGGACGACGACGTCGGCGCGGTCGGCCGCCATCTCGTTCGCGAAGCCCTTGACGTCGGCCTCGGCGCCGCGCTCGTCGAGTTCGTCCTCGTAGTCCGCGACGGCGTCGCGGGCCTTCTCGGGGTCCCGCGAGCCGATGAGGATCTCGTGGCCCGTATCGCGCGCAAACCGCAGGGCGAGTCCTTCGCCGATATCGCCGGTGCCGCCCAGTAGTGCAATTCGCATACGAACGTCTCCGAACGGCTCCGGAATAAAAGGGCCGGAGCGTGGCCGATATCGCCGGTTCTCGGTCGAACCCGAGCCGATCGGACCACCGTCTCGGGTCGAGGCGCGCTCGCGTCGGCCGATTCGCTCGCACAGACCACACCGCCTCCAGAACCCCCGTTACGGCGCGTCGTCTTCGGACGGATTCATCGCCGCACCGAGTCCGCTGTCGTAGGCGTCCCGCTCTTTCACCTCGCGGATCCGCTGGTCGAGCCGATTTTCCAGCGCCTGGCGTTGCTCCTCGTCGACGTTCGGATCGCTCGCCAGATCGCGGAGGTCCTGCCGGGCGGTCCGCAACACGGAGACGGCCTCCTCGGTCTCTAACTCGGCCGCGCGATCGAGGGCCCGTTCGACGTCCGCGAGCGTGGTGTCGGTCATCGCCGGTGGGTTCGACGGGCCGACGGATCAAAGACGGGCCGGGAAACGCCACGTCCGCGTCCCTGGTACTCTGTCGTCCCGCCGCGTCGCCGCGACCCAAGTCTCCATTACCGGGCCGGTCGTCGCTCCGGTATGGCCCGTCCCGCCGTCATCGCCCACCGCGGCTACGCCGCTATCGCGCCGGAAAACACCGTCATCGCGGCCGAACGCGCGGCCGAGCGCGACGAGACCGCGATGATCGAGATCGACGTCCGGCCGGCCGCCTGCGGAACGCCGGTGGTCGTCCACGACGAGCGTCTCGACGGGACCCGAGACGGCTGGCCGCTCACCGACGCCGCGGGGCTCGTCCGAGCGACGTCGCTCGAGGAGTTGCGGGAGACGCGGGTATTGGGAACCGACGCGACGATCCCGACGCTTTCCGACCTGTTCGCGGCCGTTCCCGAGACGGTCGGCGTCAACGTCGAACTGAAGAATCCCGGGCGGGCGGACCTGCGCGTCGGCGAAGCGCTATCCGAAGACGAGCGCGACCGACGGCGGGACGCCTGGCGACCGTTCGTCGAGCGGGTCATCGACGACTGCGAGGCTTTCGGCGGCGAGGTGCTGTTCTCGTCGTTCTGCGAGGGCGCGATCGCGGCCCTTCGCGACGTTACGGCTCGGTACGCCGCCGCGCCGTTGCTCCGGGACGATCCCGAGGCGGGGCTCGAAATCGCGCGCCGCTACGACTGCGAGGCGATCCACCCGCCGCGGACCGCGATCGGCGACGCGGGAGTCGACGGGACGGGCATAGTCGAGTCGGCCCACGAGGAAGGGCGGACGGTCAACGCCTGGACCGCCACGACCTGGGTACAGTTCGAGCGGCTCGCGGCGGCCGGCGTCGACGGCGTCATCGTCGATTTCCCGGGGGTGACGGGCACGGGTACTCGTCGAACGCCCGGTAAATAGCCCGATTCTCGGAACGACTCGAAAGGCGCCGAAATACCCGGCAACAGGCTCTGTAGTGAGCGTTTTACCTTCCGATTCGAATCGGCGCCGGACAAGTACTGCCTGCAAATGCGCCGCACACCTTGATACGCCGATCGAGTCGTAGTGAGTGGTAGTATTATGGATCCCGTCTCGTATCGGCGTATCAGTCGCAGCGAGCGTTTCGAGGGTGTGGACGGCCCGATGGCGATTCGAGCCGCTGTCGAGTCGGGGGGTGAGCGCCGTGAGTGAACTGCCGCCGCGGACGACCGTCAAGCGGTGGCTGGTCACGACCAACCACAAGGACGTCGGGATCCTCTACCTCGCGACCGCGATCTTCTTCCTGCTGTTCGGCGGCATCTTGGCGCTGCTATTTCGCACGCACATGTGGGAATCCGGCGGGATCGGCCTGCTCGAGAACCAGGAGTTCAACCAGTCGGTCACGAACCACGGCCTCCTGATGGTGTTCTGGTATCTCTCGCCGTTCGCGTTCGGATTCGCGAACTACCTGGTCCCGCTCCAGATCGGGGCGAAAGACCTCTCGTTCCCGCGACTGAACGCCATGAGTTACTGGTTCTATCTCTTCTCCGGGATCCTGGTCGGCATCGCGTTCTTCCAGGGGCGGGCCTTCGCCGGCGGCTGGTACATGTATGCGCCGCTGAACGTGCCGATGTACAATACGGCGATGGCGGCGACGGCCGGCGGGAACCTGACGATCCTCGCTTTGATCCTGTTCGTCATGTCGACGACGATCGCGACGGTCAACTTCCTCACGACGATCCACTACGAGCGCGCGGAAGGGTTGGGTCTGTGGAACATGCCGCTGTTCACGTGGTCGATCCTGCTAACGGTCTGGATGATGCTGTTCGCGTTCGCGGCGCTGCTGGCCGCGTTGCTCTTGCTGACTAGCGATCGGATCTTACTGACGCAGTATTATGCGACCGACCAGGGGTCGAGCCTGCTGTGGGCCCACCTCTTCTGGTTCTTCGGCCATCCGGAGGTGTACATCGTCTTCTTCCCGGCGCTCGGGGTGCTGTTCGAAACGTTCCAGACCTTCTGCGGTCGCCGCCTGGTCGGCCGGAAGTGGGTCATCATCGCGATGGTGCTGGTCGCAGTCCAGTCGTTCCTCGTCTGGGCCCACCACATGTTCCTGACGACGATCAACCTCCCGATCAAGACGCTGTTCATGGCGACGACGATCGGGATCTCGTTGCCGTTCGACCTGATGGTGTTCTCGCTGATCTATACGATGGTCAAAGGCAGGGTGCGCTTTACCACCCCCTTCCTGTGGAGCTTGGGGACGTTGGTGATCTTCATCATTGGCGGCATCACCGGGGTTTTCCTCGGCGCTGTCGTGCTCGACTACGAGTTCCGAGGCTCCTACTGGGTCGTCGCGCACTTCCACTACGTGATGGTCGCCGGTTCGACGGCGCTGGTCGGAGCCATCTACTACTGGTGGCCCAAGATCACCGGCAAGATGTTCGACGAGACGCTCGGCAAACTCCACTTCGCCGTCTACTTCGTCGGCTTCAATCTGCTGTACTTCCCGATGTTCCTCGCCTGGGAGACGCCCCGTCGCGTCTTCCACTTCCCGCCGGAGTACACGCTCTACCACCGGCTGGCGACCGCCGGCGCGTTCGTCCTCGCCGCGTCGTATCTCATCATGTTCTACGCGCTCGGCAAGAGCTGGCTCTCCGGTCCCGACGCGCCTAACAACCCGTGGGAGTACTCGCGGACCGCGGAGTGGGCGACGACCTCGCCGCCGCCGCTGGAGAACTGGCCGAACCGGCCCAGCTACGCCAGCGGCAAACTCGAGTTCGTCGACGACTCGGCCGCGACCGACGGCGGGGCCGCCCACGCCCGCGACGCCCGCGAGCGAACGGGCCAGGCCGTCGCGACCGAGGCGGAACACGAGGATCACGCGAGCATCTGGCCGTTCGGCATCGGGGTCGGGATGTTCTTCTCGTTCCTCGGGCTCTCAGGGGTCACCCCGTGGGTCGCGGAGTTCGCGACGGCACGGGGAGCCGAGATACAGGAGACCGGCTCGACCGACCTCGTGCATCCGGCGCTGTTGCTCCTCGGCGTCGCGATTCTGGGGTATACGCTCTTCGAGTACGGCCGCGAGCGGTTCCACGCGCCCGAGTTAGCCGTGGCCGAGCGCTGGCCGTTCGAGGGCGTCGGCGGGACGAAACTCGGCGTCTGGTTCTTCCTGGCGTCAGACGTGGTCGTCTTCGGGGCCGCCATCGGCGCGTACATCTTCATGCGGCTCCACGAGGGCTGGGGGGAGTTCGAGACCGTGCCGCCCTCGGAGCTCGTCGGCCTGGTCAACACCTACGTCCTGTTGACCTCGAGTTTCACCGTCGTCCTCGCCCTGGTGATGGCCGAACGTGGGAACAAGCGCGGCCTGTTGGGATCGCTGGGCGCCACGGTAGCGCTCGGCCTGACGTTCCTCGGCGTCAAGGGCTGGGAGTGGAGCCAGGAGTTCGCCCACGGCATCTACTGGTTCACCGAACTCCACTACTCGCTGTACTTCGTGACGACGGGTCTGCACGCGTTCCATGTCATCCTCGGCCTGCTTATCGCGGGGTTCATGATCTACCGAGTCTTGACCATCGACGCCTATCTGCAGGACGACCGGCCGGTCGAGTATTTCGGCCTCTACTGGCACTTCGTCGACATCGTCTGGGTGTTCCTGTTCCCGCTGTTCTACCTGATGTAGGGCGGAGGGCGGCTTTCCTCGCCCGCTCGGCTCTCTATTCGCGGCTCAGAATGGCGACGGGAGATAGTCCTTCGGAATTGCGTTCCTGACCGTCACCAGCGGATCGACCACCTGGCTGATCTCCAGCCCGCCGGCGAGACTCGAGAACAGGTAGGCGTCGGTGTCGTCGAACCCGTGTGCCGCAGCCAGCAGGTCGACCGCGTCCCGGTTCGCGAGCTCGCAGGCCGCCTCGAGCGTCTCCGCGCTCGCCACGGTCTTCCAGGCGTCGTCGGTCTCGATCAGCGGGCGCGCCAGGCCGACGTCAGTCGCGGCCCCGTCGATCACCTCGAGGGTGACGTCGATTTCGGTGCCGATCTCCGCGCCAGTCCCGCACATCTCGCCGTCGGCCATGGCGGCCTTGCAGTCGCCCATCGCGAGCATCGCTCCCGCCTGAAAGACGGGGAAGTAGATCGCGTTCCCGCCGGTCACGTCCGTCGTGTCGAGATTGCCGCCGTGGTCGTGCGGAACGAGCGTCGTGTACGACTCCGCGGCCGGCGCGACGCCGATCGTGCCGACGACGGGTTCGACCGGGACCGCGAGGTCGTCGAACGCGATCGTTGCCTTCTCTCCCTCGCCGCCGTCGTCGACCGGCGTCATGCGGGTCCGCGGGGCCTCGATCCCCTCGTCGCCGTCGAGCAGGCCGAACCCGTCGATGGTGATGACGCGCCCCTGGTCCTCGGTGAGGCGGATCTCCTCGATCTCGACGCGGAGCGCGTCGCCTGGTTCGGCGCCCTCGACGGCGATCGGTCCCGTCGCGGCGTTGACCTCCTCGGGCACCGATTCGATTACGTCCGCCTCGGACTGGACCGCACCGTCGAGACTGTCTCGCGTTTCGATCGTCAGTTCCGCGCCCGATTCGACCGTTTCGACCCCCTCGAGATCGGGCGCGAACTCGTAGACGACGCCGTCCTTGTGAGTGATAGTCTGACGCGACATACGAGTCCCTTTCGGCGGGAGGGTGGTAAATCGATCCCTCCGAGCGCTCGGGTCGCGGTCGCGGCGACTCGACTGCGGCTCTCGGTGCCGGGCCGGATCGACGACCGTAAGCATACTGCCCTTCGGCCGAATAGCCCCGACCGCAAACGACCATGTCCATGGATCTCGCCGAATTCACCGACCGACTCGACGCGGAGCTACGCCACGACGACTACGCCGACCTCGACGCCAGCGAGAACGGGCTCCAGGTCGGCCCGGACCGAGCGGAGATCGATCACGTCGCCTTCGCCGTCGACGGCGTCCGGGAGACGGTCGACCGCGCGGTCGAGGCCGGCGCGGACGCCCTCGTCGTCCACCACGGCATCTCCTGGGGCGGGATCGACCGCGTGACGGGCCGGACCTACGACCGGATCGCGCCCTTGATCGAGAACGATCTGGCGCTGTACGTCTCCCACCTCCCGCTGGACGGCCACCAGGACCTGGGCAACGCCGCCGGCGTTGCCGACGTGCTCGACCTCGCGGATCGAGCGCCCTTCGGCGAACTCGGCCCCGAGTACATCGGCCAGCGCGGGACGGCGACCGAGCCCTACGCGCCCGACGGCCTCCGCGACCGTCTCGATTCGACCCTCGAGACGGGCGGCCAGGCGGCCCGGGTGCTCGACTTCGGCCCCGACGAGATCGAGGACGTGGCGATCGTCACCGGCAGCGGCGCCGACTGGCTCGACGAGGCCGTCGCGGCCGACGTCGACGCACTGGTGACCGGCGAGGGCAAACAGAAGGTCTACCACGAAGCGCAGGAGGCGGACATCAACGTCGTCCTCGCCGGCCACTACGCCACCGAGACGTTCGGCGTCCGGTCGCTGCAGGAGCTGGTCGCCGAGTGGGACGACGATCTCGAAACGACCTACATCGAGGTTCCCACGGGACTCTGAGACCGCTCGCGGCCGGGTACCGGAGGGTGGCGGACGGTCTTCGACACCGGACCGGTCGCGCGCTCGATCGAATCGTGCCAGTCGACCAGGCACCACCTACCGACGGTTTCGCTACCGAAAACTGTCGCCTCGACGACGACGGATATTCGCTCATTTCGACAATCGGAGGATAACAATAGCCGCCGCCGTCCGATCGACGACTACCTCTCGGACCTGATCCGGGGGCACCCACACCCACACTCATGCCCAACGACAACGACACCGACGAGTCACGGACGCGGCGGGACTGGTTGCGTACCCTCTCGGCGACCGGCGCGGTCGCGGGCGGCGGCATCTTCGGTCTCGGGACGTCGAGTGCGAGCGCGGCCGCCTGGCCGGGCGACCGCGGCCCGGGCGGAGTCGAGCCGGAACTGATCGGGCTCGAAGCGGTCTGTCTCGACGCGGATCGCGACACGGCGCTGTTCCGGGCGATCAACGACGGTGACGGGCCGGCGCTTCTCGAGTGGACCGCGTCGCCCGTCGAGGACGGGATCGCGTATCTCGACTGCCAGCGGGTCCGCGTCGTCGGCGACTTCGCCGAAGTGATGGTTCAGGCCGTGTTCGATACCGAAAGCGGCGTCGGCGACATGTACTGGGACTTCGGCGCGGTCGACGGGTCCGCCGTCTTCGACGTCGCCGACGTCGACGATATCCCGGAGGACGCGATCGTCGGAAGCGTCGACGCGTTCCGGGACGGGACGCCCGTCGTTCCCGGCGGCGGCGATATCTCGAAAACGAATCCGACGTACGAAGCGTGTCAGGAGGAGTTCTTCGGCGAGATCATCGACGACGGCGCGGCGCGGAGCGGCTCCGATACGTCGGCGTCCGGCGGACTCGAATCCGAGGGCGACGGCGCGACCGGCCCCAACACCCTCGCCGTCCCGCCGAACGGGACGCGCTGTTTCACCGTCGCTGCGACGGACGGGCTCGCGACCGTCGATCTCTGCGACGACGGCGAGGTGCTGGCCACCGCCTCGAGCGGGGCGGCGGAGCCGTGTTCGGGCCCGATCCGGTGGAACTGCTACCGGTGACGGCATTCGGACGCGGCCCCGTGCGAACGAGACCGCGACGTTCAAACCGGTGGCTCGCGGATGCGGTGACATGAGCGACGAGCACGACCACGGGAGCGACGCCGACGGCGAGGACGCGGAGCAGGGCCACCACGAACCCGACAGAGAGACGTTTTCTCACGACCCGATCGGCCACGCCGAGGTCCGGGCCGGCATGACCGTCGGCGAACTCGCCGACGAGTACGGCAACGCCGGCGTCGGCGCGGCCGACCTCCACGAGGCTGTCGACGTCACCGAATCGATGTTCGACGACGACGTCACGGTCTTCTTCAGCCTGGCGGGCGCGATGGTGCCGACGGGGATGCGTCGGATCGTCGCGGACCTGATCCGAGACGGCCACATCGACGTACTCGTGACGACGGGTGCGAACCTCACCCACGACGCCATCGAGGCCATCGGCGGGAAACACCACCACGGCGAGGTCCACGCCGAGGGCAAAACGGAGCGCGAACACGACGAGACGCTCCGGGACGAGGGCGTCGACCGGATCTACAACGTCTACCTGCCCCAGGAGTTCTTCGCGACCTTCGAGTCGCACCTGCGCGACGAGGTGTTCCCGGTCCTCGAGGAAGAGTCCGCGGAGGACGGTCCGGTCTCGATTCAACGACTCACCGAGGAACTCGGGCGGGCCAACGCCGAGGTCAACGAGCGCGACGACGTCGACGAGGGCCCCGGCATCGCCGCCGCGGCCTACGAGAACGACGTGCCGATCTACTGTCCGGCCGTCCAGGACTCCGTGCTCGGGCTGCAGGCCTGGATGTACTCCCAGACCTCGCCGTTCTCGCTGGACGCCTTAGCGGACATGACGCCGCTGACCGACATCGCCTTCGAGGCCGAGGAGGCCGGCGCGTTCGTCGTCGGCGGCGGCGTGCCGAAGAACTTCACCCTCCAGACGATGCTGGTCACGCCCGACGCCTACGACTACGCCGTCCAGCTGACGATGGACCCCAAGCAGACGGGGGGCCTCTCCGGCGCGACGCTCGACGAGGCCCGCTCGTGGGGCAAACTCGAGAAGGACGCCGACAACGTCTCGGTCTACGGCGACGCGACGATTTCGCTCCCGCTGGTGGTCGCAGCGGCGCTCGAGCGACTCGAGGAGTAGGCGAGTCGCGACGACCGTTATCGGCCGACGCTACGACTCGACGTGCTCGAGGACGATTCGATCCGAAAATCCGCCTCTCGATTCGGCTTTCCGATCCCGGAGTTCCTGCAGTTCTCGCTCGGAAAGTCCCTCGAACTCCCGAATCACGCGGACGACTTCCAGAATGTCGGCCAACTCTTCGTGTTCTCGGCTCGCTGCGTACTCGTCGACCTCTTCCCGGAGTTTCTCGAGGAGATACGACTCGTATTCGTCGTCGTCGCTCGCGGTTCGAACGACGGGAACCTCCCCGTTTCGCTTGATGACTGCTGGAATGTCGTCGCGGACAAGTTTGTCGTATTCTCGCGTCACAGTCTGCATTCCGAGAGCGAATTAGTGAACGTTGGCCCTGCTGAACCCCGCAATGAATGCCACGTTCTACGCCTCAGCGGACGGCGGTCTTTCCGTACTGGATAAACAACCGAAAATATTTAGAAAGCGGCTTGAACGAATTGTCGATGGGAAAGGCACTACGAATCGCCCGCGAGATCGAATTACTATCTTCCTCGGTGTGAAGCGGAAGATTCCCGGTCGTGCTTGCAGGAACGGACCCCGCGGGTAGTTGTACACGGGCAAAGGTTCAACCTTCTCGTTGCTGTAGTTCGCTCGCCATGAGTAACGCTCCGGGGCGTTTGACGGATCGGGTGACCGAGTTTGTCCAACGACTACGTGACGGGACACAGCGCGCTGAGACGAAGGAATCCGGACGGGTTCCATCAATCGTCAAGACCGGTGCTCGAGACGGAATTCCTGCAATTGTGGCTGGTGCGCTGTTGCTCTGGCGCGCAGTTCGATCGACGCGTCACGGCTCTTTCAAAGCGGTGGCTCAGGTAGCTCTCGGAATCGTCGTATTCTGCATTGGAGTGCGTCAACGCCGTTTAGATACGACTAGAACGTCCTCGGAAGAGAATGCCGTGGGTGGTGTCACGACGGCCGAGCGCGATCGGTTAGACGATAACGAGCAGTCCGAAGCAGCGGTGAGTAACCCGAGCGGTCAACACGGTTTCGATGAAGAATCAGAGCCTACTACGAGCGGTGAGAACGGAACCGACCGAGAGTTAGGCGGAGACCTTCCGGGCGAGCTGTCCGATCCGGCGTTCACCGCTGACGCTGAGACCCAGGGACGATCACAACCGAGTCTGAATGCGGATGTCCACGATCCACGACGAGGCAGGGGAGACGACGACGTTGATCTCTCGGAAACGGCGCTCGGTGACGACGCAACCGAAGCGGCGGACTCAAGTACTGAACGGGACCGCCATTCTCAAACGGACGAGCACGGGGACGTTCTCGGCTCGGAGGGAGAACGGCCCGACGGCGAGGATGATGACGACACCAACGGCGAGGGGAATACCGCAGATCCAGACAGAAAACGAAATGACGAGGACGGGAGCGAACGCGGCAAGTAACGCTGATCTCGTCACCGGGACACCTCTCCGTCGGGATTCATCCGCTCGAACTGGGCCGTTCAGTGACGGATCCGTTGTGAATCGATTCGCCACTCGAAAAACAACTGCTTCAGCGGTTATAAGCGGTATTTCACCGGGAGACGAGCGCACTCCCGCTAATCTCTCATTCTCGCCCACAAAGTGACGACGGACGGTCCCCGCTCGCACGAGTGCCGGGAGACGTTCGATAGAACTCGAACGGTCGGGACGATCCAAAACGGTCTGTCGCTCGTTGAGGTGCCGGATCGGCTCAGTGCTCCCGATCGCGCCGGTCCGACGGTTCGAACTCGAACGTCTCGCCGTGCTCGAGGTACTCCACACGGTCCTCGAGCCCCGCCTTCTCGACCGCCGCCTTGAAATTCGAGAGCGGTGACCGGAACACCTCGTAGTCGTTGTAGTGGATCGGAATCGCGGTATCCGGATCGATCAGATCGACCGCTTCGACCCCCTGCTCCGCGTCCATCGTCAGGAGCACGCCGAGGATCCGCGTGCCGCCCAGATGGAGGAGCGCGAGGTCGATCTCCGGGTACCGCTCGGGAATCTCCTCGAGCGCGTCGTAGACGAGCGTATCGCCCGAGATATAGAGGCGGAGCAGCGGCGGCTCCTCGGGCCCGGCGTCGCCAGGCCGGAACTCGAGCACGCTCCCCATCACCGGCGGCAGCCCCTTCGCGACGATCGGCGGGCCGTGGCGGCCAGGCGTCGCCGTGATCGACAGCCTAGCGTCGCCCTTGCGGATCCGACAGGTCTCCCAGGTCTCGAGCGGATGGGTCTCGCGAAAGCCCTTCTTTGCGAGTTCGGCGGCCGCGTGCGGGGTCGTCACGATCGGGAGGTCCTTCTCTAACTTCGCCTCGGCGACGCGGTCGAAGTGATCGCCGTGGTAGTGTGAGAGCAGGACGAAGTCGATCGGCGGCAACTCCTCGATTTCGATGGCGGGGTCGGTCCGCCGCCGGGACGTGATCCCGTAGCCGAGGTGGACGTGATCGCCGCTGTGGAGGAAGTTCGGATCGGTAAGAATCGTAAAACCGGCGTACTCGATGATCACCGTGGCGGTGCCGACGAAGAAGATCGACCCGTTCTCGAGGTCGGCGTCGTCCGTCTCCGCCGTCGGAAGCTCGAGGTCGATATCGGCATCGCTGAGTCGGCGCATAGTGGTCCTCCACCGAGCGTCCGTTTCAATCCCTTTCGCGCCGCGGGCGACTACCAGGCTGTCTGATACGACGCCGATACCGTCACGGCGGTCGCGACGGCGGTAACCGAGGCGCTTCGGGTGGATGAACGGGGGTGCTCCGACCGGCCGGGTGCATATGCGCGGCCCACCCTCAACCCGCTGGGCGTCCGACTGACGCATCATGTCCGATCCACCCGCGTACGAGGTCGCCGTGGTGGGCGGCGGTCCCGCCGGCCTGACGACCGCACTGTACACGACCAGGCTCGGTCACCGCACCGTCGTCTTCGAGAAGGAGGGCGGCCGCCACGCGGCGGTCGCGCACGTCCACAACCTATTGGGAGTCTCCGAGAGCGTCTCCGGGGCGGACCTGGCGAGCCACGCGACCGACCAACTCACGCATTACGGCGGGGACTTCTATCCCGACGCCGTTGAGTCGGTGACGCGTTTAGACGGCACCGGCGAGGACGAAGACGGCGACGGGACCACCGGGCCCCGATTTCGACTCGAGGCCGTCCACGCGACCGTCGACGCGGAGCGGGTGGTCTTCGCGACCGGCTTCCGGGATCGCAGTCCGGACGTGACCGACCTGGAGCGCTTTACGGGCCGCGGACTGCACTATTGTCTCCACTGCGACGCCTACTCGCTGGGCGACGGCTCGGTCTTCGTGCTTGGCCACGGCGAGCACGCCGCCCGCGTCGCGATGACGATGCTCAACTTCACCGCCGACGTCGACCTGCTGCTGGACGGTCGCGAACCCGAGTGGAGCGACGAGACCGATCGCCAGCTGGCGGCCCACCCGGTCGACCGGATCGACGAGACCGTCGTCTCGGCCTACGCCGACGGGGCGGGCGAGGATCGCACCGCTTCGGACGGGTCGCCCCGGTTGGGCGGCCTGGCCTTCGCCGACGGGACCGAACGGGACTACCTGGGCGGCTTCGCGATGTACGGCTCGGCGTACAACGCCGACCTCGCCGAGGGGCTCGGCTGTGAGCTACAGGACGACGGCGCGATCGCGGTCGACGAGCGCCGGGAAACCAGCGTCGGCGGCGTCTACGCCGTCGGCGACGTTACCCACGGGCAGAACCAGACGACGATCGCCATCGGCGACGGCGCCTACGCCGGGATCGCGATCCACAAGGACCTCCGGCCGTTCCCGAAGCCGGTCGACGAACTCGACGCGGACGGACCCGGCGATGCGGACGGATCGAGCGAGCGCGATTCGAGGGTCGACGCCGATCTCGATGCGGAACCCGAACTCGACGTACCGGGTGCGGCGGCGGACCTGCGAGCCCGGATGCGACGGGTCCGGGACCGCGAGCCCCAGCCCGGCCTGCGCGAGCCGTCGCCTGGCTGGGGTCGCGACTGACCCCGTCGATGGCGGCCGCTACTCGAGCGCGTCGTCGTAGGTCCGGTAGCTCGCCGATCCCACGTCGATCCGAACGAGCGTGTTCTCGGCGTAGGCGTCCGGCTCCGCCCCGTACTTCTCGTTGATCCGGCGACGGGCCGCCGCGGTCTCGGCCTCGCTCTCGACGACCGTCGCCGTTCCGAGCAGCGTCACCATCCAGCGGGTGTGCCCGCCCTCGTCCTTCTGGACCGAAACCGCCACCCGTGGGTTCGCCCTGATGTTCGCCAGTTTCCGGCCCGTCGTCACGATCTCGACGACGCCGTCCGCGTACCGGTACCAGACCGGTGCGACGTGGGGTCGCCCCTCGACGACCGTGCCGAGATGGGCCATCAGCGGCTCGCTTTCGAGCAGGCGCTCCGCCATCGGTGGAACGGTCGACACGAACGTGTCAGCTACGGCGAGCGCCAAAAGCGGCTGCCGTGTCAGTGCCGGTCGCGCCGCGGTTGCGTACTCGATCACCAGGCGTCACGTTGATTCTCGCCGACTCGTCGTTCGATAACGATCGCCGGCGAACCAGTGAGGGAGGGCAGTTCTCACTCCATCCTCGCGTTTCAGAGCCGTTCAGAAGTCGCTCAGTAGTTCGCCCGGAGTCGATCGACGTCCAATCGGAGGTAGTGCCACAGCGTCCCCGTCAGCCCGTGCTCGGCGATCCGCCGGCCCGAACTCTCGACCAGGACGGTCGGACAGTAGGCCGTCGGATAGCGGCGGGCGAGCCGCCGGCTGAAGGCCGTATCCTCGTTGGCCACGTCGGGAAAGCCGCCGATCTCGTCGAACGCTCGCCGGTGGACGAAACAGTTGAACCCGGGTAGGATCGGGAACGCGAGCCGCGAAAAGATGTGATTGATCGTCGCCTCCATTAGTTTGGCCCGGCGGGGACCGGTGATCCGACAGTAAGAACTCGCGGCCGCGAGCTGCTCGGCTTCGACGAACCCCCGCAGTTCAGTGAGATAGTTCGCCCGCACCCGCGTATCCGCGTCGATGAACGCCAGCCACTCGCCGGTCGCACGGTCGGCCCCGAGGTTCCGCGCCGCGGCGATGCTTTCGCCGCCCTCGCGGACGACCGTCGCGTCGTACTCGCGGGCGATCGCCCGCGTCCCGTCGGTCGAACCGCCGTCGACGACCAGCACCTCGTAGGCGTAGTCCGTGTCCAGCGCGGCCAGGCTCGACAGCGTCCCGCGGAGGTAGTCGGCCTCGTTTTGCGCCGGGATCACGAAACTGATATCGGCCGTGCCAGCGTCGGTCGCGGCGTCGGCGTGGCCCTCTCGATCGTCGCCAGGCATCGGTATGCGTGGAATTTCGCGGGCGGGTTCTCAAGCTATCGGAGTCGCCCGATCGGAGCGTACCGGACAGCCGGCTCGAACTGGTATCGCCGTCGCGGCCCGACGAGCGTAGCGAACGTTCCTCGGACTCCAGTTCTGTTACCGTTTCACAGTGTCCGTATCTATCACGAACTTTTATTATATGGGGCCGAGAACGGTGGGGTACAGATGTCGGTCGTACCCGTACACGTAGCAGTCTGATTCCGTCGCCGACGACGAGTACCGCTTTTCGACGATCTCCCCACCCGACCGACATGAGCACACGACACCGCATCCAGCCCGATCACGACTCGACGCCGAACCGCACGCGAACCCGGACCCGAACTGACTCGCGACCACGGACGACACCGACGTCCGCGAGCACCGCACCGACGGACTCCCAATCCGCGACCGGCCGTGCCCCCCGGACGTTCTCTCATCGGAACCAGGCGCGCCTCGAGAACCTGATGGACGAGTGGAACGCGGCGTTCGCGAACGCGTCGCCCGACGACGCCGCGTAACCGGCCGCCGGCCGACCTCCGACGCAGTCACCGCACCACGGAACCCAAACCGTCTTTGGACCGACCGCCGTAGCGTCGCCTGGCCGATGACGACGCACCCGCTCCGAGCCGGACTCGGCACCCGGTGGTGACGAGCCCTATGAGTGCCGAGGCCTCGTAATTAACCTTAGATATTTCGTAAGAAACGCCGATTCGGGCAAAACACGGTGCAAATTACCGGTTTCGCGTACGATTGCATTATTACAACGCGTGTGGTCTATTGTCATTGTGCGATGGCTCGGAGTTAGGGCCGATTTCGCGGTCTATGTCACCATAGGCCACGAATCCAACATTGGTTATCTCCCATTGACGGTATATCATTGTCTGATTACTAGCTGCTGATCACAACGCCGTATGCCACCCCATCACACGGCCAGCACAAAAATACTACCGGGAGAGGTTGATCCCAGAACTTCGAGCTGTTTCGTAGCCGGTTAAGTAGTACCACGTGACGGGGGTTCCAGAAAGAGCTGTTAGCGTTCTTTTCCGCACTCGGTACACACTGTTGTGAATCCGAGTTCCTCCCAGACATGGTCACACTTGGGGCGTCCGTCGTCTGGAGTAGCATCTACTGCGTGGTCAATTACGACACGGTCTAGCTCAAGCGTTATTGTTGCCTCGCACCCCGACCACGAACATGTACACCACTCTTCTTGCCTCCCATTGTAGTTCACTCGCCAGTCATGGCTGTGGATCGACGGCTCTTCGCCTCGTTCTTCAATTCGCCGAGGTGAAACTGGTTCTTCCACAGACTCTAAATCATAGAGGAGCTCCGCATCTGTCTCGGCTTCTGAGTGCGGTTTTGGTCGATAGAATTGCTGTCGCTGTGGATCAAACACTCGGTTCTCAGTGCAGAGATCACACCGGATACATCGCCGTCTTCCTCCTATGTCCACAAATGCGTGCGAACAGTCTGGAACTGGATCTTCCCGCGTAAATTGTGGTCGCTCCTTCCCATAGCTAATTTTGCCCGTCTGGTCCCTACTGGTGAGCGATGGCGGTTCATCTTGATACGGTGAATATGCGTCTTCATTCCCGGTGTTGAACGCTTCCTCCAGCTGGTCAATTAGAAATCGATCGTTCTGGAAATCATCCGGTGTTGCCCAGTACACGCTGAAGTTCTGCGAGAGATAGTCGTGAGTGGTCGCCTGTACGTCCTTTCCCTCGTTCCGGTACTGGACCTCAACGATTATTCCTCGGCCGAAGAACCGGTTTTCTTCGGTGAACTCGAGGAAAGCGTCGGCCTGCCGCTGCTCCGGCGCAGTCTCTGTCTGGCTAACGTCTATCGCAGCCTCTGGCACGCACCGCGTGTACTGACCGTCGTATTTCTGGCGAAGTGCGGACACCGCGAGTGATTTCAATTTTCGATGGGTGTCCGATTCACCCCCGGAAACACCGTTACAGTCGCCTGCATCGCTGCCCGCCAGATGGTAGAAGTGACGTGCCGTCCCATTCTCGAACGGTCCTCGTGCCCGCATTTGCTCAGAACAGGACGGGCAGATAACATCCTCACCATCACCCACCTCCTCTGGGATTACAGTCCGGTCGTCCTTTCGAGCGATGAACGGCATTTAATCGGATAGAATCAGACTACTTCAGGTCCTTCCGGAACGGATTATCTTTTGCTTCCTGGATGTTCTCCTCTTGGACCATCTCGTTTGCGCTCTTTTCACCGTGTTTTTTCACAGTCTCTGCTATCCGCTTCTTTGTTTGTCGGAACGTTTCATCAAGCCGCATCTTAGTTCGCTCGTACCCGCTCATATACCGCTCGCCTTTCTCCGTTTGGCGAATTTCGTGTGGTTCATCCTCTTCATCTACTTCGACGTGTCCCAAATCGATATACCGCTGCATCGCCTGAGACAGCCCTGGATCATATGGACCCCGTTCCTCCCTTACAAATGATAACTCTGAGTCCTCAGCTTCCTCATCGACGTAATTGTAGAGCAGTTTGTGGTACTTCGCCCGTCCTTCGATTTCCCCATCCGCTTCGTCTAATAGTAAGAGTCGCGGATGGTGGGCTTCGTCATCAGTCATCCGCAATCAACTCCTCCATATCGTCAAACGTGTATTGAACCTGAATCCGATCTAAGGATTTGACCTGCTGCGGATTGAAGTGAGACTCCAGATCCTCGTTTGAGGTCATGATGATAAACTGAATATCAGAATCGCGGATGTACTCGAGTGTCTCCTCTCGAATGTCTTCATCGATGTTTGCAAAGGGCTCGTCAAGAACGAGGATCTCCCAGTTGTGCCCGGCGTCCTCGGTTTCGGTTGCTTGTTCTGCTAGCGTATATGCAAACGACAAGTTCAGAAGCCAGATTTCTCCTGTACTTAGCTCATCATACTCCCGGGCCCCTTCATTTCCTGGAAGAATAATTGTTCCATCAGATTCTATGTCAATTTCGACAGCCAACTCAGGAGCCATTGCTTGGTAGTTCTCCGACCATGCGTCTCGGAACGATTGTATAATCTCTTCAAAGCTCTCCTGAGAGAGTTCGTCTATACGGTCATTTGTAGCGGTGAGTTCATCATCCAGATCAGCAAGTGTAGCCTCAACCTCTACAATTTCCGTCTCAAGCCGGTCTTTGCGTTCTCGCAATTTCTCAACATGCTCTCGGTGTTGATCCAGTTCCACTTGTGTTCGTTCTGCTACTGCATCGATGTCGTAGTCGTTATCCTCAAGCGTATGTTGCGTGAGATCGTTCAGGTCAGACAAATCCGGGACGGAATCTTGTAGTGACTCAATCTCGTCCTCGAGTTGGCCTTTCTCTTCTTGGAGTTCTTCGATTTCCGTTTCCAGCGCCTCGACATCATCATCCGCGCGTTCAACTTTGGAGCTGAGGTGGCTTTTCAACTCGTCCAAGTCACGCTTCCGACCACATTGCGGACAGCGGCCATTTTGGAGGCGTTGTTTTGCCGTTTCTTCGACGACGATCTGATCGCAAACGGCACAGGTCAATTCCTGGATTGCGTCGACAATGATGTTGTTGACCTGTTGCGTGTAGCGCTGTGCTTCTCGTAGTTGACGTCGTTTTTTCCGAAGTTCTTGGGTGACTACCCGTTTCCTACTGGTGAGTTCGTTCAGTTCCTCACGGATCTCCTCGTTATCCAAAAGCCGTTGTTTGATGGTTTCAATCCGTCCAGAGTCGATGAGCGATTGAAGATGTTCGATTTTCTCCAGTCGGCGTTCATACTGTCCGATGTTGATATCGTCCAGGTCTTCTTTCCGTGGTTGGAGTTCTGTCCGCTGAATTCGTTCAATCTCATACTCTAATTCTTCTCGTTGTTCGCGGAGTGCCTCGATTTCGTCTTGGAGATCGGTATCCCCAACACGCCGAATCACTGATAGCCGATCATCCCCCGAAAGCCGTGCAAGCGGTAACTCGTCCTTCTCCGAATGAAGGAACTGAAGGGTTACGAGTTCCGCTGGACCAATTCTCTCTTCGATTTTCTGATCTGCTTCTCCCTTTTCGTAGGTCCCGTCGCCATGCGAGTATTTTCGACCTCCACCTCCGCGTTCGACGATGTCATCATCGTCGAAATGGAATCGGACTGTGCTTTTGCGCCCCGGTGAAACCCCAAAGGTCGCTTGTGGACCGTATAGGCCGTATAGAAGCGCGTTGAATGTGAGGGTCTTGCCGGATCGATTGCCTCCCTTAATGAGGAGGTCATCACTGGACACATCGTCCTTAGTGAACTCGGGGAATTCGTCTCGTGCGAACTTCTCGATGTGGAGTCTACTGATTTTCATATTTTGCTTTGTATGGTTCGGCGATGTCCCGTGCCAGGGTGTTCATCTGGTCGATCGATCGACGGCTCAGCCACTGCACTGCACAGATTGCGATAACGAAACCAACTCCAGCGCCAGTGAGGTCGTGGAGGTAGAAGCCAAGAAATGGGGCTGTTACGGCGATGATGAAGCCGGTGAGGATAGAGATATTGTTTTGGTATGCGCGACGATCGAAGTCATCAACACTTGACTGAATATTCTCGTTCGCGGCGTGATAGAAATGGTCGTCCTCTGTGAATGTGTGTATATACTCGGTAGCGCGTTTGAGTTCGCCGCCTGCCCAAAAATCGACAAGGGTGGTACTGTACTGTTCTGCAAGAAACATTACAAGGAGAGTCGGTAAGACTGCAAACGATTTGTAGACATGGTTCTCGGGGAAAATCTGATGGATCGCGAGGAGAGTGTATATGGAGAGAAAGACAGCACCCCATCCGCTATCCCAGATTTTTATCGGAATCTGCATATCTGGTAAGGGTACCGAATGTTCCCACCAGGATAACATAAAAGCTAGGGATCAAATCAGGCTGATATGGCTGAAGAGCTAAAGAGAAGACCCATCACTCCTCGTCACCATTCCTTTAATCTTAGAAGTAATATCTCGGACTGTATGAAATATCATACTCAGCGCGCTTGTTGTCCCATATTCACACTCCGTGCAAACCCACAGATGGCCTTGCTCGAGGAACGGTCCTGAGAAGAACATTTCTGTGGGCTTCGGCATGACCGGGTAGACCCAATACACTTCGTTTAAATCTCTTCCTCATCAGTGTAGTCCATCATCTACCACCTGCTTCAGCGTTCTTTCCCTCTTTCTGTCCAAAGCCCTCTATCGCTCCGTAGATCACACCGGTAAGGCCGCCTGCTACATATGTCGATGAAATCAAACCTAATAGCCAGGCCGTGGATGCAAGTGGGTCTAAGCGGTTTGCGAATGAGTTGGTGATAAGGAAGTAAGCCATTGCCGCTGCCCATCCCGCAGCGACACACTGCATTCCGATGAAAAAGTTATCCCTGTTAATCACCACCACCCTTCTCTGAATTCTGAATATAGTCTAGGAAGTATCGGTCAGAGACCTCCTTTGCATCCTCAAGAACAGTTCGCCCGATCGTCAGTACCAGCAGCCCGTACACGAACACGAAACCAAAGAACGAGCCAACCAGTTTTTCCACCGTTAGATCACCCGTGATGCGGAACATGGATGACATGGCTCCGAAGAAGAACCCTAATACGAACCAGAAGGACATCATCCGCCGAAGCTCTTCGTGAATATCAGCCCATACTTCGGCAAGTCCCGTGATGTATGCTCTAACCCCCACCGGCACCACCGTTCTGGACGATTTCTTCGAGGGCAAAATCGGCGACTATCAGAATAGTTCCGATAACTCCTGGTATTCCGGCCAAGTTCCAATGGCCGTTATTAGCCATATGTGCCGCAATCGTCAGGAAAAACACTCCTGGTAGTACTCCGATTTTCATGAAGAGTCACCTGCTGCCTCAGCATTCTGGACGAAAACTCGGATAGTCACGGTAGCTCACCATGATACCGGGTCACGACACATGCTCGACGGATTTTTCCGGAAAATTTACCGCGTCTCCATCAGCGCAGGCCACCCATTCGAACGTTTCCCCTGTCCGTCCATCTTCACATCTGAACGTGTATGCGGTATCATAGCCATCCTTGAAGCAGTCTGGTCCAAAGGAAGTTCCATTGATCGTTTCTGTATAACGATCCAGCTGGGATTCATCTACCCTGACCGTAGTACAGCCAGCTAGCACGATTCCAGCGACCAACGCCCCGATCAGTATCTTATTCATCGTTCTCACCCTCTGAGGCAGGGTTCTGTTGCTCATCTCCGACCAGCTCTACGCGGAACGTTTTGCCACGGAATCGCTTCGGTACTAAGATGTGGGCGCTGTTGCCGCAGGCTTTGGCTTCCCGTGTTTCACGCCACTCCTCTTCTTCTGCTACCAGTTCTGCATGGAACGTTTTGCCGCGGAACCGTTTCGGCACCCGGATGTGAGCGCTGTTTCCGCATCGTTCTCCGTTTCGGGTCTCCACCCACTGCTCCGTCGCCATGAGTACATACTATGTAAGAATATTTAAATATCTAATCAGTGTCCGCCCATTCGCCTTCAAACTCTGCATCTAAGCCGCAAAAACCAGCGAATCGCTCCACATACCTCTTCTTGGAAATCTGGTTGAGCGCCACATACAGATAATAATCACCAGAGAGTTCGCGATACAACCGCATCTCTTCCCCAGACGGATGCCGCGGCTCTGAATTTAAAATCGCGTTCTTCTCTCCAGGCACGTACGGAAGCGGCGCTAACTCATCAATCAAATCAAATTCCTGGATGAGGAAGTCGATCGCATCGGCCATCGCATCTGCCTGCTGATCATCCGTGAAGACGTGGAATGTGTCCCCGTCCTCTAAAAGCGTGATTTTGTACCCCTCGTCAGCATCCACTTCCACGGGTTCGTTCGATTCCGATGCTGGTTCCGCAAGACGGACATCAGCCTCTCGATCCGTACCAAGTGATTCAATCAAACTGTCTACGAACTCTTTCGACTCCGCTTCGATTTCCTGAGCCAACGTATCACCGACTTCGTTTACAAGAACTTCGGCTACGCGCTCGGAGATATCCTCCTTCCCATTCTGCAGGATACGGACTGCCTGTTTTCGTGCCTCGATCCGCTGAGCGATCGTATCTGCCTCCCCCGACTGAACAAGGTCCTTTGATAGGAGGCGTATCACCGACCAGTTCTCATCCAACTCCTCGAGGTCGAATTGACCTAACGAGACCTCTTCTGGTCGATCGCTATCGGTCCGGCGTTTGAAGACTTCGAACTGCTTTCCATTGGTGAGAAGCCCCCAGTCCACACCTTTTTGCCGCATATAGCTTGCAAGCTGGCTTCGATCAGTGTCACTCAGCGAGGAATCGCTTCCTTTCGCCTCAATAAACACAACCGGCGCACCTTCCACCTGAAGTGCGTAGTCCGCCCGCGCACTTCCCTGCCCAATCTGCATCGGATACTCCAGATCAACCTCAGAGGAATAGACTTCCCATCCAAGAAGTTCGATCAGAGGCTGGATGATCTTCACTTTCGTGTTCTCTTCCCCCATCTGCGGAGAATCCTCGAGAAGCGACTGGGACCGTTCGATATACTCCGTGAGATCAGCCTCGTCCATTCCTATAGGGAAGCATAAGCAAGAGAGTACCAAATAATGATATGACTCAGTGAGAGAAAACGATATTCAGACCCCACTTCGGCGAACACTCTGTAGTCTTCTTAATTCAGAGCGCCCTCGACAGGCGGCGCGACCAATCCTGATAGTTTATCTCTGTTAAAAGAAGATTCATTCATCGTCAGATGTGAGAATATCCTTCCAATCAACGTCGATATCTTGTTCTATTTCATCCATCCAATGTGACGGGTCAGTTAAATCACTTGAAAACTCTTCCACAAAATTTCGGAAGAAGATCAGCTTCTTTGCAGAGTTGACTTCTGTATTGAAATCAGAGGAGTTGCCATGGAGGATCGGATTTCGTTCTTCAAATAACTCATTGGCGAAATACTCAACAACATCGCTGTACAGATGTTGATTCAATGCTGTTTGCGAGACCAATTGCTTTACACTATTGACGACCATCTCGTTCCCGTTCTCGTTGTATGCTGTGATCTCGTCATAGTCACGTGGATTGAAGTTCCAAAACCCGTCCTCTGAGACATCGATATCGACAAAGATCTCTTCAATACCTTTTTCGTCCAAGAACGCAGCATATACCCAGGTGAACGCTTCGATCTGCGGGAACAACACGCAGATTGAGGATGCATACCGGCCTTCTTTATGATTTTCTGCGGCTTCTTCGATAAAATCGGAGCGATCCTGGAAGAAGGGTAATTTCAGGGCTTCGTCGACAATAGCATTGAGATACTCCTCCGTGATCGGTTCGGTTAAGACAGAATCATCTAACGCATCATTTTTGAACTGTCTATAGTAATAGCGATGCTCGTACGTCGTGAGATGTGACATCCACCGAAGCGGGTATTCCTGGAACTCCGGTTCGTACGCAAAGATGCGCGTGTGATACTCTGGATCGCAGATCATCACTGCATAGTGCTTCTGATAGAAATGCTCATCGCCACTCACTGCCCCAAAATCCTCGTTGATCTCTCGAATGTCTTCGACGGTATACGGAAACTCATCTACCCGGTCTTTCCACCCCTCCAAGCGGTCGATCTCTTCGAACAGCTCATCGTTCTCTTCATTTTCTCGGAAAGGCTCTTTGATCGACTCAATAATCTCTTCCTTGTCCTCCTTTTCCGATTCTTGGATCTCGTGTATGTCCTCGAGAGTATCGCCGTATATCTTCCGTTTACGCATCTCGATAAGATCGTCGATTTTCTCGTGTACGGGTTCGGCTGCAGCAGCATGGTGAGCGACTAACTCGTCAGAGACGCGCTCCTCTTCAAAATCTTCGAGGACCTTCTGATACACGTCCGACGCGACCTCATTGTGCTCGATAAAATAATCGAGTTCGCTGAGCGAGACAACAGAAATCAGGTATAATGACCGCATGAGCGGTTCGACGAATTTCGGGTCGGATTCGACCAAATCCTGCGCTGCAGCATGTTTCAATGCCGAATTCAGCGATTCCTTGAGAATTGGCTGCTCCTCTGCCAGTTCCAAGAAGGCTTCCCATAGCTCTTCGGGATCAGCTCCCTCGAAATCCTCGGAGAACTCGTCTTCAGCCATGGACTACATTTGAGGGATCAATACAAGAACTCCTGGGTAGTTCGACGTCATCGACCTCACCCAATATCTGAAAACATTGCATTATGTCAATTTATTATCGATGGGTTAGTGCTAAGGCATCGGCGTTGGCTGATAGTAGAACCCTTTCGTATCAGGATCTTTGACATTACTACCAGGCCTTGACCGTCTTCCACTTTAACGAATCTAACGCCTTCTGTGAATACTCCGCGAAGTTATCTGCCAACTGGCTGTTATCGAGGCTCGTCGGATTATCACCTGCTCCATGAGAAATATAGCTAAACTGGTTTTCCACTTTGTCGATCTTCTTCCTCTGACCATCGCTCAAAAGATATGATGCTTCAAGACGTGCCTGCTTCAGCGCTTCCTCGAGCCTACGCAGATCGTCGTCCGACATCTCTGAATGACCATTATCCGCGTCCTCGAGTTGGTACTTGGATATACCACGTATCTCTTTCAGTACGGATCGGAGTCGGTCCAAGTGACGTTTCCGTCGACGGAGAAACGCCCATCCCTGGGCAACAGTACCACCGAAGATTCCACCAAGAAAACCAAGAACCGGAGCCGAACTCAAGTCTATCATAAAATTTCGTCGTCCTACCTTACAGATAAGTCTAACCGGTATCGGTTTTCTCGGAGTGCCTCGACAGGTGGTGCGATACTACCGCTATCCGGCGGCTGCTGCAGAAAACTGATAGGGTTTCCGAACAGTCATCCCAACATGGGTTTCCTCCAATCAATCCTCGGAACGCCTACGCCGCCAGAAGAACCGGATTCAGAACCAACGATCGACCTCCCGGAAGACGAATACGCTGTTGCATATCCCGTGTCAGTCCGTCAGTCACAGCTCAAAGCATTTCAATCCGTAATCGACGCTGAACGGGAAACACCGCATCTCGACGGTCCTGGCGCAGATCTCGTCAAAGATGCTCTCAAAGACACCTGGGAAGAGACGACGCCCGGTGACGAAACATTGGAGGAGAGTATCAAGGAAACACGATCCCGTGCAGAGAATCTCATCGCAGCGTGGCAGGAAACCCACTCTGGAGAACACGACGTGATTTTCCTGCCCGCCAGCGTTACCTTCCGACTCAGAGGTTTCCTCGTGAGCTGTGAAACCAGAGCAGATAACGATGAAGATCCATTTACACTGCCGGACGAGTTCGTTGACGCGGTTTCACTGCTCAAGACACTCCGTAAAGCGGAGGAGGAGAAAGATCCAGTTTTCGTCCACAAAGACCAGCTCCCTGAACGCTAGTCTTCCGTATTCTCAGTGGTCAGCTTCCAGCCCCAGCCGGGTTCGTACTCAACCTGGTCCTTACCGGCCATAACATACAATCCGCTCTCGATCTCTTTCCGTACTCGGTTATCTAATACACCACACTCCACGACCTCCTGCAAAATCTCGGGTAACGTCTTATACGTCTCTTCCAGGAACAACTCGATGTACTCTGGGTCGCTCAATTCCTTGCGGAAACGCGGCTTCCCCTGCTCGTTCTCAAGTCTCCGTTTCATCGCTTCGACCTGCGCCTCTAACTCCTCGATGCGTTCCTCACTGCTCCGATCGGCGAACACGCCGTGTTGCCGGTACGCCCGAGCTTCCTGGATCAGGATGTAGAGATATTTGGAACGGCTGCTGAACCCCTCCTTGGCAGCCTCTTTACTCCACATCTCACGCTCCTTCTTGCTACACGTGAGCGTGATCTGTGTCGATCCCTCTGCCAATCCCATCGATTCTTCCCATTGCGGTCGATCGGTCATCATACGCTATCTAGCGTGGCTAGACCTTGTATCAGTCATGCGAGTGACCATCGTATCGGTGATCCACTACAGGCGTGGTGATCAACTACCCCTATGCCGATCTACCATGAATGTGTCATCTAATGTTAATTTCGCGCGGTATGAATGCCGAGGCCCCATTACAACTCCGATTTGCGTAAAATCAATATTCTTCTTGAGATATAACTGTTTAACTGGAAAATATCGGACATTGGGCCCGGTATTTTATTTGATTGTAGCATTTCCGTGCTATAGCTGATATCAGTTCCGTGGCCTCGGCCACCCAAGGCCATATTCGTTCGCCGGCAGTCACGCTTGCAACTCATGATCTGATTAATGATCGCTTCTATGTGACAATCACTCGCACACCCAGCACAAAAATACGACCGGGAATCCGATCCGATCTTCTCCACCGCTCACTTCTTCGGGGATCACAGTTCAGTCGTCTTTCTGAGCGATGAACGCATATGGCTGGATAGAGCTAAACTACTTCAGGTCCTTCCGGAACGGATTCTCCTTCGCTTCCTGGATGCTCTCCTCTTGGACCATCCCATTGCGCTCTTGTCGCCGTGCTTTTTGACAGTCTCTGCTATCCGCTCCTTTGTTTGTCGGAAAGTTTCGTCAAGTCGCAGCTTGGTTCGCTCGTATCCGCTCATATACCGCTCGCCCTTCTCCGTCTGGCGGATTTCGTGTGGTTCGTCTTCGTCATCTACTTCAACATGTCCCAGATCGATATATCGTTGCATTGCCTGAGACAATCCCAGATCATACACATCGACGTCGCTGATTTCGGTCGCTGACGGAGCGCAGTTCGACGAGGACTTCTGAAGCCATTATCGTCCTGTAACCCTGCCAATACAGGGAAATCTGTCCCCTCGAGGGAGGCCGATCGGACCGACCCGAGGACCTCCACCAACGGTTTGTCCGTCGCCGTCGTGACACGAATCATGTCCAGTCACGGTGCACCGATGCTCGAGGAAACGGGCGTGTTCGGCGTGTTCGCCGCGTTCGCGCTCGACCCGACGTGGAGGAGCGGGCGGGCGGAATCACCGACGAAGGTTTCGGATGAGATCGCGGATCTCCTCGCCGACTACGAGGATCGAGTTCTCGTAGACGCCTACGTGACCGAGGGACTGACGAGCGGGACCGACTACCTGCTGCGGGTCCACGCTCGCGAACTGGCGACCGCGCAGGCGTTTCTGCGGACGTTTCGCCGGACGGCGCTCGGCGCGCACTCCCGGCGAACGTTTTGCTTCATCGGAATCGTCCGAGAGCCCGTGTACACGCCGGACGCGCCCGACCTCGAGGCGAAACTGGAGGCGGCGACGTACGACGGTCCAGAACCGCCGCAGTACGCGATCGTCATTCCGGCCCGGAAGACCGCCGACTGGTGGACGCTGTCGGACGAGGACCGGCTCGAACTGATGCGCGATCACGTCGAGCCGACGCTCGAGTACCTCGACCGCGTTCGGCGCCAGCTCTACCACGCCAGCGGCGTGGACGACGCGGATTTCATCACCTACTTCGAGACGGACGATCTCGTCTCGTTCACGGAGCTCTTTCGCGAACTGCAGTCGATTCCCGAGTATCAGTACGTTCGGTACGGCGACCCGACGCTGGTCGGCCGTATCCGCGAACCGATTACGGCGGTCGAACGACTGATCGGCCACCCGGTGGAGGAGACGTAACGGCGCCGCGGCGTATCGACTCCCCTCAATTCCTCCGGCCTCTGCAACCCGATATCATAGAGACAACTCAATCAGTCATACCTATGGCGATCGGCCACGGTCGTGACCGATAGTCAGGAACGTAACAACTAACCTTAGTTTCGTGTTTTCTGAGTGCCGAGGCCATCGGTTAACACGTACTATAGCTTGCTCTCTGTCGGTATATAAGCCAGGTAGCTGCAACAAATTCTGGCGTGAATGGTGAGCGGCCGCTACTAGCTCAGCCCCTTCGACATCCACTCTGAGTTCATAGACCAACCAGTAACAGGGAAAATTAGCTCCTTAAACTTTCAAATTGGCCGCACTGAAAACTGAGTGTACTGGGATCAAGAGCGTCGAACCGGGGTGTACTCTGCAAGCAGGCGCTTTTCCTCTTGGCAGGGAAAGGAGAAACCGTGATTCGATCGTTCAAATCCCCGATGGAGTACGTGCAAGGACGCGACGCACTGAGCCAGCTCGGCGACCGAGTCGCGCCGATCGCGGAGACGGCGCTGGTGCTCGGCGATTCGGACGTCCTCGAAATCGTCGGCGACCAGGCCGAAGCGAGCCTCGAGGGGAGCGACGTCGACGCGACGCTCGAGGAGTTCGGCGGGGAATCGTCCGAGACGGAGATCGATCGGATAACGGCGGTCGCCCGGGAGGTCGATGCGGACGTGATCGTCGGTGCTGGCGGCGGGAAAGCGCTCGATACGGCGAAAGCCGTCCGAGAGAACGTGGGTGGGGCGATGGTTTCGATGCCGACGATCGCCTCGACCGATTCGCCGACATCGAGCCTTTCCGTGATCTACTCCGATGACGGCGAATTCGAGCGGTACCGGTTCTACGAATCGCATCCGGACCTGGTTCTCGTCGACACGTCGATTATCGCCGGCGCTCCCGTTCGGTTCTTTGCGTCGGGGATCGGCGACGCGATGGCGACGTGGTTCGAGGCCGACGCGGTTCACAGAACCGACGGCGAGAACTTCTTCGACGAGGACCCCACCTATGCCGCACACTCGCTCTCGAGTCTCTGCTACGACCTCTTGCGGGATCACGGCGTGTCGTCGATACGGGCCGTCGAAAACGGCATCGTCACCGAGAGCGTCGAAGCGGTCACCGAGGCGAACACCCTTCTGAGCGGACTCGGGTTCGAAAACGGCGGCCTCGCGGCCGCACACTCGATCCACAACGGGCTTACGCAACTCGAGGAGACTCACCACGCGACCCACGGCGAGAAGGTGAACTTCGGGACGCTCACGCAACTCGTCCTCGAGGGGCGAAGCAACGCCTTCATCGCGGACGTGATCGACTTCTCGGTAGACGTCGGTCTTCCCGTGACGCTCGCCGGGCTCGGCGTCGAGGACCCCTCGCACGACGATCTCGACCGGGTCGCGCAGGCGACGGTCGCCGACGAGGAGACGATTCACAACGCGTTCGACGTCAGCAGTGACGAGGTCCGCGACGCGATGATCGCGGCCGACGAACTCGGTTCCGAACGGCTGTCGTAGTCCGGGTATGGAGAGCCGCTCGACCGGTTTCCTCAGTCACCGATGCGCTCGATCGTCACGTCAACGTCGAGTCGGCGTTCCGTGCGGCCACCATCGATAACTTCTCGCAGGCGAAGTAGCGCCCGGCCCGAGGCGGTTCGGATCCCGCAACTTCGATAGATTCCTGCACTGTGCGGCTTCTCAAACCAGACGCAGTTCCTCCCTATCTAAAATATGGCTAATATCCAGACCAATAATACAGCCGTCACAATAGGACGATCGGCACTGTCTAGTTAAGCCAGTTTGAGAAGTGAGCAGGTCGTGAAGTTGGATTGGATTGATGCTCGCAGACCTGCTCAGCGGGGGCTATACGGAGGATTTAGAAGAGTCTTGGAAGAACGAGCGGACGGCGACACCCGTCAGGGCGTTCGCCGTCCACCTCCATCAGACCGGTTGTTCACTTCGGGAGACAACAACGATTCTCGCTGAATTAGGCGTTGAACGCTCTCATGGAGCAGTTTGGAATTGGGTTCATCGGCTGGCTGGCAGCGGACGCGACCCGCCGACGTCCACGAGAGCGAAGCTCTCGTGCGGCCCATCAGAACGCTTCGCGTTCTGAGGACGGCGACGCCGTCGCGGGTCGCTGTCGACGACACTGCTGTCAAGATCAATGGCGAGTGGTCTTGTCTGCATGATACAATATAATTCGAGACAAAGTTGATTCTCGACGTTTTATTATTTAGTCGGCATGTTACTGATCCGTCGTCTGCGTTTCTGCAGAAAATCTGTGAGAGACACGATCTCTCCGAGGCTGAGTTTCTCGTTGATCAGTTCGGCTATCTGACTTCCCTCTCTCGGGTAGGACTGAACGGTCGGGTCAACTATACCAACCGAAACCTCATCGAAAAGCGGTTTCACACCCACAAAATGCGAATCGACCGCTTCCATAATTCATGGGTGGGCAGTCGGCGAGCGTCCAAGGGGGCTTGAACTGTTCGTGCATTACTCCAACCATCTGCCGTCGGGCGGCCCCAACTCGAGTACGTAGTACGTCTCGTCCTCGTCGTGGAGTGTGGCGACGACGCGGCGCTCCCGATCGAGGTCGGCTGCCGCTTCCTGGTGGACGAACAGATACCTGATTCGATCGTTCGATTCGGCCCGCGTCTCCTCGACCGGCTCGATCGACCGGTTAGAGTAGAACACCAGCGAGTGAAACCCACCAGCCCGCGTGGATTCGGGGACGACGAAGATCGTCGCGTCCGGGGGCGTCTGGTGGTCGATCAGCGTCCCCGCGGCTTCCTGTTGCTCGTCCAACGCCGAGCCGCCCATTTCGACCGGTGCGGCGGTTGTAGACACCAGAAGGAGCGCAAGGGCTACGAACGCGACGGTCCGAAGCCGCGAGACGTCGACGTCGCGCCACCGCCGCCGCAGCGTCGAGTCGAGCGGACGCTCGGCGATAACCGCGATCGCAGCGACGACGAGGACGAGCGCGAACGCGACGCCGCCGGGAACGTGGTCCTGCAGTCGGTACCGGACGAGTGAGGTCACGTCGAGTCGAAACGTAAAGACCAGCGTGAGGACACAGCCCGTGACGACGCCGCCGACCGCGAGGGAGCGGTCGATCGATCGGGGCGACGCGACCAGCGAGACCAGGCGACCGGCCAGCAGCCCCGCCGGCACGTACAGCGGCAGGATGTACCAGGCCTGGTTCCCGGTGACCGAAAAGAAGCTGAAGACGCTCGCGGCCCACCACAGCAGGAACGTCGTATCGCGCAGCGGTTGCGAGCGCCCCTCCGTAACCCGAACGCGAACCGCGACGACGGCGACGACGCCGACCGCCGGGAGCAGGAAGTACAGCCACGGATCGAAGTACGAGGGAAGGTACCGGAAGTACGGATAGGATATGAATCCGAACGTCGTCTCGTGGAACGGTGGGAACGAGCCGCCCGCCCGATTGATCACGTGCTTGAAAACGAGTTCCTCGAGGAACAGGTCACCGTGGCGGAGCCAGGCGAGGATCGGCCACGGCAACGCCAGTACGAGCGTTACCGTCGCGCCGATCGCCGCCTCTCGCGAGAGGAGCCGTCGACGCCCGAGCAGATCGAAGGGGACGAGCGCGAGGAGCGCCAGCGGGAAGGTACCGGCCGCCAGTCCCTTGACGAGGAGTGCGCCCGCCGCCGGGAACCCCGCGTACGCGAGGTATCGTCGATCGTCGGCGATGCCCTTCCAGACGAGGTAGACGAACAGGGTGCCGAAGAACACGAGCGCGGTGTCGGTTCCGCCGTTCCGACCGCCGTTCATCCCCGCGAACACCTGCGGCGTCGTCAGCCAGACCAGCCCGGCCACGAACCCCGCCCTGCGGTCGAAGAGGTCCCGGCCGAAAACGTAGGCGAGCACGCCGGTCGCGATCGCGAACGTCGCCGACGGAAAGCGGGCGCCGAACGCGGTGGCACCGAAGACGCGCATCGAGATCGCCTGCAGCCAGAACGCACCCGGGGGCTTTTGCAGGAAGAGCATCTCGGCGACGACGGCCCCGTCGGCGGCCCAGTCGACGCGAGGGACGAACCATGATCCGCCGCGGATCAGCCCCCGCGCGATCGACGCGTAGATCGCTTCGTCGTAGGACTGGAGCGTCGACCCGCCGAGGTCGACGTAGTAGACGTACACGCCGGCGGCGAGGAGGACGGTGATCGCGGTTCGGTCCCGATCGGTCGGGCGGAGGGTTCCGACCGAGTCGATCAGCATCGCTGCGGCGGTTCGAAGTCCGGTCCGCGCTCGAGTCGGTATCCTCACTTGCCGATAATCGCGATTCGATCGGAAAGACCCTGTCCCGGCCTATTCTCGGTCGTATCTCATGCTAGTTGTTCGCATATGCAGTATAATACTCTTCGTGCGATCACGAATATCGGAGAGAAGAGTGTCTGCCCGTAGCAGTAGTAGATCCTGAATTTGTGCCCGACCGAACTGTAGACGACGTTATGGTTTCCGAAAGTCGAGCGATCTATCACAGTTATTTGACTGCCAGATCATCGACGTGAGTAAGCCGGCCCCGTCGATGGACACCGACGGGTCCGAATGCTGATCGTGCGTAGTCTCGATTCTCGATGTGGCGATCCACCTGAGTTAGCGAACCCGAGTCCGAAACGGAGCGGACCGGAACGCGACGCCGTTCAGAAGCCGAGCGTCACGAACGCGAACACGAGACAGAGGTACGCGAGAACGACGCCGACCGCGATCAGGGGAATCGACGCGACGTAGTCGTACGTGCCGTTGATCCGCGACCCGTCGGTGGCGGTCCCGTTCTCGACCGCATCGACGTCGATCTCACCGTTGTCGATGGCGTCGGCGGTCGGCATGACTTCCGGGAGGCTCTTGCGACGAGCGTCCAGCTTGTTCAGCGCGACGACGGCGACCGCAGTGAGGACGATCGACAGCGGAAGCAACACCGCCGCCGACGTGATCCCGACCGCGTACAGGAGCAGCGCCAGCACCGTCACGCCGGCCGCGGTCATTGCGAACGGGGCCTGCGTCGTCACGTGGTCGATGTGGTCCGAGCCGGCGAAGATTGAAGACATGACGGTGGTATCGCTGATCGGCGAGACGTGATCGCCCCAGATCGCCCCGCCGAACAGAACGCCCATGAGGACCGGCAGGATCGACAGTCCGGACAGTTCGTAGCCCAGCGGAATCGCGAGCGGCGTCAGGATCGCCATGGTCCCCCAGGACGTCCCCGTCGTGAACGCGATGAACATCGCCGCGAGGAAGATGAGAAGCGGCAGGAACGAGCCGGGAATTCCGCTGTTGACCATGACGTCGACGATGTACTCGGCGGTCCCGACCTGCTCGGCGGCGTGGCCGATGCTCCAGGCGAGGACGATGATCGCGGCCGCGATCATCATCGTCTTGAAGCCGCTGATGACGGTGTCGCTCGCCTCCTCGAGATCCATCGTTCCGAAGCCGACGGCACCGAGCATCCCGACGGCCATGAACGCAAACGATCCGTACAGGAGCCCGAGCGCGACGTCGGTCTCCTGGAACGCGGTCGCGACGTCGACGCCAGGCTGGTGGCCGCCTCCGAGCCACCACATCGAGACGATCCCGACGACGAGCAGCGTCAGAATCGGCGCGAAGAAGTTGACCAGCGTCGGATTCTTCTCACTCGGCTCGCCGACGTCGGTCGTGATGTCAGAGAGCGGCGTCGCGTCGTCCCGGTGGGTCTTCTTCTCCTTGCGCGAGCGCCACTCAGCGTCTAGCATCGGGCCGTAGAACCGCTGCGTGATCGAAATGAACCCGACCATGAAAAACGCCAGGAAGCAGTAGATGTTCCACGGAATGCTCTGTAAGAAGAGCCCGAACGCGGTGATGCCGACTTCGTCGGCGGTGAACCGAGCGGCCTCGAAGCCGACGATGATCATCGACACCTGATAGCCGATCCAGTTCGAGACGGGACCGAACGTCGTGACCGGCGAGGTCGTCGAGTCAAGCACGTACGCGTGCATTTCGCGGGACGTGTTGTTCTTCTGGGAGAGCTCCCGGGTCGCGTTCCCGGTCACGATGGTGCTCGTGTACGAGTCGAAGAAGATGAAGATCCCGATGAGCCAGGTCAAGATCTGCGAGTCGCGGGCGGTGGTCACCCGATGGCCGATCCAGTTCTGGAGCGCGATGATCCCACCCGACTTGTAGATGAACGCGGCGCCGGCGCCCATGAACATGATCAGGATGAGGAACTTGGTATCGAACGGCGACCTGACGACTTCGACGATCCAGTCTAACGACAGCGCCGTCGCGGCGATCGGATTCCAGTCGGCGATCAGCAGCGCGCCGATCCAGACGCCGGCGAACAACGACACTAACACCTGCCGCGTGTACATCGCGAGCGCGATCGCGAGCAGCGGCGGTGCCAGCGAGAGCGCTGCGAACGGCAACGATTCGTATGACATCTATTCACTATCCAGTCCGATAACCCTATTTCAAACTTCTGGATATGGCTGGAGAAAAACAGTCATCTGCGATCGGCCAGCGCAGTTTACTGCCGGATGTTCAATACGAACGTCGATGAGGTCTCCGGATAGTACATTATCGAGGAACGGACTGGACCCCACAGTCGCCGACCGACCGCCGACCAACCGCCGACCGACCGCCGACGCGGTCACACCAGGCCTTACAAATCGAACTCCGGTTCGAAATCGGGGGCGACCAGGCGAAGAGTATCGGGGAACTCGTGGTGGGACGGCGTCGTCGATCCCGTCAGTGGTCGATGAGAATTTTTCGCGGTCGTCAAATAGCGCACCGATTACAGGTCTACCGGTGTAAATGACGCCGCGTCACCGACTAGATAGCTATCTTTCTGCGAGGAGAGAATCCCGCCGTTTACGGCGGGAGTGAATCCGACAACGCGGACACAAACCACCGTCGATGGCAGGTTGGACATTCAATGTCAATCCACACCATTACGTAGGTTTGTCTACATAGGCTATGTATGACGATTGAGGTCATTTGCACCTACGTTGGTTCCATCCAGAACCACCAACAGGTGTGTGATGGCCTCGATTCGCTCGGAGACTCCGCCTCAAAAATCTGGAACGCCGCACGCTAGACAGCCGACCGCATCTGGGACGCAACCGGCGAAATTCCAGATGAAGGCCCGCTGAAATCGTATATGACGAACCAGTCGTGCTGGAAAGACTTGAACGCGCAATCCAGTCAGAAAGTCATTGAAGAACTTTCTGACGCTTTCCAGTCGTGGTTCGACTTGCGACAGAAAGACCCGAAGGCGAATCCGCCCGGATACCGCAAACACGGCGACACCCGACCGCGTTCCACGGTGACGTTCAAAGCAGACGGATTCAAACACGACCCCGAGAACAACCGCGTCCGACTCAGCAAAGGCTCGAACCTCAAAGAATCGTGGTCAGACTTCATCCTCTGTGAGTACCAAACCCGCCCGGACGTTGACCTCGGTGAGGTCAACAAGGTGCAGAACGTTCGTGCGATTTGGAACGGGAATGAGTGGGAACTGCACTTCGTCTGCAAAGTCGAACTCGAAACCAACGACTCAGCAGGCGACGAAGTGGCAGGCATCGACCTCGGCATCACGAACATCGCCACGGTCGCGTTCCCCGACGAATACGTTCTGTACCCCGACAACTCGCTCAAGCAGGACAAGCACTACTTCACCCACACAGAGTACGACACGGAAGGCGAGAACGGCCCCTCGGAGAAGTCGATGTGGGCACGTCGAAAACTCGCAGACCGTGAAACCCACTTCTACCACGTTCTCACGGACACCATCATCACCGAGTGTGTTGAACGGTGTTAGCACGCTCGCGGTGAGTTGGCCTGAAGACGTGCGAGAATCTGACTGGGGCAAAACCGGCAACAAGAAGTTGCACTCGTGGGCGTTTGACCGCATCTACCAGTACCTCGAATACAAAGGAGAGATACGCGGTGTTGAAGTGCTGAAGGAGAACGAGTGGGACACCAGTAAGACCTGCTCACGGTGTGGTGACGACACGAAGTCGAACCGTGTCGAACGTGGCCTGTACGTTTGCTCGTCGTGCGAGTTGGTTGGGAACGCGGATTGTAACGGGGCGGAGAACATGCGACAGAAGATAACTCCGAGTCCTCATGGCGAGGATAGGAGTAACGGCTGTGTGGCACAGCCATCGGTACACCTGTTCGACCGCGAGAGCGGGGTGTTTCGCACGAGAGAACAGGTCGTGTCGTAGACCGGCAAATATCCCACCTGCGGTACGGGAAGCCCCGCTGTTTACGGCGGGGAGGATGTCACTTGCGTGTTAGCCGTCAATTCCATTATCCGCGGAGGGGGCCCGAATTCGCGAACGAGTGCCCCGATGCGGCTCTCAGAACGGAGCGTGAAGATCGTCATCCCGCTGACGACTGAACGGTCGACGCTCCCCTGTTGTACCGGTCTCCGTGGTCCTCTCAAAAACTAGTTCAAGTAGTATATGCGGTAGTTCGAGCCGGCGTTCGAATACGAATCGAGCCGTCGAATCCGAGGACCAGGCGAGGGCCGATTTGTCGATAGCTGGTCGCTAGCTCGTACCCTGCTCGATGCAAGTGAGATAAACTACTGGTAGAGGGGCTGAAGGCGTGCAACCCGGTAGAAGAGCTGTTCGTTCCCTTCACAGCTAGAAATTCGTTCGTGATCGATGAGTATGGGTGCGTAGAATCGGATGACATCGATTTCGCCGGTTCGTCGCTCGGTCAGCGCGTTCGTCGTCGACCGCTCGTCCACCGGGTCGAGCAGTCTGCTGCACGGTGCTCCTCCGAGAATACCTAGTATAAAAGAAATATACCCTACTATCAGATACTGTATGATATCTGTTCGGCCATCAACTCGATGCTGACCGGTCGCTTTCCAAGCGACCGGGTGATCGCGTACGGCCGCGTTCGTCCGACCAACTTCGTCCGAGCGTCGCGGTTCCGTCAGTGAGTCGTATCCCCGATCTGCAGGCCTCCCGAACACGTATTGCGGCAGGGACGACTACTCGTCCCTGTGCGCTCGGTGCGTCGGATCGATACGTGCAGTCCCATTCGGTTCGGGCGTTTCACTGACGAAATCGAGTGGACGCGTTCCGTGTGAGAACTACGCGACGAGAACGTTGCGTACAGCCGAACTCGTCATTAGCGCCGCCGATCGTCTCGCAGAAAACCAGAGGGATACCAATTATTTTCACTATTGTCTTAGTATGTCTCCGACATGGTCCCCGACACTGCTCCGACCGCGACGGTCGATTCCAAGCGGACGGCATCCGGCTCTCGTCGCCTCGTCAACGCGCTGCTCGGCGGAGGCGCCGGCATCATCCTCTCGTTTATCCCGCTGTCGACGCTGCTCGGCGGTGCTGTGGCGGGCTACCTCGAGGACGGGGCACCCGGAGACGGACTAAAAGTCGGGGCGATCGCCGGGTTCGTCATGCTCGTCCCGTTCCTGTTCTTCGGCCTGGCTGTCGCGTCGTTCTTCCCGTTCTTCCGCGGCGGCGGTGCCGGCGGGCCGGTCTTCGCGTTCGGTATGATGGGCCTCTTCGTACTGATCGGTAGCATCCTCTATACCGTCGGTGCAAGCGCCGTCGGGGGATATCTCGGTGTCTACGTCAGAAACGAGCTCTGAGAGTCACGACGCCGCCGACGCGGTCCCCTTCGCTCGGAGCGGTCAGGCCGCCAGCTCCGGGCTGTCGTTCGTTCCGTCTTCGACCGAATCGGTCGCGTTCGATCCCGCTCCGATCAGGTCCGTCTGGAACGTCCGCTCGTACGAGAGCACGTCCAGCGGCACTTCTCGCTCGACCCCGCCGTATTCGACGGTCGCCGTGAACGCAACCGACAGCGTCGACGTCTCGTTGTTTCGGACGTGTGTGGGCCACCACTCGTCGAGTTTTTCGGTATCGATCGCCGCATTGGCTTCGATCGTTCGGGTCTCGTCGGGCGGGAGCACGATCTGCTCCCCGGCGACGCCCTGACCGACGACGCGGTCGTTCAGCCGAACCGTGTAGCCGATTTCGGTGATCGGGATCGGAAGCGACGTCGGGTTGGTAACCGTCGCCGACGCGTCGATCGGCGTTCGATTCGGCGTGGCGTTACCCCATTGTGCGTCCGTTTCCTCGACGACGAACAGCGTCCGGCCGGCCGCCCGGTACTCTCGACTCCGATTCTCCTGCAACGGCGCGAGGAGGTCCGTCTGTACGGTTCCGGTCCGCGTCACTCCGTCCGCCGGAAGCCGAACGCCCGCGTACCTGACAGTGATGTCCGGATCGATCCGTACCGTGGTCGTCTCGCCGTTGTCGACGTGGGTCGCCCACCAGGCCGGAATCTCGTCGTTGTCGACCCACGTCGATACGGTGACGGTCCCGTCGTCGAACTGTGCCCGATTCTCGGTCTCCGTCGCGATCTCGACGTCGTTGAGCGAGACCGAGTACGAGACGTCCGCCGCGGCGTCGCCGACTCGGAGGAGGAACGGATCCTCGACGCCGATCCGCGTTTCGACCTCCGTCCGCTCGCTCGTGACGGTCCCCCACTCGCTGTCGACGGACTCGACCCGCGGACGGTCGATCGCGATGACGCCGTACGCTGCGGTCGCGACGATCAGAACGATCGCGACGAGGAGCACCGTTGCGGCTCGGCGGCCAGGCGGCATCTATCGAACGGGGGTCACGACCGTAGTTCGTCGCTCGCGTTACATGCACAGGCCGTTGATATCGTCGGCCGGCGGTCGCCGATATAATCGGCGCGAGAGTCTACGATAAATAACTATTTGACGGGGGCCGCCCAACGAAAGCGGGAGAGCAGACTGGGGCTTCGAGTACCGCGCCCGTCGACGAATTCGTCAGCGCGAACGAACCGAACGCGGCCGATAACTCCGTTCCGATCGCGCGTACCGGCCTGGCGGGGTCGTCGGCCGGCGGTTCGCGGAGCGCGGGCCGCGGTCCCGGTAGCAGTAGCAGGCACTACCCCCATCTCGACACGCCATCTATGATCCTTCAATCGGACTTTCGTCCACGACGATTCGCATGAGACGACGAGCACTCGGCGCGATTTCGGCCGCGGTCGCACTGACCCTCCCCTGGGTCGCCGTCTGGGGAGCCATCGACCTCCTTCCCTGGCTCACGACGGCCATCCTCCCGGGGCCGGTGTACGAAGCGCCGGCTGCGCTCCACGGGCTGTCGACGCTCGCGACGGTGATCGTGACCGGCCTGGCCGTCCTCGGGGCCGCGTTCCTGCTGGCGTGGGCCGCCGAGACCGCGGAGAAGGACGTCCCCCAGGCGTTCGCGATCGCGGTGCTCGCCGTTCTGGCGGTCGCGCCCGAGTACGCCGTCGACGCGCTCTACGCCTGGAACGCGGGCCAGTTCGCGGGGACGCCGCGCGGGGCCGAGGCGGGGAACCTGGCCGTCGCCAACATGACCGGCGCGAACCGCATCCTCATCGGTATCGGCTGGGCCGGCGTCGCCCTCTTTACGATCTTTCGGGCGGGCTCGTCGACGGATCCGGCAGTCGAGCGCCGGTCCGGATTCCTCTCCGACGTCGTCATCCTCGACCGAGAGATCGGACTCGAGGTCGTGTTCCTGCTGATCGCGACCCTCTGGGCGTTCCTCGTGCCGCTCAACGGCGGCATCGACCTCTTCGACATGCTGTTTCTGGTCGGGCTGTACGTCTGCTACATCGCGGTGATCCTCCGCGGCGAAGTGGAACCGGACATGGATCACGTCGGCGTGCCGGCATACCTCCAGAGCTTCTCGAAGTCTCGCCGGATCGCCACCGTCGTCCTGTTGTTCGCCTTCTCCGGCGCGATGATCTTCACGGCCGTCGAGCCGTTCGCTCACGGGCTCGAAGATCTGGGCGAGAGCGTCGGCATTCCCTCCTTCTTCATGATCCAGTGGATCGCGCCGCTGGCCTCCGAGGCACCGGAACTCATCGTCGTCGTCTACCTGGTGAACAAGGCGCGCTCGACGGCGGGCTTTAACGCGCTCATCTCCTCGAAGCTCAACCAGTGGACGCTGCTGATCGGGACGCTCGTGGTCGTTCACTCGCTCGCGCTGGGACGGTACGGCGTGCTCGCGTTCGACTTCAAGCAGTCGGCCGAGATCTGGCTGACCGCCGCCCAGTCCTTTTTCGCCATCGCCCTACTGATCCGGTTCGAGATCTCCGTGAAGGAAGCCGTGACGCTGCTTACGCTGTTTACCTCGCAAGTCTTCCTGGAGTTTCTCATCATCCGGGAGCTCGTCGCATTGCCGCTCTCGAGCACCGACATCCTGCTCGCCTACAGCGTGATCTACATCGTCCTGGGAACGGCGTTGTTCGTCCGCCGCCGCCGCGCGTTCGCCCGGCTCATCCGCCGGACGGCGGGGACGGTCGGCGACGCGATGCCGATCGGCGGTGACCGACCGCACAGCGTCGACGACTGAATTTGTCGCCGTATGCTCTCGATCGGCCCCGTCCCCGACACAGTGCTCCGCACCGCGCTCGCGCTCGGCCTGGCGCTGGCGCACCTCTTCGCGGGCCGTCTGGGCGTCGGCGGTCGGATCCCCCGGAGCCGGTGGCTGTCCGCCGCCGGCGGTACCTCGGTCGCGTACGTGTTCGTCCACCTTCTCCCCGAGGTCCACGAGGCCGCGACGACGCTCGAACGCCACGGGGCGGCGCTGGCCTTCGCCGACCGCCACGGCTATCTGATCGCCCTCCTCGGGTTCGTCGTCTTCTACGGTCTCGAGCAACTCGCCAGGCGGTCCGCGACGGATCCCCGCGACGTCGAGCGGGACGACTCGGCCGGGACCGCGGTCTTCTGGGTCCACGTCGGCGCGTTCGCCTTCTACAACGGGATCGTCGGATACCTCCTGTGGGACCGCGCGCTCGGCGGCCTGGTCACCTTCGCCGCCGCGATGGCGTTGCACTTCGTCGTCACCGACGACGGCCTCCGCGAGCACCACGGTCGGGTCTACCACCGGAGGGGGCGGTGGGTGCTGTCGGCCGCCGTGCTCGCCGGCTTCGGGAGCGGCTACGCGGTCGCGGACACCGAACTCCTCGTTGCGGTGTTCGTGCCGTTTCTGGCCGGCGGCGTCATCCTCAACGTAATCAAGGAGGAGTTGCCGTCCGACCGCGAGAGTCGGTTCTGGGCGTTCGCCGCCGGCGCGGCGGGCTACGCCGCGCTCTTGCTGTTCGTATGACGCCGCCTTCGAAACCGCCCGATCCGAGCGGGGACGCGAGCGATGCCGGTCGCTCGAACGGGAGCGTTTTATCGATCGACCGTAATCACCAGCCATGAAACTTCGGCGCCCGCGCCGGCCGCGGCAGTTTCGGCTCGCGGACTCGGCACAGCAGATCGTCGGCGGGTTCCTCCTCGCGGGCCCGTTCGTAGTCACCGAAGAAGTCTGGACGCTCGCGGGTAACATGAGCGACTGGCAAGCGCTCGGGACGGTAATCGTGGTGTTCGGCATCGGCTACGGGGCGCTGTACGCGGCGGACGCGACCCGCGATGCGGAGGACGAACAGGACGTCGCCGGCGTCCCGGTGCGCTTTATCTCGCTGATGATCGTCTCCTTCGGCTCCGTGGCGTTGCTCGCGCTGTTGTTGGACGCTCCCGATACCTTCCTCGGGGACGATCAGACGACTCGGACGGTCGCCGAGACCACGTTCAGGGCCGTGAGCGTGGGGTCGGTGTTCAGCGTCGTCGGCGCGGCGACGGCGGACAGCCTCTTCGCGAAGAACGGAGCGAGTAACGGCGATTAGAGGTACGAGTCGTCGTAGGATTCCCCGGAGCGGGACGCGTGGGAGTTCCCGCAGTCCCCGCACTCGATCCGGTCCATGTTGCCCAGTGAGGTGTCGAGCGAGCCGCAGTTCGCGCAGTAGAACCCGAACTGATCCGCATGGTCCTCGTCCTCGTAGGCGGTGTAGAACGACGCCGCGGTGCCAGACTCCTCCTCGTCGCGAGCGATGTAGACCGTCTCGCCGTCGTCCGTCGTCGCCGTTAGCTGTCCGTCCGTCGTCTCCGTTTCGGGGAACTCGTCCTCGTCGGCATCCTCCGCGGTCGACTCGTTCGGGAGGTCCGCGTCGACGTCCGGTTCCGTGTAGACGTACTTCACGAACGACTCCTCGGCGATCTCGACGCGCCGATCGCCGTCGTGCTCGAAGCCGAACCGCTCGACGAACTGGTGGCCCTCGGTGTTGGCTTCGAGGACGGTGACGCAGACGTGCTCGGCCCCCTGATCGCGGAGGGCCTCGGTCCCGGCCTCGTACAGTTCCGTTCCGATGCCGTGACCCCGGTGTTCCGGATCGACGAACAGCCAGGCGACCTCGCCCCAGTCACCCGCGAGTCGGCCCTCGACGAACCCGGCGACGGCGTCGCCCTCGATGTCTTCGCCCGTCTCGGCGACGAGCAGGAGCGTCTCGTCGTCGTCGATCTTCTCGGTGACGGTCTCCTCGCCCAACTGTTCGTCCGTGATCGCGTCGATCTGGCCCGGACTGAGCCTGAACGAAGTCGTCATCGAACTGTCGACGACCTCCTGGATCCGCGCGGCCTCGTCGGGTTCCGGTTCCCGGATCTCCATGCTCGAATATGCGGTCGCAACTCGGATAAGAAGGCTGCCGGCGCGAACAAGCGGCCGGCGGCCGGCCGCTACGCGTCGACCCCGTCCCGCCAGGCGAGTCGAGCAGTTCACGTCCCGCGGTCGCCGCTGCCGTTAGCTCTCGCTGCCGGTAACGACGACCGGACGCTCGGAGGTGAGAATGATGCCCTGGGTGACGCTGCCGAAGATCGCCTTCCCGACGGGCGAGCGCTTTCGGCCGCCGAGGACGATCGAATCGACGTCGTAGGCCGCGGCCTCGTCGAGGATGTCCACCTCGGTGTCGCCGCTGTCCTCGAGGACTGTCACCTCGACACCGGCCTCCTCGAGCCGTTCCGCGGCGCGGCGGACGGACGCGATCCGCGAGGCCGATTTGAACGTCTCGAACTCCTGCGGGAGGTCCTCACTGTCCTCGGTGAAGACGAACAGGACGTACGCTTCGACCGCGTCGGCGGCGTCGGGCAGCGACGCGACGTACTCGGCCTGGGCCAGCGCGCGGTCTTCCTCGGTGTCGACGGGCATCAACACGCGGTACATAGACACGCGTTCGCATGGACGGACAATAAAACCGACTCCGGGTCAGCCGTCTCCACGACGGGGCGACGGAACACCGGCCCGCGAGACGTCGAAACGAGAATATCGGAATACTCCGATCTCTACGCCGCGGTTCGAGGGATCGATCGAGGCGGCGGTTACTCTTCCGTATCCTCGTCTTCGTCCGTCGCTTCGTCGTCTCCGCTCGCCGCCTCCGCCTCTTCCTCCTCACCTTCGACTTCGACTTCCGCCTCGACTTCGATGGTCAGTCCGGGGGCCTCGAGTTCGCCCTCGAACTCGCGCTCGTCGCCGACCTCGATCTCGAGTTCGTCGGAGTCCACTTCGACTTCGACCTCGACGTCGACGGTGACTTCGGATTCGGAGTCAGTCATGGCCGATCGTTCGCCTGGCATCCCTAAAGGAGTACTGCGCGATTTCGCGGGGTGGGTTCGGCACGTCGGCCCGACGTCGCCTCTCGACCGTCGCCGCCGCGACGTCCGCAACGCATTTTTAGGCTGGCCGAAAAGGGTGGCTGATGACCGATCCCGTCCGCGTGACTCTCGAGGGGGACGACGACGCCGCGTCCGTTCGCGTCTACGACGACGAGGGCGACGTCTCGACCGGCGACGCGACCTTCCGGTTCAGCGTCGGCGGCGGCGACGGCGAGCGCGATTCGCACACCGACCGCGACGAAGACAACCGTGACCCCGACTCTCGCTGTATCGCCCCGCTTGCGGACGTCCCCACCGACGGAACGCTTCGGTGCGAAGCCCTGCGCGACCGCCGCGGAACCGAACTGATCCTCCATCGGGAGGGCGATGCAGTGTACGCCTGGCGAAACTCGTGTCCGCACGAACCCGACGTCCGGCTCGACCCCGGACCGGGCGCGATCATCCGCGACGGGCAGTTGGTGTGTCACGAACACGGCGCGCGCTTCGAGTGCGATGACGGGGCCGGCGTCTGTACGGCCGGGCCGTGTCGCGGCGACGCGCTCGAGCAGATCGCGGTCGCCGTCCGCGACGGGGTCGTTTACCTGATCGATGATCGGTTCGAGTCGTGCCGTCGCTTGGACGAGCCGACCGCGTGACGGCCGTGACTCGATATCGGGACGCGACTTCGGCCGTCTCCCCGCGATAACCGTGCGGTACTTCTACTACTCGCTCCAATCAGCGGTATGTCACCCCCGATCGAGGACGCCGTCACCATCCTGCTGGTCGAACCCAACCCGGGCGACGCGCGGCTGTTCTCCGAGTCGTTCGACGACGCGAGCATCGCGAGCGAGATCCACACCGCCACCGACGGCGAGGCGGCGCTCGACTTCGTCCACCAGCGCGGCGACCACGCGGACAGCCCGCGACCGGACATGATCCTGCTCGACTTCCAACTGCCCGGGGTCAGCGGCGCCGACGTCCTCTCGGAACTCAAGTCCGAACCGGTGTTGCGGTCGATCCCCGTGATCGTGATGACGAGTTCGGCCTCGGAGGAGGACATCGCCAAGTCCTACGAGCTCCACGCGAACGCGTACGTCCAGAAACCGGTCGAGCCCGACGAGTTCATCGAGCTCTGCCAGTCGTTCGAGGACTTCTGGCTGACGTTCGTCCGCCTGCCTCGTCCGGAGTCGGAATCGTAACGAACCGCTCGAAAAGCGACCTGCAACTCCCGCGGCGCGGCGACCGCCAGCTTACGAATCGAGCAGGTCGGGCACCGCGTTGACCGACTCGCAGACCGCCGCTGCGCCTTCGTTCTCGTACTTCCGGCGTCCCTCCTCGCCGGTCAGTCCGCCGGTCAGGACGCCGATGCCGTGATACTCCCTGTCGGAATCGGCCTCGGCGGCGTTGACCGCCGTCCGAATGTCGTCTAACGTGTCGCCGACGAAGGCGACCGCGTCGGCGTCGAACCGCTCCGCGAGCGTCGTCAGCGCCCGCGGGTGGGGTTTGCCCTCCTCCCAGTCGTCCATCGTGAAGCGGCGGTCGACGGGAATCGCGTCGTCGAGTCCGACGCGATCGAGGGCGATCTCGGCCTCGGCTTCCGGCCGGCCGGTCAGGATTCCCACGTCGTACGCCTCGAGCAGCCGGTCCCGGGCGTCGGCCGCGAGCAACACCGGCTCGTCGTGGATGAACCCGCGCGGCTCGCGGTCGACGTCCGGCTCGCCGCCCTCGAGCCCTCGGTAGAGTTCGTCGCCCAGATACAGCTGCTGGAAGACGTCCCGAAGCCGCTCGCGGTCCCACCGCTCTCGCACGCGCTGGGTCGCCTGCGCGCCGATCGCCTGGCGGACGACGGTCTCGGCCGCCTCGAGCCCGCCGCCCGCCGCGGCGATCTCGTCGGTGAACGCCGCGATCGAGTCGCCGTAGCCCTCCTCGGTCGCCAGCACGTAGAGCGCGGCCGCGTACGTTAGTTCCCAGTCGTTGTTGAACCCGCCCGCGTCCTTGAACTGCTGAATGTCGTCCGCGCGGATCGTCCGTTCGTAGACGTACTCGACGGATTCGACGATCGCCCGCCGGTAGGAGTCGGCGACGTCGACGAGCACTCCGTCGACGTCCAGCACGACGGCGTCTGCGTTCATACCCGTTCCCACGGGTCGATAGGGATAAAGCCGTCCGGATTCGGTCGCTCGGTCGACTCCGGCCCGCGCGACGAGCGGAAGCCACGCCGACTCCGGTCACTCCGGCCGCGACCGAGCGAGATACAGCGTCCCCGTTTCGACCGTCCGCTGTTCGACCGGAATCGCCGGCTGATCGCCACCTAGCGTCGTAAACAGGAAGTCTGCCGCGGCCTCGCGAGCGGTCTCGAGTGCCGGCCGGTGGAGCTCCGGCGGCAGATTCCGCGCGTAGATCGCGTCCGCATCGGCGTAGACCGATGGGTCGGGGTCGACGATATCGTCACGGACGAACCGCACGCCATCGGGAACGTCGCGCTCGTGAACGTCCGTCGCAGTGACGGACACCCCTCGATCGACGAGCGCGCTCGCCAGGCCGGTTCGGCGACCGATGCCGACCTCGACGATCCGTTCGTACTCGGTAAGGTAATCGATTATTACATCGGGATTCCGGTGTGAGCGGGCCACGGCGGGACGTTTATGCCACCCGCGGCCATAGCACTTGCTATGCTCGTGGATATCGTGCCGGTCGGCAACGTGCCCGCTAACGTCAAGCGGGCGGCCTCCGCCGCGTTGCGATCGGTCTACGACTGCGACGTGTCGATCACCGACTCGCAGTCGGTCCCCAACGGCGCTTACGACTCCGACCGGAACCAGTACTCCGCCGAAACGTTCATTCAACTCGCCGAGCGGGTCGGTCGCGGCGACAAGAACATCGCGATCACGCCGCACGATCTCTTCTACCGACGACGCAACTACGTCTTCGGCCTGGCCTACCTCGACGGCAGCGGCAGCGTCGTCTCCACCTACCGGCTCCAGACCTCGAGCGACGGCGGCTTCTCGAACCAGAGTGCGACCGACATCTTCGAGGACCGGGTCCGCAAGGAGATCGTCCACGAGATCGGCCACACCTACGGGCTCGAACACTGTGACAACAACCGCTGCGTGATGAACTTCTCGCCGACGGTCCGTGAGGTCGACATCAAGGAAGAGAACCTCTGTGGGACCTGCCAACGGATGATCTGTTAACGGCGTCTCGGACGCGGTTCGTTCCCCTCACTGCTCGGCGCTCGGACGTTCGAAAAACGACACGGACGGCCGCGTGAACTGCGGTCGCAGATCGGGTTTCGTCGCGTCTAGGGGATGCCTCGGGGCTCGACCCCGAGGCGATTCACGGCGCGTAGTAATATTCGCCCTCGCTCTTCTGCTGGCGGTCCAGCTGCGAGTCGGGCTTGTTGATCCGCGGACGCGCGGTGCGCTCGTCCCGGCGGAAGGTCACGTCCAAGTTCGCGAGGAACTCGTTCATGCCGTCGCGCATCGACTGGGGCTGTCCGGCGTGTCCCTCGACCGCGGGTTCGCCGTCGAAGACCATCAGCCGGTCCGCGAGCAGGTCGATCATGTAGATGTCGTGGTCGATGACCATCACGGTCGCGTCCTGCTGTTCGGCGTAGCGCCGGATCGCGCTGGTGGCCTGCACCCGCTGTTCGACGTCCAGGTGGGCGGAGGGTTCGTCGAGCAGGTACAGATCCGCCGAGTCGGAGAGACAGGCCGCGATGGCGACCCGCTGGCGCTCGCCGCCCGACAGGTCCGAGAGGTTCTGTTCCATGATCCGCTCGAGTTGGAGCGGCTGGGCGATCTCGGTGTTCCAGTACGAGGAGCCGAACTGGTCGGTGATCGACGAGAGGAACGCGTCGACCCGCATGTGCTGGTCGATGGTGACGTACTGGGGCTTGTAGGAGATGTCCAGATCGAGGTCGGCGTCACCCTCGTCCGGTTCGAGGTTGCCGGTCAGGAGCTTCGCGAAGGTGGACTTCCCGATCCCGTTGGGACCGACGATACCCAGCACCTCGTTCTCGTGGATCTCGCCGCCCTCGACCTCGAGGGAGAACTCGCCGTCGCCGTAGCTCTTGGTGAGGTCCGGGTACTCGACGAGCGTGTCGCCGTGGGTTGCGGCCCGCGGCGCGTGCTCCTCGAACTGGATGGGATCCGGCCGGATCCGCATGTTCTCGTTTTCGAGGTAGCCCGAGAGGTACTCGTTGATCCCGTTTCGGACCGACTTCGGCGCGGTGATGACACCGTAGGCGCCTGGCTCACCGTAGGCGACGTGCAGCGTGTCCGCCAGCAGGTCGAGGATCGCCAGGTCGTGCTCGACGACGAGCATCGACTTGTCCTCCTCCTCGGCGAGTTCACGGATCAGTCGCGCCGCGGTCACGCGCTGGCCGATGTCCAGGTACGGCGTGATCTCGTCGAGGAAGTAGAAGTCCGTGTCCCGCGCCAGGGTCGCCGCGAGCGCGACCCGCTGGAGCTCCCCGCCCGAGAGGTCGTCGATGGCTTGGTCCATGACGGGTTCGATCGAGAGGCGCTCGACCAGATCGTCGAGCGCGCCGCGCTCGTTGGTTCGTTCGAGCAGCTGGCGAGTGTTGCCGTCGAAGCTGTTCGGAATCTGGTCGACGTACTGGGGCTTGCGCGCGACCGTGACGTCGCCGTCTCGGACGTCCGCGATGTAGTCCTGCAGTTCCGTGCCGCGGTAGGCCTCGAGGACATCGTCCCAGTCGACGTCCTCCTCGTGGCGCCCGAGGTTGGGTTCGAGTTCGCCCGCGAGAATGCGGACGGCGGTCGTCTTCCCAATCCCGTTGGGGCCGAGAATACCGGTGACCTGGCCCTCCTGCGGTGCGGGCAGTCCGTACAGCGAGAAGGCGTTCTCGCCGTAACGGTGAGCGGGGTCGTCCTGCAGTTCCTTCGGGAGGTTGATGATCTCGATGGCGTCGAAGGGACACTTCTCGACGCAGATACCGCAGCTCTCGCCCAGACAGATCTCCTCGGAGATGTGGATCTGCTCGGGTTGGCCCTCGTCGGCCTCCTCGCCGCGGAGGGTGATACACTCCTTCCCGGTGCGGTTCGGCGGGCAGTAGTTCTTGCACTCGTAGCTACACCGATCCGGCTGGCACCGGTCTAAGTCTACGACGGCGATGCTGTCGTCGGCCATGTTAGCCCGACGCCTCCGCGGTCAGTAGGATCCCCCACGTCACGAACCACAGCGAGAAGGTCATGAACGCGACGAACAGGTAGTGTTTCGTCCCGAACTCGTCCTCGCCGTAGATCCCCGAGACGTTGATGAGGATGTATTGGACGAGGATCGCGCCGAGCACGAACGTGAGTGCCTGCGTGTTCTGGGCCGCCGCATTGGACACCCCGACCCAGGTCGCGGAGGCCACCGCCGCGCCGACGCCCAGCAGCGCGGACATGGCGGTCACGCTGACCGAGCGGATGTGCTCGCGCCGGTCACTGATCGATTCGGTCGACATAGAAAGAGATCCGTCGTCGGATGTGAAAAGGGGTTCGGGTTTCGATCAGACGCGACCAGGCGAAGCGGACGGTACTCGCATCACGAGTACCCATGGGACGTCGAGTCCGTTAGCCGCAATCGAACCCCCCATCGGAGAGGCTGATGAACTCATCGTTTTGGCTCACCTCCCCGACGCAGCGTTCGATTTCGGAGCCATCGTCCGGATCAGAGGCAGTAACATCCACCTGAACCGGGTTGGTATTTCCGTTCCAACTGATGGTGCGCGCGTATTCCTGCCGGGGTTCAACGCCGGTGACCGTTTCCGATCCGAGCTCACCGCTACCGTCGGACGCCCGAATAGCGACGTCGACGGTCTGCGTCGTCTCAAACGTCACACCGACCTCTTTGATGTTGCCCTGGCCCGCTTCGGCTTCGAGCCGTTCGAAGACGGCTGAATCGCTCGGTTCCGTCGTACCGCCGTCCTCACAGTCGAATACGAGTTCCATCTCCGCGTCCCGAACTCCGACGCCGGGGCCTGCGGCTTCGGTGATCGCGACGGTCATCGTTACCATATTGCTCTCTCTTTGGCCGCTACTCGCGCAGTCTAGCTCGATCTCTTTGAAAGTGGAAATCGTCGTCGTACCGGTGAGCTCACCGTAGCTTTCGTCGCCGTCGAATCGCAATCCGACCGCGGTATCGCTGACAGAAATAGTGTAGTCGACCGTTACGTCCCCGTCGATATTATTTTCGACCGAAGCGGCCGTTACAAACTCGTTATTCGGAAATTCCGCCGGACTCTCATCCATCAGTGCGATGAGAGCGTTGTTATTTTCAGCGATTGAAACCGTGGTACCTCGATCGCTCGCGACGGAACTGAATCCGAACGTCGGAGCTCCGGATACCGCTACTCCGACGACGATGAACGCAACTGCGAATTTGGTGAGTGTACGCATGAATTCACGGTGGTCGTTCCAGTTCCCCGAGTCGCATCCGTCGAGTTTGGACATCGTGGACGACTGCAGAAACGGCGAACAGCGCGAACACCAGCGTCGCCCACCCGAGTTCCGGAATCACCTCGGTCGGGACCGCTTCGAGCCACACGCCCGCCATCACAATCGTCCCGACGCCGGTCAACCCCAGATAATAGGTACTCCACGGGATCGTGTCTGCGGGCACGATATCGAGATACACGTCGAGTTCCGTCGCCTCACTGGTCAGTTCGATCGTTCGATCGTCGAACTCGATCACGTCGGCTCGCTCGAGCGTCGGGACGTGCGTTTGCTGTAGCGAGGTGTAGACCCGTTTTCGTTCGGCTGCGGTGATCTCTTCGACCTCCTTGTCGAGTTCCCAGGCGGCGACGTGTTCGGCGAGATCGCCCAGCGTGACCGGTTCGCCCTCTCGTTTGCAGTAGTGGATGGCATAGCGACGACGCCGGTTGCTCAGCAGGTCGAAAATCTCGCCCTGTCTCGATTGGTCGTCCTGACGCGTTGTCCCCTCCGTGGCTGATTGGCTCTCAGTGGTCGTTGCCATTCCCCTAGTTAGTGTGAATAACATCACTATTGATAGATAACACTTGTTGCCGAGCGAGACGGATCGCATCTTCGGGAGCGGGAAGAGACTCCGACCGCAACGGGATTCCCGCTCTTTCGGTTACCCGTACCGCCATCTCGGGTAGTGGCGTCGCGAGAGCCGTTCGAGTTTCGGCTCGTCAGCGCGTCAATTCAGTCGAAATACCACAGTGAACCGCGACGGTACCGGAGATCGAGTATTATCCGATCACGATGTGATCCGTGTCGATGTCGATTCCGGTATCGACGGTCACGTCCTCCGCTCTGGTCCCGTCAGACTCGCCGGTTCCGAGACTTGGCGCGTTCCCTTCGTCAGTGCCCCCTTCGAGTTCCGGGCTCACGTCACTGCCACCGCCCGTGTTCTGACCGAACCCGTGCCCGACATCGGTCGAATCGCCGCCGCCAGGCTGGATCGTAATGCTGGGTGTTTTCGGATCGACACCCGCTCGTTCGACCTGAACGTAGACGACCAAATCGTTAAAGTTCGGGTCGTGAGTCCGGTCCGGATTTCGTTCATAGGTGTTGATTGCGTTGTTCCAGAGCGCGTCGATATCGTCGGGGTCACACCCCACGCTCCCACAGTCTTCAGTATTCTCGAAGAGAAACACGAACTCACCCGGTCCGAGATCGAGTTCGTCCCCGTCGGCCGTCACGAGTCCCCGTTCCTCGAGGGTTTCCGTCGCGCTGAGCTGTTGCTCGGTCCCCGCGGGAAGCGCCGGAATCGTATCGTTTTCGGCGCTCCGGACTCGAACGTTCTGCAGGTTTTGGTCTTGTGACGCGTCGATCGGCCCGAACGCGGTATCGCTCGGGACGTTATTACACCAGACGAAGTCCTGATCGGTCGGACCCGAATAGTGCGGGAGATCGTTCGGATCAGTGCGTTCGTCCGCACAGGTCGAAAAGCGCCCCCAGAACCTCGAATCAGTCGATGAGTATCTCGTATTCCGTAAAGTCAGCTCCGTTTCGTCCTTTACCGTGAATTCGTACCGGTAGCTATCGTCGTTCTTGTCCTGCCACGACGGACCGATATTGATGTTATCTCCACCGTTCGGGTTTCGGAAGGAGTGTTGCGTTTCGCTGTTCGCGACGACGTCGAGCGTCATCGGGGCGAGTTGGTGATCGCCGTTGAGTCTGTTTCCGGAGACCTGCGAACCGACGACTTCGACGGTCACGTTCGCGTCTTCGACGTCACCGAGGCCGACGCGACCCGGATCGAGTCCGGCGGTGACGGCGAACGTCGTCGTCACCGACTCGTCCGCCGTCCGGATCGTCGCCTCGTACTCTCCGTCGAGGAGATTGCTCTCGTTGAGCTCCAGTTCGACGGCGTCCGACGCGCCGAACGATCGGTCGATCTCCTGCTCGAAGATCGCTCCATACGGATTCTCGTCTTTGAGTTCGGGCGGCATATCATCTTGGTATTCCAGCTCGAGTGCCACATCTTGGGAGCCGTTTTTGACGCCGGTATTCGCCAAGTCGGCAGCGATCACCACACTGTCGTCGGTGACGGTCGCAGTCTCGTTCGACAGGTCGAAGTACGTCCCGTGTTTGCCGACGTAGAACGATCCGGTTTCGCTCAGGCCGTCGCCGTCGGCGACAATGTCGTACTCGTAGACCCTACCGGCGTCGAACCCATCGTCGGGATCGAGTTCGAACGCGACCGTCTCACGTCCGCCACTGTCGAGCGTCACCGACTCGGTCTCGGAAACGCCGGTGTCCGGAATCTGCAACTTGATTTCGCCCGTGACACCGTCACGAGCGTAGGTGCTCGCGATTTCACCTTCGACGGTGAACGGACCGTCATCGGTGACGAGCTGGTCACCTCCGACGCCCTTGTCTTCGACGACCACGAAAGTCTCTTCGCCGCTTCCCTGACCAACGACGGTTCCGTGTGCACTTTCATCGTCGGTTTCCGTTTCGATCGTAAACCCGGTGGGACTCGACGGCAGGGCGCTCTCGTTGACCGTCCAGTTGACCGTCCCGGTCGCGCCGTAGTCGAGCGTGACCGTCTCGGTTGCACTAACGTCGAGTTCCTCGAAGTCGATAGTTACCTGCTGCGTCCCGGGTTGGACCCCCTGATTCCGGACCGCAGCGCTGATGGTAACGTTCCCGTCACCGGTCGGTTCAGTTTTGATGTCGTCGTCGGTTATGTTGAAGTGGTCGCCTGATTTACCGAGATAGAACTCTCCTGGTTTGTCGAGTGTATCGTCGACCTGTCCGGAATCATTGAGCGTCTGGATCGTGTACTCATACGTTCGTCCGGGGGTGAGTACCTCTTTGTACGAGTCGATCTTGACCGATCGCTGTTTCGTCTTCTCGGCGGGAACGGCCGCACTGCCGCTGTCCTCTCCTTGTATTGTTCCGCCATCGATAACGACACGCATCGTCGGTGGTTTGACCGTGTCGCCACCAGTGTTGTTCAGTGTTGCTTGGAATCGGAGGTTATCCCCGAATTCGACTCGTTGGTCGCTCGAACCGACTGTCTTTTTGATGCCATCATCGGATTCGATGAGTAACGTCGCTTCTTCAGTAGGTTCTCTGATACCTTCGATCCGAACTTCGACGGATTCGTTCGTCGGGTCGGACTTAACGTCGACGTTGTCATAGTCGTCCTCGCCGACAGCATCCTCGAGATATCGATGCCACCCGTCGTAGTATGTACTCTCGTTAATCCGGAGTTCAACATCGGTCGCGTCGGGACAGCGATTCGCAGCGTCGTTGATCTCCCCGGTCAGTGCCGACGCCTTGCCGTGGTCGGCTCGCGCGACCGGTTCGGCCGCGTTGAAATCCCCCTCTTCGAGTTGAAGGATCTGTAATTGGAGCGATTCACCGTCGTACCCGATATTGGGCTCCGAGATGACGGACGTCGTCCCGTCATTGTACTCCCAGATTCCACCGCCTTGATGGGCGACCGTCCGATCCTCGAGTTCGAATTCGAGCGCGCGGAGCGTGCCGTTGGCGGAACAGTGACTGCCGGTCGTCTCGTTGTACCAGGCGACTTCGATTCGACCGTCGTCTACCACTGTCACCTGTGCCGCTGACAGTTCGTCGATCGGGAGCGGCTGCTCCTGGCCCGTCTCTGTAACCGTCGCGATTCTGTGATCGGTTTCGCTTACGAATTGCCTGGTCTGTTCTCGATTAGCCTCCGATTCGAGCGCATCGAACATCGACGAACCGACGGCGAATACCAGCAGTGCTCCGACCATAACGAGCGCGAAGAGAATGACGAGCCCGATAACCGGACTCGCACCCCGCGTCTCGCTATCGCCCGTCTGCTGTCGCAGATCTATTTCTTTACCGGCCATTGAACGTCGGTACTCAAGAATGACTATAAAAACATGCACGGCCGTACATACATATCTGATGCCCGATAATCGGCTCAAGTAACCCTTGATGGCCGTCGTACGCGCCTCTCTTCGGGAATAGCTATCTGACGAACACTATGAATTCCGGGATCGTTGTATTGCTACGTCGGGAATCTGGTCTCTGCGGAGTCAGAAGTGAATGGCTCGCTCGCCTGGTTCGCCTCAGTGGCGAGCCAGCGACCGCGAACGCGATTTCAGCGACCACTTGCGCGTTCTGACGGCCGACGAACTGCCTTCAAGACCGTCTTGAACGGCCGTATGGCCGGTCTTTCAGCGGTTCTGGCTACTCAATACAAAGTGGGTGACGGTCGTGAAGACGAGTAAGAACTGCGTTCCGGACCCGTCGCGGACCGGTGCTGGAACGCGGTACGGAGATTACAATCATGAGACTGAATCGACGCAACGTGGTGCTTGGACTCGGGACGATCGTCGCGGGCGGTGGAACCGCACTCGGGACGGGCGCGTTTAGTACCGTGGAAGCCGATCGGACGATCACCGTTTCGACGGCCGGTGACGCAAGCGCACTCCTCTCGCTCGACGACACCGCTAGCGGATACGCGTCCAGCTCGAACGGAACGATAACGATCAATTTGGATGGCTCCGCCGGAACGGGGAACGCCGACGGGCTGAACATAGACGCCACGACGGTCATCGATCCGCTGATCAACGTCGCAAACGAGGGAGACGCCGGCGTCGGCCTGTACGTTAGTTCGCCCGACATCGGGGACTCCGTCACGAGTGCTACCGATTCCGACGGTGATCAGGTTCTCCGGGTGGACGTCACGACGAGTGATAACACCTCCGCTGGGACGGTAGACCTGAAGTTCTTCGGCGGCACCACTAGCAGTATCGTTGACGACGAAACCAGCGCTCCGCCACACACCAGTATCGGTAGCGGGAGTAACGAGGACATCGGACTGGAGATCGACACGACGAGCGTCGACGGGTCCGCGGGAGACATTTCCGCTTACAGCGTCGACATCGATAGCGTCACGTTCGTTGCGGAGTCGTCGCTGTAACGATCGGCTTTCGACGGACACGAAGCATATCGGCTCGAGGACCCCACGATGTCGTCTACGCCACTGCTCACTGCGACCGGTGTTTGCTTTCTCGTCGTCCTTGTCGTTCCGACAGCGGCAGTGACGTTCGGCGAAGACGAGGTCGTCCACGGCGAAGATGGGGTCGTCCTCAAACCGACCGATACCCGATACGCGACGGTCGACGACGAACTCCGACTCGACCTCGAGTCCCTCAACGACCGCGCGATCACGCGCGTAGATAACGTCTTCACGATCGTGGTCACCGGCTCCGATGTCGACCGCGTTTGGATCGATCACGACGTCGCCGGGATCGCGTTCTACCGGGGTGACGATCCGTCCGCCACGATCAGCGAATCGAATCCCCTCGAGCTGTCCGCCGGCGATACCGCGACTGTCGGCGTCGCGGTCGATACTCACGTCGCCCAGAACCGACCGGAGACGTTCTCGGTCGTCGCACGATACGAAGACGGGTCGAACGATCGCAGCGCTCCCTCGTCGGCAATCCAGCGTTCGGAGTTGAACGTCTCGCCGACGACGGTCGAAACTGGAGAGACGGTGACGGCGACCGCGACGTACCGAAATTACGGCAAAGCCCCGGGCGAGACGACCGCCTCGCTGACCGTCGACGGCATCGTCGTCGACCAGCGGACGGTCGCGGTCGAACCAGGCGAGACGGAATCGGTCACGTTCGAGCGGCCAATGGAGTGGCCGGGGACGTACGCGGTCGGGATCGACGGGGATGCGAGCGAACCGGTGACCGTCGATGGACCGCCGATCGACGTCGTCGATGCGACGGTCGACGACGCGACAATCACCGCCGGCGAGTCGACCACCGTCCGGGCGACGGTTCGAAATCCGTCCGACGAGGGAGTCGAGCGCACGCTCGAACTCGCGGTCGACGGCATCGTCGTCGACAGTCGGGCCGTCTCGGTCCCGGCGAACGGCGAGCGGATGGTGACGTTCGAGCGGACGTTCGACGAGCCAGGAACTTCCGACGTCGCTGTCAGCGGGGTGCCCGCGGGGACGGTGTCGGTCGACGAGCCGGGCGCGTTCTCGATCCGGGACCGCGAACTCGCGGCGTCGACGGCCGCAGCGCTGGCACCACCGGCGACGGCGGGCCTGGTAGCGCTGCTGGTCGCCGCGAATCGCCGGCGGGTGGTCGTTCGATGACCGGCCCCTCGAGTCCGCGTCTCGTCTCTTCTCCCGATCGGCATCCCATTGGCTCCGAAATAGCGGCCGTCCGAACTGGTACCCGACTATGATTCACCCACTCACGTGCCGATGACGACTGCCGCGCTCGCTAAGCGAGGTCTCGGATTCGGTGTCGCGCTGGCGATCATCCTGCTGCTCGTCGGCCAGGCGCTCGGCCAACCGATTTTGCTCGGCTACGTCGCGACCGGCAGCATGGAGCCGACGATCGACGCCGGCGACGGGTTCGTCGCGATTCCCGATCTCGTGGCCGGCGACGTCGAGGAGGGCGACGTCGTCGTCTACCAGGCCAGGGACCTCCACGACGGCGGGCTGACGACCCACCGCGTAGTCGACGAGACCGAGGAGGGGTACGTGACGAAGGGCGACGCGAACCCGTTTACCGACCAGGACGGCGGGGAACCCCACGTCACGGACGGCCAGATCGTCGCCGAGGCCTGGCGGGTCGACGGCGAGGTCGTGACGATCCCCCACCTCGGCACCGCGGTGATGGGCATTCAGGGGCTCGCCGAGCGGGCGTCCGGGACCGCCGCGTCGATCGTCGGCGTGACGACGACGGCGTCCGCGGACGACCTCGGTGCGCTGCTGGTCGCGATCGGCGTCGCCACGCTCGGGTTCGGCACCGTCCTCGATCGACTCGGTCCCGCCAGGCGCGAGACGACCAGGTCCCGCTCGCGCGAGAACGTGATCGCGTTCCGGACCGCGCTCGGACTCGTCTTGCTCGTGTTCGTCACGTTCGCGACCGCGGCGATGGTAGTTCCGTCGGGCACCTACGAGTACGAACTCGTCAGCGCCGAGTCGCCGAGCGACGATCCGCAGGTCGTCGCGCCTGGCGGGCGAACGGAACTTACCCGCACCGTCGACAACGCCGGGTACCTGCCCGTCGTCGTCGTTCACGAGGCCGAGAGCGGCGGTATCGACCCCAGTTCAGAGTGGCAGATGATCGGCATCCGTGACAGCAGTGAGACGTCGGTGACGCTGTCCGCGCCCGACGAGACGGGCGAGTACACGCGTCACCTCGGGGAGTATCGCTACCTCGCCGTGTTGCCGCCGCCCGTGCTCGTCTGGCTACACGGCGTCACCCCGCTGGCCGCCATCGCGGCGGTCAATGGGGTTATCGTCGTGATTGCGATCACGACCGTGCTCGCGGCCGTCGGCACGGGGGACGTCCGCTTCCGGACTGCGGGCGATCACGTTCCGTTGTCGACCCGGTGGAACCGGACGCTGCGGAAGTGGCGTCGGGACCGAGAGCGTGATCGTGAGTAGCTCGCGCACGCGGTGTGGCCACTATCCTTATGTGAGTACATTCTGTTCGGTTGTACATGAATCGTCCCGATTTCCAACCAGTTCCGGATCGAACTGATCGAGTCACTGGGACGTTCGAATCGGTGTGGGTGGCGGACCGATCGGGGGATGTTGACGGATGATCGGCAATCCGCGGATCGATCTGTTGCTCGCGGAACACGGCCGCTCGATCGCGATCGCACTGGCCGTTCTCGGCGTGCTCTCGATCGGCGCGACCGGCTGGGCCGTCGCGAATCCGGAGACGACGACCGCACCGCAGTTCGGCGAGGAGCGGGTCAAGTCCCAAGCGCATACGAGCGCCGTCGTCACCGAGAACGGGACGCTCTGGACGGAGGGCGACCGGATCACCGACAGCTCCGTCTACTTGCTCGACGCCTCGCCGGCGCTGACGGTCGAACCCGAGACGCGCCTGCGAAACGAGACCGGGGAAACGCTGATCGAAGACGGGGATGTCACGCACGAACTCGTGCTCCGGTTCGAGGCGGTCCGCGACGGGGCCGCGTTCTGGAACGAGACCCACCGGGTCCTGCGCGAGTCGCCGACCGTCGAGAACGGGGTCGCGACGTCGGCAGCGACGATCGACGTCGAGGCCCACCGCGAGCGCCAGCGGGAACTCGAGCGCGAGATCGCCGGCGTCGGTTCGGTCGACCTGGTGATGGAACTCCGGACCGAGTACGATACCGGACACCATCAGGGAACGATCACGACCGAAACACCGGTGGTGATAACGGACGAGGCCTACTGGTTCGAGGGATCGCTCTCCGAGTCGGCCCTTCACAGCCACCGGAGCGGCACGGCGCGAACGACCGAGTCCCGGAGCCCGGCGCTGATCGGCGGCCTGTCGCTGTTGGGGACGCTCTCGCTCGCCGGCGCGGCCCTCGTCGCCCGCCGCTCGCCGACCGACGCCGACGCCGCTCGTCGGCGAGTCCACGAACAGCGGTACGCCGAGTGGATCTCGGAGGGCTCGATCCCGATGTGGATCGGCGACTACCACGTCTCGCTGGACACGCTGGAGGACGTCGTCGACGTCGCGATCGACACGAACGAGCGCGTCGTCCACGACCGACAACGCGGCCTGTTCGCGGTCGTCAACGACAGCGTCGTCTACTACTACAGCGACCGCGGCCGCTGGGCGGAGACCGCCTGGCCGGAACTGGATCTGGAGGATCAGTCGGCAGTCGTCGACGCCGGCGGAACGCTGTCCGCCGACGAACTCTCGGAACTCGACGGGAGCGACGAGTTCGCGGCCCCCGACGATCCGGACGGGTTCGAGGACGACGAGGAGGTCTGGGAACAGCTGTGAACTGTGACGGTGCCCGCAGTCTCTCACGGTCGCGGACGACCGACTGCGAGGGCAGCACTCAGATGCCGGAAGTTGTCGGCACCACAGCTTTGAGCGCGGCGCTCGGAGCAAGCGACGAGTGACCGTCAGCGTGCCGGCCGCGGGACGAGCGGCCACCGATCCGACCGTCGTGTCCGATAGCCGTCGGCTTCGACGGCCGCCGACCGACGCCGGTGACGTGTTCGCTGCCGCGACTGTATCCGCGGGCCAACCTGTTCGGCACGCTGCTCATATCCCGCCGTTCGATGCCGCTGCCAGCACTTTGTCGTGGAAAGTCCATTGCAATCTTTTATGATCGCTCCTCGTAAGGCTCAACTTTTATACTGCTGGGGCCTTTCGATTCGTAATATGGCAGAGACCGACGGGGAGGAGATCGAAGACTTGCCACCGAGCGCGAAACTCGTCTTCAAGGTCCTCGAGTACGACGGGCCGCTGACGCAGAAGCAGATCGTCGAGGAATCGATGCTTTCGGCCCGGACGGTTCGGTACGCGCTCGAGCGCCTCGAAGAGATCGGTATCGTCGACGAGGACATCTACTTCGCTGACGCCCGTCAGAGCCTCTATCGGCTGGAAGAACCGGTCGCGGCCGACGGCAACGGCGTCGACGAATCCCAGACCCCGAAGAAAGACGCCTGCTGTGCGGAATAACGGCTTCTCGAGAGACTAGCAGAAGCGAAGAGAACGGCACTATTATTTTCCAGCGGTGAGCGTCCTCAGCATGGACAGAGAGCGGTTACCGCGATGGGGCTGGCTGCTGGTCGGCCTCTTTGTGGCTGCGTTGAGCGCGAACCTGCTCAATCTGGTTCTGGTGCCCACGGTTCTTCCCGACGCGTACCGAACGATCACGGTCATCACCGCGATGGCCCCGGTGTTGATCTACATCGGCGTCTGGTACGACGAGGACCGCCGACACTACTGGGAGCAGTCGCGGGCGCGCATCGTCGGTGACGTCCTGTACGTGGTGTCGGGCGCCGCGCTCGGCTCCGCGCTCGCGCTCGTCGCGGTCGTCGACCTGGGAATTTCGCAGTTCCTTCAGGAGGTCACCGCGATGGCCACCGGCTTCCTGCTGGCCTGGGGGCTGTTCTGGTGGCGCAATCCGGACATGTACGGCGAGACGGTCGAGCGCTGACGCCGAGTCGGGGCGGACACGTGTAGTACCGTCGCCACCGCGGCCACGGCCAGGCGACGCCGAGACCGACTCCGGATCGGTCGCCGCTGCACTGACGGGGCCGCTACGGCCGCCGATCAATCGAGCGAATCGGCGCCGTCGACGGCGGTTCCACCGTCGCGCCCGCCGATCCCCGGCGTCGGCGGGAGCGCACGTTTGTGCGCGGTATCGGCGTGCAGCGACGCGATCTCGACGGCCGTCTCGCGATCGAGTCGCAACTCGGCGACGGCGTCGTCGATCGACCGGTCCTCGTCGACGAGTCGGGACAGCAGCGGGTCGATGACGTCGTACCGCGCGCCGAGCTCGTCGGCATCAGTCTGGGTGGCCCAGAAGCCCGCCGTCGGTTCCTTGCTGACGATCCGGCGGGGCAGCCCCATCTGCTTCGCGAGCGCCCGGACCTCCGTCTTGTAGAGGTCCCCGATCGGATAGGCGTCGGCCGCGCCATCCCCGTGTTTGGTGATGTAGCCGAGCAACAGCTCCGACCGGTTCGCGGTGCCGAGCACGACCCGCGCCTGGCGGTTGGCCGCGTAGTAGGCCGCAACCATTCGGAGCCGCGCGGTGACGTTTCCGATCTCACGGTTCCGCTCGATCGGCCGCTCGTCGGCGTCCGGTTCCGGTTCGAGCGCGGTTGCGACGGTGTCCTCGAAGGCGTCGAGGATCGGTCGTAATTGGATCTCCTCGAAGTCGATTCCCAGTCCCGCCGCGATCGTGCGGGCGTCACTGACGTCCGCCTGGTCGGTCTTGTGAGAGGGGAGGCCGAGCCCGAGCACGCTGTCGGCGCCGACAGCCTCGACCGCCAAAGCTGCCGTCAGCGTCGAGTCGATGCCGCCGCTCATCGCGACGACGACGCCGTCCGCGTCCGCGTCGGCGACGGTCGCCCGAACGTCGGCGACGATCCGCTCGCGGACCGCCGCGAGCGAGTGCTGGTCAGTGAAAAACGGCCCGTTCGTATGTTCGATGCTCTCGTAGACGAACGTTTTGCTATCTGCGCCCATATGTTCGGATCACTTCGTGTTGGCTGGTTTGACCGGACGATTGTCTCGCATATCAAGCTAGTCCTTAAACAACTAGTAGACGTGGCCGTGGTTCGAATCCGCACAGGAGGTCTGTTGAATAATTACTGACTGTTCGTCCAATTATGCCCCTCGAAAAAAGTTCTTCCCGCCCGTTCGTTCCGGTTCGGCGCCCTACGACGGCACGATCGTGATCGGATCCGTCCGATCGATCGCCCGCTCGAGTTCCTCCGCGATCGCGCTCCCGCGCGAAACCTGAATCTCGCCGCCGCGGCTCACCGTCGCCGTAAAGAGGTAGTCGCCGGCGGCCTGCACCTCGACGGTCTCGCCGTGGTTCCCGTCTACCGGGATGACGATGTGCCGGGAGGTGATTTCGGGCTGGACGATCTGGCCGGCCTGGCCGCCGGTACCGCCGCCGCCGTTCGCGCTGGTGCCGCCGGGACCGGCGCCGCCCGCGCCGTAGTTGGGATTCTCGTCGTGGGTGCGGACGTCGATGTCGATCCCCAGGCGGTTCTCGATGTCGGTGATGCGACCGCCGCCCTTGCCGATGACGCTCGAGATGTCGTCCTCCTCGACGTAGGCGACCGCCTTGTCCTGGCTCTTGAGTTGGACGTCGACGTAGCCGCGGGCGACCGAGCGGATCTCGCGCTCGATCTCCTGTTTGGCGATGCGGTCGACGCCGGACTCGTTGGCCGGGCCGCCCTCCTCGTCTTTGAGCGGAACGGTGACGACCTGGCGGTTGAACGTGTAGATCTCGTACTCGGGTTCGTCGGTCCGGAAGTTCGTGACCTGGATGACCGGACGGGCCAGGTCCTCCTCGGTGAGTCCCGCGGGGACCTTGACCTCGGTTTTGACGTCGTAGACGGTCTCGACCTCCCCGGCCTCGATGTAGACGACGGTGTCGACGACCTGCGGAATCATCCCGAGTTCGACCCGGCCGACCAGGCGCTGGAGCGCGTCGATCGGGCGGGTCGCGTGGACGACGCCGATCATGCCGACGCCGGCCAGGCGCATGTCCGCGAAGACCTCGAAGTCGTCGGTCTTGCGGACCTCGTCGTAGATGGTGTAGTCCGGCCGGACCATCAGCAGGGCGTCGGCGGTGTTGGCCATCTCGCCTGCCAGTTCCGTGTACTGGGTGATGTCCGGGCCGACCTGAAGGTCGCGGGGCTTCTCCATGGTCTTGACCGAGTAGTCGTGATCGGAGATGTAGCGGGCGACCGCCTGGGCGAACGTCGACTTCCCGGCCCCGGGCGCGCCCGAGATGAGGACGCCGCGCTGGCGCTCGAGTAGTCGTTCCTTGAGTTCGTCGGCGTGCTCGTAGTCTTCGATGTCGGTCTGGGCGATCGGCCGGACGGCGGTGATCTCGATGCCGTCGGAAAAGGGCGGGCGACCGATCGCGATCCGGTAGTCTCGGAACTGGACGATCTTCATCCCGGGCTCGGAGAGTTCGATGAAGCCGCCCGACGCCTCCTTGGCGGCGTCGACGATCTCGCGGGCGTACTCGTCCATCGTCGCCTCGTCGAGGGGTTCGTCGGCGATCGCCTCGTAGCGCATCTCGCCGAGGTCGCCGCGCTTGGCCTTCGGGACCGCGTCCGTCTTGAGGTGGACGCTCATCGTGCTCTCGTCGAAGTAGTTCTCGACGGTGAGTGTCCCCACCTCGCGCGTCTCGGGGGAGACGTGCTCGACGTCGAGGCCCTTCGCCCGGGCGACCTCCGCCTGGACGACGTCGCTCGTGAGGAACGTGGCCCCGAGGTCCTCCGCGAGGTCGCGGATCAGGGCGTCGATTTCGCCCTCGGAGGCGTGGCCCCGCTCGATGGCGTTGGGCCGCTCGCCGACGTACTCGAGTTCGATGACGCCCTCGTCGGCGAGGTCGGCGAGACGCTGGAGTTCCTCCAGTCCGTCCCAGCCGGTGTCGATCCCGTCGTTGGCCTGCGCTTCGAGTTCCGCGACGACGGCTTCCGGCACCGAAATCGTCGCTCCCTCGAACTGCCCGTCGTCGACTGTCGCCGAGACGCGGCCGTCGATGACCACGCTCGTATCCGGCACGACGTTCATACCGGGGCTTGGGTCCCCGCGCCATTAAGGATGTCCTCGCAATGGCAGCCGTCGCGGGCTCGCGGTTCGCGCTCGACGCCGCGGGTCCCGCCCTCGGCGACGACCCACACCGGTGGGATCAACACCCTGCCGCTCGAAGTCGCCGCCATGTCCGTCGTCGAACTGACGCGCGACCTGGTCTCGATCCCGAGCCACGAGGACGAGACCGCCGCCGGCGATTTCGTCGAGGCCTGGCTTCGCCGTGAGACCGACGCCGAGGTACGCCGGGACGAGGCAGGGAACGTGATCGCTCGCAAGGGAACGGGAGCGGACGCAGAGACGCTCGCGCTCGTAGGCCACCACGATGTCGTCGAGCCGGCCGAGTCACAGGTCGTCAACGCGGGCGATGACGCGGCCAGGACCGGCGACGGCGCGACCGAGTACGTCGTCGCGGAACGCGACGGCCGCCTCTACGGGCGCGGCGCGGCGGACATGAAAGGGGCGCTGGCGGCCGCCATGCTCGCGTTCCGCGACGCGACCCCTGCGGGAGAACTCGTCTTCGCGAGCTTCGTGGGCGAGGAGGTCGGCGGCGTCGGCGCGCGACACGCGATCGAATCGGGATTCGCGCCCGACTACGCCGTCGTCGGCGAGGGATCGACCAACTACTCGGGGCCGGACGTCACCGACGTCGCCGTCGCGCACAAGGGTCGTCGGGGGAGCACGATCACCGCCCGCGGCCAGGCGGCCCACGCCAGCGAGGCCGACGCCGGGGAGAACGCCATCTACCGCGCCACCGCGGCCGTTGACCTGGTTCGCGACCTCGAGCCGCCGTCGGTCAAGGTGGCCGGTGAGCGACTCGACGGCCGGCTCACCGTCACGGAGATCGAGGGCGGCTCGGCGATGAACGTCGTTCCCGCCCGGTGCGAGTTCACCGTCGACGAGCGGACGGTTCCGGGCGAGCGGGCGCCGCTCGGGCGCGTCGAGGAACTCGAGGACGTCGAGTGGCGTGTCGATCAGGATCTGCCGCCGATGCGTTGTGACGACCGAGCGTTCGCCGAAGCCGTGTTGGCGGCCGCCGACGGCGCGCAGGACGGCGAGCCCGAACTGGTGACGAAACCCCACGCAACCGACGCGGGCTGGCTCGCCGAGGCCGGGACGGAGTGCGTGATCTACGGCCCCTCCGAGCCGGGCGAGGCCCACACCGACGACGAGAGCGTCTCGATCGCCGTTCTCGAGCGGTGTCGCGAGACCTACCGGCGGGTCGCGGAAGAATGGCCGACGGCGCGGTAACGCCGCCGCGGTGTGCTCGATCTCGACCGGTTCGTCGGTTGATTCCAGTGCGTCAGACGCCCGGCACGCCGACCGCACCGAAGCTCGTAATTCCGAGCGCGGCTATGGCGTACAGCACGATCAGGACGGTGACCCAGGCGACCAGGCCGATCATCGCCGCGGCGGTCCAGTCGCCGGGGTACCGGAAATTGATCACCGCGATGTAGGCGAGCAGGGCTAGTAACGGCCCTACGAGCGGGATCCAGCCGACGACGAAACCGACGATTGCCCAGACGATCGCCCCGATCAACGCGGTGACGATGGCGTGGTCGTAGTCCGCTCGGCCGACGATGACGCGTGCGCCGATGTAGATACCGAGCGCACCGATCAGTAGGCTCACGACGAACACGATGGCTGACGCGATTGGTGATGCAACGGCCATTGTAGTTGTCTATTCGTCAGCTTGGCCGAACAGCCCGTTGCTTGCAAGTTCTACACGGCGAGGACGGCGTTTCGGTATCGCCTGGTACGGACGCGGACGCCGGGACCGAGCCGGCGGATGGATCGTCTCCGAACTCGACAGATACAGCGATCGCTATCGGGATCGGCTCCGCGATACGGCATTACCATCGGGATCGCGGCGCCGTTCGACCGGTCGCGAGCGACGCAGCCGTACGCCCACACATCTGCGCAACCGGGGCCCGGCCGCGTTCGAAATGCCCGGAACCCGGACGTTGATACCGCTTCCGAGCGAACGGTCGGCCATGGCGACCGATCAGGCCCGGAGCGACGCCGACGAGGCCGACACGTACGACCGGCTCGAACGGCGAGTCGAACGGATCTCGAACGTCGGCAACGCCGCCGGCATCCTCCAGTGGGACCAGGAAGTCGTAATGCCCGACGAAGGGACGCCCGCCCGCGCACAGCAGCTCTCGACGCTGTCATCGATCAGTCACGAGCTTCTGACAGCCGACGAGACGGGCGACCTCCTCGACGAACTCGAAGAAGGCGAGTTAGCGGACGACCAGGCCGCGGTCGTCCGGGAGCTCCGCCGGCAGTACGACCGCGAGACGAGCGTCCCGCAGGAACTCGTCGAGGAAATCTCCGCGACGGCGTCGAACGCCCATCCGAAGTGGAAGCGGGCCAAGGAGGAGGACGACTTCGAGCGCTTCGCGCCGACGCTCGAGAAGCTGGTCGAACTCCGACGGGAGTACGCCGAACAGATCGATCCCGACGCCGAGCCCTACGCCGTGCTCTTCTCGGAGTACGAGCCCTACATCGATCTCGAGACCGCGGAGCGAGTTCTCGAGCGGCTCCGCGAGGAACTCGTCCCGCTGATCGACGCGATCCAGGAGAGCGACGCCGACCTCGAGACGGACGCCTTCGCGGGCGAGTTCGAGGACGACGATCAGGAGGCGCTGGCCCGCGACGTCCTCGACTCGCTGGGTTACGACTGGGATCGTGGCCGCCTGGATACGGCTCCCCATCCGTTCTCCTCGGGGACGCAGTTCGACGCCCGCGTGACGACCAGATTCGAGGAGGACGACCTGCTGGGCTCGATCACCTCGACGATCCACGAGTTCGGCCACGCCAACTACACGCTCGGGCTGCCCGACGACGGCTACGGCACGCCGCTGGGCGAGGCGCGGGACCTCTCGGTCCACGAGTCCCAGTCCCGGCTCTGGGAGAACCACGTCGGCCGTTCGCGGCCCTTCTGGGAGCATTTCCTGCCGATCGCCCGCGAGCGGTTCCCCGAACTCGCAGACGTCTCTCCCGAGGCGGCCTACGAGGCGGCCAACCAGGTCTACGACGACAACCTCATTCGGGTCGAGGCGGACGAGCTCACCTACCACCTCCACATCGTGATCCGCTTCGAGATCGAGCGCGCCCTGATCAACGGCGAGCTCGAGGTCTCCGAGGTGCCCGAGGTCTGGAACGACAAGTACGAGGCGTACCTCGGCGTGCGCCCCGAGACGGACGCGGAAGGCTGTCTCCAGGACATCCACTGGTCCCACGGTGACTTCGGCTACTTCCCGACCTACTCGCTGGGCTCGGTGCTCGCGGCCCAGCTGTACGCCGCCGCGGCGGACGACCTCGGGGAATTCGACGCGCAGATCCGCGAGGGCGAGTTCGACGAACTCAACGGTTGGCTCCGCGAGAACGTGCATCGGCACGGCAAGCGCTACGTCACGCCCGACCTGATCGAGCGCGCCACCGGCGAGGGGCTGACCGCCGATCACTTCCTCGAGTACGTCACGTCGAAGTACGGCGACCTGTACGACCTCGAGGACTACTGACCGCGACCCCGTTTTCCCGTCTCCCGCGCGACGACCACGCCGGCCGCCGGCGATCGCCGTCGATACCGCCGCGACCCCCGTTTTTAGGGTCGCGGCTCGCCTACCCTTCGGACGATGTCCGACGCACTCGATCAGCAGACGGCGATCGTAACCGGTGCGAGTTCCGGCATCGGCGCAGCGACCTGCCGCGAACTCGCGGCCGCCGGCGCGAACGTCGTCCTCGCGGCCCGCAGCGAGGACCGACTGACAGAGCTTGCGGACGAGATCGAGACGACCCACGAAGTCGAGACGCTGGTTGTCCCGACGAACGTCCGCGAGGAGGACGACGTCGACGCGCTCATCGAGGCCGCCGTCGACGAGTTCGGCGGCATCGACGTGCTGGTGAACAACGCGGGCCTGGCCCGCGGCGGCGAGGTCGAATCGCTGTCGACCGAGGCGTACGAGACGATGCAGGAGACCAACGTCGACGGCGTCTTCTACGCCTCCCAGGCAGCGATTCCCCACGTCCGAGAGCGCAACGGCCACCTGATCTTCGTCGCTAGTTTCGCCGGTCGACACCCGCGACCGGCCAATCCGGTTTACGCCGCCTCGAAGTGGTGGGTTCGCGGGTTCGCCAAGAGCCTGGCGGCCCAGATCGGCGACGGCGGCGTCGGCGTCACGATCGTCAATCCGGCCGAGGTCCGCACCGAGTTCGAGACGCCGGACGGCGAGACCTTCGCCAAGCGCTACGACGAGGACGAGGCCAGCGCCCCCTCGGAGGTCGCCGCGGCGATCCGCTTCGCCGCGAGTCAGGACCATTCGAGCGTGAGCGAACTCGACATCAACCGGCGGGACAAGTTCGCCGACACCTTCAACTGACGGCGGTGGGGCCGGCTGCGGGAGACGGGTCACCCGGCGCAACCGCGGCTAGTGCCCTATAAAACCGGGTTGGCACTGCCGGGTGTAGACTCACCCGTCCCTGACCCCCTCGCTCGAATATGCGACTCTCGATTCCGGGCGTTCCCGGCGTCTACTTCGACACCGACGCGGAGTCAACGGCGATCAACGTCGCCCTGACCGCCGCCGGCCGGCGCGCACCGAAACCCCAGGGGTACGCCATCCAACTGCTGCCGTACCTCTGGTCGTTCGATGTCGACCTGCAGGAAGTCCCGAACGAGCACCCGATCCAGTACCTCCATCCGGAGGGCGCCAAGAGCCTTGGCGAGCTCTCGCCTCAGCGCGGCGTCCGCGAGGTCGGCACCGAACTCGAGTCAGTACTGCGATTCGTCTGGTCGGTCAACGAGGAACTCGAGTCGACGACGACCAGGCTGCTCGCCGGACGCGATCCCGACGAGGGTGTCACGATCGAGATCGAGGACGGCGCCGTCAGCGTCGACGGGTCGGAACTCGAGACCGACGAGTTCGACATCGACGGCGACGCCGACCGCGTCGGGCCCGGGACCGACGAGTTCGATTTCGACGAGTCCGACCCCGATCGGTTCGATACCGGCGACGAGTTCTGAGGGACCCGGTTCCGGTCGGCGCGCGACGCCTGGTTTCGTTCTCGGGTTCAGCTCTGGTTCCGACCCCGATCCAGATTGATCCGAGTCGCGGTCGATACCCCTAACACCTTCGACCCGCTGGATCGACTCGAGAACCGATGGAACGCCGCGCGTTTCGGATCGCCTACGACGGGACGGAGTATCACGGCTTCCAGCGCCAGCCCGACGTTCCGACCGTCGAGGACGCCATTTTCGACGCCCTTCGCGGCCACAGGATTCTCGCTCCCGACGCCGATAAGCCCGCGGGCTACGCCGCCGCCGGCCGCACCGATGCGGGCGTCTCGGCGCTCGCTCAAACAGTCGCCTTCGATGCGCCCGACTGGCTCTCGCCGCGGGCGCTGAACGCCGAACTCCCCGCCGACGTCCGCGCCTGGTCGGCCGCAGACGCGCCGGCCGAATTCCACGCGACCCACCACGCGAGCCGCCGGGAGTACGCGTATCACCTGTACGCGCCGCCCGCGGCCTCGTCCGATCCAGGGTCGGACGCGTCGGATCGGAACCGAGCCGGCGCCGCGCCGACCGTCGACGACGACCGCTTCCACGCGGCCTGTCGGGCGCTGTCAGGTACGCACGACTTCCACAACCTGACGCCGGACGACCGCAACACCGAGCGCTCGCCGACGCTCGAAACGACCCGCGACGGCGACTACCTCGTCGTCACCGTCAGCGCGGGCGGCTTCGCGCGCGAACTCGTCCGTCGCCTGGTCTCGCTGGCTCGCGCGATCGGCGCCGGGGACGCGCCCCGCGAGAAGATCGACCGCGCGCTCGGGTCCGAGCCGCTGCCTGGTCACGAGGGCATCGCCCCCGCGCCGCCGGAGCCGCTGGTCCTAACCGACGTGGCCTATCCCGACCTCACGTTCGAGGTCGACGAGGAAGCGGCCGAGCGGGCGCGAGCGATCTTCGAGCGTCGCCGCATCGACCGGCGGACGGGCGCGCGGGTCGCCGGCCGGGTGGCCGACGGGCTACGGTGACGAGCGGATCGGCCTGATCCGTGCGGCGCGGGTCGCAGTCCGCGGTTCGGAGCGTGTACGAGCGTTTTTCACGGCCGAGCACACACGTCGGCGCATGGAACTGTCGCCGGAAGAGTACGGCGCCTACTGGCGCGCGTCGATTCGGGTCGCCGCGGGCGGTCTCGTGGCCTTCTTCGGTATCCGCCTTACGGCGGCGCTGCGGACCCATCCTGAAATCGGCGCCTCCGCGCTAGGTGTCATCCTGCTCATCGTACTCGTGCTCGTCGGAACGTTCGTCGCGATGCTGGGCCTGGCCCGCGTCGTCCGGACCGCAGTCGACGCGGAGACGTAGCGATCCTCGGCCGTCGCTCACGACCAGGCGTCGGGCCAAATCTCGGCCGCGCGCATACCGGGTTCGTAGTCCTGCTCCTGCAGCCGATCGCGGAGGTCGTCCGTTTCGATCCGCGGGACGTCCCGCTCGGCGAGTTCACGGACGAGCAGCGCCGTCAGAATCGCGTGCTCCCGGAGATTGCGGGGATCGACCTTGTCGCGGGTGTCCGCCGCCGTGTGTCCCCAGCCGCGGCCGCGCTCGCCGCCCTCGGACGGCTCGCTGTGGAGCTGCAGCGCCGGCACGCCGGCCCGCAGGAACGGCCAGTGATCGCTAAACGGGTGCGGCTCCGGGACGTGGACGACCGGCTGGCCGACCGCGTCGGTCACGTCGTCGGCCAGGTCCGCGAGCGGGTCCGAGCCGTGGGACAGCGCCCGCAGGTTCCGGAACCGCCCCGCGCCGTCGACGTTGACGACCGCGCGGATCGATTCGAGGGATAGGTCGTCAGCCAGCGCCTCGGCGCCCAAGAGCCCCAACTCCTCGGAGCCGACGCCGACGATCCGGACCGTGCACTCGAGTTCGTCTTCGATCGCCGCCAAAATTCCAGTCGCGCCGACGACGGTCGCGATCCCGCAGCCGTTGTCCAGCGCGCCCTCGGCGAGGTCGTGGGCGTCGTAGTGTGCGAGAACGAGCACCGCCTCGTCCGCGTCCGGGCCGAGGGTTCCGGAGACGTTTTGACTCGATCCGTCGCGGGTCGTCGCGTCGACGCGGAGTCTCGCCCGCGCGCTGCGGTCGGCGTACTCCGTCAGCCAGTCGCGGGTCTCGGCGCTGACGCCGACGCCAGGTACGGCCGCTTCGCCGTCGAACCGGAGCGCGCCGGTCGGCGGCAGTTGCCCGGGAACGTGGTTGCCGAAGACGAACGCATCCGCGCCCGCCGCAACGGCGTGGCCGAACTTCTCCATCCGGTGGACGAACCGCTGGCCGGGCGGTGTCGTCGTGCTCGCGACGGCGATCGCGCCCTGTAGGTCTGCGTTCGCGTCCTCGATTTCGGCGGGCGTGCCGTACCCGACGTCGACCAGCGGTCCTTCGACGTCGCCTGGCGGCGAATAGGGCAGCGCGATCGCGTCGAAGAAGCGGTCGATTCGCTCGGCGCCGGCCGTCGCTCCCTCGTCTCGTCCCCGTCGCGTTTCGGGCTCGCCCTCGAGGACCGCGAGCTCGGTCGTCCCCCGCTCCCAGTACTGCATCGGGAACGACTCGATTCGGGCGTTCTCGAGGCCCGCGTCCGTGAGACGCTCTCGGACGATCTCGGCGGCGCGGCGCTCGCCGCCGGAGCCGCCCATCCGGTGGGGGAGTTCGGTCAGTCGGGTCAGCAGCTCCCAGGGTCGGTCGTCGGACCAGGCGCGGCCGATCGCGCGCTCGAGGGCGACGTCCGGGTCCGGAGCACCGTCTTCCATACGCTCCTTTCCGGGGCGATCGAGAAAAGAGACGGGGCGCCACCGGTCGCGAGTCGTCGAATCGGCGTCCGTGCCGCGCTCAGTCGTCCGCGGGTTCCGGCACTTCGGTCTCGTCGATGCTGGCGTCCGGCTGGAGGATTCGCTGGAAGTCGAAGTCGTCGAGCGGACGGCCCTCGGCGACGCGTTGTGGCCAGTCGGGGTTGGCGAGCGCGCCCTTCGCGAGCGTGATCAGGTCCGCGCCCGCCGCGACGGTCGCACGCGCCGTGTCGGGGTCCTCGAGCGCGCCGTTGGCGATCACGGGCGCGTCGCCGTATCGGTCGGCGAGTTCCGTCAGCGTCGGCCCCGATTCGAACGCGGGCGTCGTGACGTCCTCCTCGGTAACGTGGAGGTAGTCCGCCCCGGCGTCGGTGAGCGTCTCGAAGATCACTTCGGCGTCGTCCTCGCCGCCGGGCCAGCGGTAGTCGGGGTCGTTGACCTTGCTCTGGGAGATCCTGATCCCGACGACGAAGTCCTCGGGCGTCGCGGCCTGCACCGCCTCGAGGACCTCCGCGGCCAGGCGGACTCGATTCTCGACGTCGCCGCCGTACTCGTCGTCGCGCTGATTCGTGTACGTCGTGAGGAACTGGTCGAGCAGGTAGCCGTTCGCGCCGTGAACCTCGACGCCGTCGAAGTCCGCCTCGACCGCGCGCTCGGCGGCGGCGACGAACCCGTCGATCGCGTCGTCGATCTCGTCGGTCGTCAGCGCCTTCGGCTCGGGGAACTCACCCTCGCCGCCGTACATCTCGAGTTGTTCGCCCTTCGGTCGGACGACCGAGGGGGCGCCCGTCTCGTCGGCGTAGCGGTTCCCCTGGGAGAGCGCGCCGGCGTGCATCAACTGGGCGACGATCGGCGCGCCTTCCTCGTGGACGGCGTCGGTCACCCGCCGCCACGCGTCGACGTGGTCGTCGTTCGCGAGGCCGGGCTGCTGGTCGTACCCCTGACTGTACGCCTCGTCCGGGTAGGTGCCCTCGGTGATGAGGAAGGAGAAGCCGCCGCTGGCGAACTTCGCGTAGTACCGGGCCATCTCGGCCGTCGCGCGGCCGTCCTCGGCGGCGCTGGTTCGCGTCATCGGCGCGAGCCCGACGCGGTTCGCCAGGCGTTCGTCGCCGAGGTCGACCGAGTCGAATAGGACGTCGTCGGCGTCGGAGTCCGTCATCGGCGACGCTAGTCCGCCGATCGGTAAAAGCGGCGAGCGGTCATGTGCCCGCCGCGAACTACCGATCATAAATTCATACAAATCGGTCGTCTGCGAACTATCGTCCGGAATCGAATTCGCCACCGCCGGCTCGATACGCCCGAGATGCCCGAGATGCGAGCAAAGACAAGCCTTACCTCCGGGGATCGCCTCGTACGGAGTATGAGTTCGGTATCCGAGCGCTCGGAGATAGACACCGAGTACAAGTGGGATCTCGAGAGTATCTACGCGACCGACGACGACTGGGAGGCGGCCTACGAGGCCGTCGCCGAGCGCGTCGACGAACTCGAGGCCTACGAGGGGCGGGTTGCCGACGACGCCGGGACCCTCCTCGAAGTGCTCGAACTGCGCGACGAGCTTCTACGCGAGGTCTCGACGGTCACGGCCTACGCCCGGATGCGCCGAGACGAGGACACGACCGACCAGTACTATCAGGGGCTGACCGCCCGCGCGCAGTCGCTGGCGGCCGACGCCCAGTCCGCGGCTTCCTTCATCGACCCCGAAATCCAGGAGTTGACTCGCGACGAGTTCGACGAGATGGTCGCCGAGGAATCCGAGTTGGAGACCTACGACCACTACGTCGACGACGTCCTCCGGATGAAACCCCACACGCGCTCGGCCGAGGTCGAGGCGCTGCTTGCGGATCTGAGCGAGGTGACCGGCGCGACGGGCGAGGTCTACAACATGCTCTCGAACGCGGACATGGCGTTTCCCACCGTCGAGGATCCCGACGGCGAGGCCGTCGAGATCACCCAGAGCAATTTCACGAATCTGCTCAAGCGCCCCGATCGAGACTTCCGCCGGCGCGTCTACGAGGGCTACTTCGACGAGTGGGAATCCGTCCGGAACACCGTCGCGTCCGCCTACAAGAACAGCGTCAAGGCCGACGTCAAGACCGCCCGCGCGCGAAACTACGACACCGCACGCCAGGCCGCTCTCGACGGCCCGAACGTCCCCGTCGAGGTCTACGATACCCTCGTCGACACCGTCCGCGACAACCTCGACAACCTCCACCGCCACGCCGAACTCAAACGACAGGCGTTAGACGTCGAGGAGCTTCAGATGTGGGACCTCTACATGCCGCTGACCGGCGACGAGGGCCCCGATCTGGCGTACGACCGGGCAACCGAGTACGTCGTCGACGCGCTCACACCGCTGGGCGAGGAGTACCAGTCTCGGGTTCAGGAGGGACTGGACTCCCGCTGGGTCGACGTCTACGAGAACGAGGGGAAACAGTCCGGCGCCTACTCTGGCGGGACCTACGACACCCAGCCGTTCATCCTGCTGAACTACCAGCAGGACATCGCCTCGATGTACACGCTGGCCCACGAGCTCGGCCACTCGATGCACTCCGAACTCACCACGGAGGAACAGCCGTTCGTCTACTCGGGCTACGAGATCTTCGTGGCCGAGGTCGCCAGCACGGTCAACGAGGCGTTGCTGACCCACCACTTGCTCGAGACGGTCGACGACCCCGAGTTCCGGAAGCACGTCTTAAACGAATTCCTCGAACGCGTCCGCTCGACGCTGTACCGACAGACCCTCTTCGCGGAGTTCGAGCACGAGGCCCACCGCCTCGAGGAGGAGAGCGAGCCGCTCACGGCCGACCGCCTGGACGAGCTCTACCGCGGGCTGAAGGCCGACTACTACGAGCCCGCCGTGATCGACGACCGCATCGCCCGCGAATGGATGCGCATTCCGCACTTCTACCGCGCGTTCTACGTCTACCAGTACGCGACCGGTATCTCCGCCGCCCTGGCGATCGTCGACGACGTGCTCGAGCGGGGGCAACCCGCCGCCGAGGACTACCTCGACTTCCTCCGGCGGGGCTCCCGGGAGTACCCCCTCGAACTGCTGCGGATCGCCGGCGTTGACATGAGTTCCTCGGCTCCCATCGACCGCGCGCTCGAGACGTACGGCCAGCGCCTCGACGAATTCGAGTCACTGCTCGACTAACCGACCCGGCCGTCGGCTGGCGATTCGTCTTTTCGGCGCGACCGCGGGTCTGCGAGCCGAGCGAAATTCGCGGTCCGATCCGGCCGCCCCCATCAGTCGCAGGGCGTGCATTGATAGCTCGTGACAGAAATCCCTCCGGGACCCAAAGGCACATTTACTGTCGAAATCTTATCGGCGTACGTCAGGATGTCTCGAAGCCCCTCTATTCCCGACCGACCTCACCGCGATATCGATCCGGATCTTCCCGACGACGAGCGGCTCGAGGCGCTCCGCGGTCACTACGAAGATCTCGTCGACGTCAACGACCAGCTGTCCGACCAGCTCGACGAGGCCGAGGACCGCCGCCAGCGCCTCCAGGAGAAAGTCGACCGCGTCGAACGCGAAAACGAGTCGCTGAAGAGTTCGTCGCTGTACATCGCGACCGTCGAGGACGTCCTCGACGACGAGGAAGTCGTCGTCAAGCAACACGGCAACAACCAGGAGGTCCTCACCGAGGTTTCCTCGCGAATGGTCGACCGCGTCGAGGCCGGCGACCGCGTCGCCGTCAACGACTCCTTCGCGATCCAGACGGTGCTCGACGCCGAGACCGACGCGCGGGCCCAGTCGATGGAGATCACCGAGAAGCCCGCAGTCAGCTACGAGGACATCGGCGGCATCGACGAGCAGGTCCGCGAGGTCCGCGAGGCCGTCGAACAGCCCCTAGCTGAGCCCGAACTGTTCGACGAGGTCGGGATCGAGCCCCCGAGCGGCGTCCTGCTGTACGGGCCGCCGGGCACCGGCAAGACGATGCTGGCGAAGGCCGTTGCCAACCACACCGACGCCACCTTCATCAAGATGGCCGGCTCCGAACTCGTCCGCAAGTTCATCGGCGAGGGGTCCCGGCTCGTCCGCGACCTCTTCGAGATGGCCCGCGAGCGCGAACCCGCCATCATCTTCATCGACGAGATCGACGCCATCGCGACCCGACGCACCGAGTCCAAGACCTCCGGCGACGCCGAGGTCCAGCGGACGATGATGCAGCTCCTCTCGGAGATGGACGGCTTCGAAGCCCGCGGCGAGATCCGCATTATCGCCGCGACCAACCGCTTCGACATGCTCGACCGCGCCATCCTCCGTCCCGGTCGGTTCGACCGCCTCATCGAGGTCCCCGAACCCAACGAGGAGGGCCGCGAGCAGATCCTCGAGATCCACACCCGCGGTATGAACGTCTCGGACGGTGTCGACTTCGCCGACCTGGCGGCCGAGACCGACGGCTACTCCGGCGCCGACATCGAGAGCCTGGCCACCGAGGCCGGCATGTTCGCGATCCGAAACGACCGCGACGAGGTCTCCCACCAGGACTTCGTAAACGCCTTCGAGAAGATCGAGAACGACGACTCCAGCGACGTCGTCTCGTCGCCAGGCTACTTTTACCAGTAACGGACTGGTTTCTCCGGTTTCGCTCACTCTCACACTTGCCCGTCTCCCGATCGGTTTCGGATCGCAAGTCCTTACGCCGCTCATCCCCGAAGGGCGAGTATGAGCACGATTCGAGTCGTCTGGGGGTCCGCATCGGCGCCCACGGCGATGGCCTCCTACGACGCCGCGCTCGCCGAGGCCGGCATCGAGAACTACAATCTGGTCTCGGTCTCCTCCGTGATTCCCGCAGAGACGCCCGTCGAAGCTGTCGGCACCGCGCCCGACCTCGGCCCCGCCGGCGAGCGTCTGACCGTCGTCGAAGCGCGCGCCACCGCCGCCGGACCGGGGCGCGTGAGCGCGGCCCTGGCGTGGAACCAGTCCGTCGACGACGGCCCGGGCCTGTTCTACGAGACCGCGGGCGAGACTGACCGCGAAGACGTCGAACGCCGCGTCCGAGAAGGCCTGGCCGCGGGCCAGGACCTCCGGGACTGGGAGTTTACGGAGCCGGGAGTCGCCGTCGAGAGCCACCAGGCCGATCCGGGCCAGTACACGTCGGCGGTCGTGCTCGCGGTCTACGGGGAGAGCGATCCGATTCTGTAGATCCGTTGCTCACGACGCGGTCGGAGTCGAGGAGTGACCGAAAGCGAACCCTTTTCACCGGTCGGCCCATTGCTACGGGCACACACTTCTCATGAACGGAAATACGCCGTACGCAGGGCTACCGGGCGAGACTGGAGCTGGGCAACGTGCCGCGGCGGACGTTCCGGATCTCTCGAGCGCACAGAAACGACTGCTCCACCGCGACGTCTCGCGGATCGCCGCCCGGACGCGCGAGTTCCTCCCCGACGAGTACGTCGTCGACGCCGACGTCTCGAGCGGCATCTCCGGCCCGCAGGTCACCGTTGCGGTCCGCCCGCCGGTCGGCCACGCCGTCAGCGCCGGCTTCACGCCCGAACTCGAGGAGGCGGCCGCCGAAGAGGTCATCACCGCCGATGAGCGCGACGAGGTCGCGCGCGGCCTGGCCGCCAGCGCCGCCCTGCAGGTCAAACAGGCGATCAGCAACAACGTGCGACCGACCGGGAAGTAAGCCTCCGCGGTCGTCGCTCACAGCAGTCTTCGGTTCGTCTCGTCGGAGGGACGAAAACGGATGTTCTCGTTTCGACGGCTCGTAACCCGATTAGTACAACAGCTGCTCGAGTTGCCGCCGTCGGCGGTCGAGGTCGATCGCTGGCTCGACCGACGGGTCTGCGACGAGCCGATCGAGTACCAATAGCGGATCCGTCCCGGCCCGTTCGACGTCCCGAAGAAGCGACTCGATCGCCGACCGGTTCGTTGCGAGCGACGAGCAGAGACCCAGCGCGAGCGCGAGGGGAATCGCCCGCTCGGGTCGCGTCGGGAACGCGTCGCTGACGCGTGTGAAGTCCGGTTCGGTCGTCGCGGTATCTGCGTCGGTGGTAGAAGCGGTATCGATAGCGCCGTCTTCCTCGTCCTCGTCCGTAGCCGGTTCGAGCGTCAGACAGCGCGGACAGAACGACGTGAGCTCGGATGCCGACGGCGCGTGCTCGCGGTACTCCTCAGGGACCGAAAACGAAATCGTCGAGGAACCGCACTCGGAACAGGCCATCGAAAGTGAGGGTTGCGGGGCCGTCGGGGCGACGGACGCTTACTGGTTGGCCGCGGGGGACTGCGCGGCGGTGTCCGGCTGTACGTCCTCGAGTTCGTCCTGTTTCTCCTCGGCTTCTTCCGCCTCGGCTTCCTCGGCTTCTTTCCGCTCTTCTTCCTTCTCCTCGGCTTCCTTCTTGTCCTTGATTTTCTTCAGGCGGAACGTCTCCTCGCGTTCCTGTTCTTCGAGCTTCTGCTCGATGTACTCCTGGCTGTCGCGCAGTTCGGGCAGGAGCTTGAATTCGAGGGCGTTGACGCGGCGCTTGGTGGTCTCGATCTCGCGGAGCATCTTCTTCATCGCCGTCTCGACCTCGGCGGCGAGGATGATGCTCTCCAGTAGGTCCTCGTAGGCCTCGGCGGCCTCGTCGATGCGGGCGGAGGTGCCCATGATCCCGTAGCCGCGCTGATCGAGGCTCTTGGAGACTCGCGAGGACTCGATCTGCGGGACGACCACGCCCATGATGTTCTTTGACTCGGTCGTGATCTCGGGGTGTTCCTGCAGCGCCGCCGCGGCACCGCGGACCGCGACGTCGCCCTCCATGGCGCGGGCCATGTTGATCTTCTTCTGGGCGTCCTCGTAGTCGTCAGCGAGGTCGCCACGGACGTCCTGGGCCTTGTCCAGAATGTCCATGAACTCCATGATCAGCCCGTCGCGTTTCTTCTCGAGCGTCCCGTGGCCCCGCTCCGAGAGCTCGATGCGATCCTCGATCGCCATCAAGTTCTTGCGGGTGGGCTTGACGTCCTTGGCCATCTTGTGGGTGGCTTACGTCCCCAGTCGGATAACTGTTTACAGTTTCTTTGCCCGGTATCGCCGCTGCGAGAGGCTATCGGCTCGAAGTCTGAGACATTGTGACGTATCGAGCGCTTCGCGCGTGCGACCTACCGAGTTCGTTGTGAGGCCGGCTGGGACGACTCAGCCCAGGAACAGATCGACCATATCGCCCGACGATTGGCCCTTGTAGAGCTCCGAGTAGCCGCAGTTCGTGCAGCTCACGACCATGAATCTCCTGTTCTGGATATCGAACATCTTCGAGAGTCCACTTCCGGTCGTCGAGATTTCATCGATCTCCGTCTCCGTGTGGTCGCACTTCGGGCAGCCGCGGTCGTCCGACTTCATATCACCCCATTAGTATAAGTCGATAAAACCTTTGTGCCACGCGTCCGCAGATACCCGCACGGATGTCTCTCGTCGTCGGCCTGGTCCTGCTGTTCGCCATCGCGGTCCCGCTCGTTCTCTGGCTGGGGATTAGCCGAGAAACGTCGGACCCAACCGTCGTCGACCGCGCGGAGGCCGAACGGATCGCGAAAGAACGCGGTGGTCTCGATCCGACCCGGTCGCGGTCCCCCGACGGTCAGGATACCACCGCACTCGAATCCGAGTGCGACGGTTGGGGCGGGCGACCAGGCGACGGCACCGATACCGGAGACGCCGGCTGGCGGACTCGCGACGAAGACGAGCGGACCGAGTAGCGACGACAACGCCGAGCGACTATCCTTGCCCGACCATCTGGTCTTCCTCGTCCCACTCCGCCTGGCGGAGTTCGTACTTCTGGATCTTGCCGGTGGCGGTCGTCGGCAGTTCCGCGACGAACTCGACCCGCCGGACGGCCTTGTAGCTCGCCAGGTTGTCCCGCGTGAAGTCGACGAGTTCGTCGGCCGTCACGCCGGGTTCGTCCGGATCGCCGCTTGCCGGCACGACGAACGCCTTCGGCGTCTCGCCCCACTCCTCGCTGGGGGCTGGGATGACCGCCACGTCCGACACTTCGGGGTGGTCGAACAGCGCGTCCTCGAGTTCGATCGAGGAGATGTTCTCGCCGCCGGAGATGATGATGTCCTTCTTGCGGTCCTGAATCGAGATCATCCCGTTCTCGTCGACGGTTGCCAGATCGCCCGTGTGGTAGTAGCCCTCGACGCGGTCGTTGAACGCCTCCTCGGTCTCCTCGGGCTTGTTCCAGTACTTCTCCATGATCTGGTTACCGCGGACGACGATCTCGCCGATCGAGGCGTCGTCGCGGGCGACGTCGTTGCCGTCCTCGTCGACGACACGGATCTCGGTGCCGAGATAGCCCAGGCCCTGCCGTTTCTTGATCGCGAACCGGTCTGCATCGTCGTCGTCGAACTTCCGGCGCGCGTCGGAGGTCGTGATCAGCGGCCCGGTCTCGGTTGCACCGTAAACGTGCTTGAGGTACCAGCCGAACTCGTCCTCGACGGTCCGGATGGTGGCTTCCGGCGGCGCCGAGCCGGCGGTCGCGATCCGGACGTCGTTCGCGCCCATGGTTTCGGGCGCTTCGGCGGTTCCACTACCTTCGCCTGGCTGCCCCTCCGGCGCAGCGCGCTCCTCGTAGTAGTCGATGAGCATGTTCAGCACCGTCGGCGCGCCACAGAGGTACGAGACGTCCTCCTCGCGGACGGCCTCGAAGATGTCCCCCGCGTCGACGCCGCGGGTGCAGACGTGTTTCGCGCCCATGCCAGTGATCGCGTAAATGTGGCCCCAGCCGTTGACGTGGAACATCGGCAGCGTCCAGAGGTAGACGTCGTCGTCTCCGATCTCTTGGTGGGCGGAGACCAGATACGCGTGCAGCGTCTCACTGCGGTGGGTGCGACAGACGCCCTTCGGATCGCCGGTCGTCCCCGAGGTGTAGTTGATCGTGACGAGTTCGTCCTCACTCATCTCGGGGCGGTCGTATTCGGTGCCCGCGTCCTCGAGCACTTCGTCGAAGCTCTCCCAGTCGCCGTCCACGCTCTCGACGTCGTTCGTGATGAACGTCTCCGTCGGCACCTCGTCGCGGATCGGCTCGATCTTGTGAGCGTACTCGTAGTCGGCGTAGATCGCATCGACGCCGGCGTCTTCGAGCATGTAGGAGAAGTCGTCGGGCGTGAGCCGGTAGTTCAGCGGCGTGTGGACGGCCCCGATTTGCATGATCCCGTACGCTGCTTCGAGGTGGTAGTGGGTGTTCGGGTCGAGCACCGCGACGCGATCGCCCTTCTCGATCCCCCGTTCCTGCAACGCCGCCGCGAACCGGTCGGCCCGCTCCCCCAGTTCGTCGTACGTGAACCGCTCCCCCGTCGTGGCGACCACCGCCTCGTCGTCGCCGTAGTGTCTCCGCGCCCGGTCGAGGAAATCCGTCACGAGCAGTGGTTTGCGCATACGTGGCGTACTTCATTAACGATAGTGAAGATAATTTCGGTTTGCCGCTTTCGTCGGGCGATTCCTCGCGCGCTCACGCGGACGCCAGGCCGACCGGCAGTGGCAGTTACTCACCACTCGCTGCGTCCGCAGGCCAACCGCAGCGATACCCGGCAACGAACCGCGAGAGCCGTCGCTTTCGAACGACGGTCGAGAAAACGAATCGGCAAATCAAAACTGCGAACCGAAACCGCGAATCGACCGCGCCGATCAGTCGTCGGCCGTGACTTCGGCCGCTTCCGTCTCGTCGTCGCGGTAGTGTTCCTCGATGAGTTCCTCGTCGATGCGGTTGAGTTCCTCCTTCGGGAGTTCCGAGAGGAGGTCCCAGCCGACCTCGAGGGTTTCCTCGATCGAGCGGTTGGTGTCGTACCCCTGCTGGACGAACTCTTCCTCGAAGCGGTCGGCGAAGTCGAGGAACTTGTTGTCCCGCTCGGAGAGGGCCTCGCGACCGACGATGTTCACGAGGTCGCGCAGGTCCTCACCCTCCGCGTACGCGGCGTACATCTGGTCGGAGACGTCGCCGTGGTCTTCGCGGGTCAGGCCCTCGCCGATCCCGTCGTCCATCAGCCGCGAGAGGCTCGGGAGGACGTTGATCGGCGGCTCGACGCCCTGGCTGTTCAGGTCCCGGTCCATCATGATCTGGCCCTCGGTAATGTAGCCAGTCAGGTCCGGGATCGGGTGCGTGTCGTCGTCGCCAGGCATCGTCAGGATCGGGATCTGCGTGACCGACCCGTCCTGGCCCTCGATCCGACCCGCGCGCTCGTAGAGCTGCGCCAGGTCGGTGTACATGTACCCGGGGTAGCCACGACGGCCGGGGACCTCCTCGCGTGCGGCGCCGATCTCGCGCAGCGCCTCACAGTAGTTGGTCATGTCCGTCAGGATGACCAGCACGTGGTAGTCCTTCTCGAAGGCCAGGTACTCGGCCGTCGTCAGGGCGAGCCGCGGGGTGACCTGCCGCTCGACTGCGGGGTCGTCCGCGAGGTTCATGAAGACGACCGAGCGTTCGAGCGCACCCGTGCGCTCGAAGTCGTCCATGAACTCGTTGGCCTCTTCCTGGGTGATCCCCATCGCGCCGAAGATGACTGCGAACTCGGAGCCGTCGCCGTCGCCTTCCTCTTCTTCGGGGACGGTCGCCTGGCGGGCGATCTGGAGCGCGAGTTCGTTGTGGGGCAGTCCCGAGCCGGAGAAGATCGGGAGCTTCTGGCCCCGGACCAGCGTGTTCATGCCGTCGATGGCGGAGACGCCGGTCTGGATGAACTCCTCGGGGTACTCCCGGGAGAAGGGGTTGATTGCTTCGCCGACGATGTCGTGTCGCTCGTCGGGGACGATCTCCGGTCCGCCGTCGATCGGGTTCCCGGAGCCGTCGAGCACTCGCCCGAGGAGGTCCTCGGTGACGGGCATCTTCATCGTCTCGCCCAGGAAGCGAACGGAGGCGTTGCGGTCGATGCCGCCCGTGCCTTCGAACACCTGGATGGAGACGATCCCCTGACTCGATTCCAGCACCTGTCCGCGCAGGGTCTCGCCCTGTGGCGTCTCGATCTCGACGATCTCGTCGTACCCGACGGGCTCGTCGACCTCGGCGAACACCAGCGGACCGCTGATTTCCGTGATAGTCTGGTACTCTTTCATCGTTACGTTAGTACAGTGCTCGGAGTTGTTCCGTGAGGTCGCTCTCGATCTCGTCGATGAACTCCTCCCACTCCTCGGAGGTGCCCATCCGGTTGAGCCGCGGTGCGGCGTCGACGTCCGTGATCTCTTCGACCGGGACGCCGGCTTCCAGCGCCTCGAAGGCTTCGTCGTTAAACGTCTTGATCGCCGTCAGCATCCGGTAGGTCTTCTCGGGTTCGCAGTAGGTGTCGACGTCGTGGAGCGCGTTCTGCTGGAGCCAGGCCTCACGCAGGTAGCGTGCGACCTCCAGCGTCAGCTGCTGGTCCTCCGGCAGCGCGTCCTTCCCGACGAGCTGGACGATCTCCTGAAGCTCGTCTTCCTCGTCTAGCACGTCGACCGCCCACTGGCGGATGTCCGACCAGTCGTCGGCGACGTTGCCTTCCCACCACGGGTCGAGCTGGTCCTTGTACAGCGAGTAGGACTCGTTCCAGTTGATCGACGGGAAGTGACGCCGCTCCGCGAGGTCGGCGTCCAGCGCCCAGAACGTCTTGACGATACGCAGCGTGTTCTGGGTGACGGGCTCGGAGAAGTCACCGCCTGGCGGGGAGACCGCACCGACGACCGAAATCGAGCCCTCGCCGCCGTTGATCAGCTGGAACTTGCCGGCACGCTCGTAGAACTCCGAGAGTGCAGCCGCCAGGTACGCGGGGTAGCCCTCTTCGCCGGGCATCTCCTCGAGTCGGCTGGAGATTTCGCGCATGGCCTCTGCCCACCGCGAGGTGGAGTCGGCCATCAGCGCGACGTCGTAGCCCATGTCACGGTAGTACTCCGCGATGGTGATCCCGGTGTAAATGCAGGACTCGCGGGCCGCGACGGGCATGTTCGACGTGTTAGCGATGAGGCAGGTCCGGGCCATCAGCGGGTTCCCGGTCTGCGGGTCCGGCAGTTCCGGAAAGTCCTCGATGACCTCGGTCATCTCGTTGCCACGCTCACCACAGCCGATGTAGACGACGATGTCCGCGTCGGACCACTTGGCGAGTTGCTGCTGAGTGACGGTCTTCCCGGAGCCGAACGGACCGGGAATCGCGGCGGTCCCGCCCTTCGCGAGCGGGAACAGGCCGTCCTGAACGCGCTGGCCCGTTACGAGGGGCTCGGTCGGCGTCTCCTTGGTACCAGCGGGACGGGCCTCGCGGACCGGCCACTCCTGGTGCATCTGGATTTCCTCGCCGCTGGAGAGTTCGACGACGGTCTCCTCGACCGTGAACTCGCCGCTCTCGATCGACGTGACTTCGCCGCCCTCGTAGTCCGGCGGCACCATGACCTTGTGATCGATGGTGACCGTCTCGGGGACGACCCCGACGACGTCGCCGGGTTCGACCTCGTCACCTTCCTCGACTTCGGGCGTGAACTCCCACTGCTTCTCGAGGTCGATTCCGGGGGCGTCGACCCCGCGGTCGAGGAACGCCGTTCCCATCTTCTCCTCGAGGACGTCGAGCGGACGCTGGACGCCGTCGTAGATGGAGTCCAGCATCCCCGGTCCGAGGTCGACGCTCAGGGGCTCGCCCGTGTTCTCGACGGGCTCACCCGGGCCGACGCCGGACGTCTCCTCGTACACCTGAATGGTGGTCAGGTTCCCTTCGATCTCGATGACCTCGCCCATCAATCCTTCGTCGCCGACGTAGACGACGTCGTTCATCCGGGCATCGAGGTCCGTGGCGGTCACGACGGGACCGCTCACGCTTTCGATTACACCGTCTTCGTCGACGGTCTGGGTTTCTTCTGCCTGGCTCATAGTGTTACTCGCTGTCTTCCTCGTCCATCAGGTCGATACCGATCGCACGTTTGATCTGGTCGCGCAGCCCGCCGCCACCGGTGCCGCTGCCGATGGTGACGACGACCGGCTCGACGCTCGTCTCGACCGCCTGGCGAACGTTGCGCGACAGGTGTTCGAGGTCGTCGTCGTGCATGACGACGATCCCGACGCCTTCGTCCTCGAGAACGTCCGTGACCGCGTCGTCTAAGTCCGCGTCCTTCTCGTCGTCCGGGACGTTCTCGAACCGCCTGACGCCCGCGAGGCGGAAACCGGTGGTAAACTCCGGGCTGCCGACGACTGCGATTTCCTGGCTCATAGGATCACCAGCTCTTCTTCGATCTCGTTCTCGTCGAGTCCGACCTCGCGACCTCGCGCGATCGCACGGATGTTCTCGACCTCGCGTTCCTTCGCGAGGATGTACGACAACACGGCCGAAACGGACACCGGATGGATGCTCGAGAGGGTGTCCGCGTACTCGAGCAACGCAGCGTCTAGTGCGTGCTCGAACTGGATAAGGCTGTCAGCTTCGCGCAGCCGAGAGAGCGCCTCCGAGAGCCGATCACCGTAGCGGCGGTTGTCGGCGATGTGATCGACGAGCTCGTCGTAATCGTTGACGAGTCGACTCAGTTCGTTCTGGTCGAACAGCACGCCGCCCTCGATGTAGTAGGTCGCCGGATCGAGGTCGGCGCCGCTGCGCGCCAGCCGCAAGGCGTTGCGCGCGTTCCGGAAGTCGATCTCCGCTTCGAGGAACTCGACGTACTTCGCTTCCGGCCCCTCGGCTGGGGCCCCGAGGTCCTCCAGTAGGTGCTCGTAGAACGCCCGGTCGAGGGCGTTCTCGAGCGGAACGAGCGCACCGCTCTCCTCGAACTGTTCGTAGGCCGAAGAGAGGGACTCGTAGTAGATCGTTCCCGACAGGACTTCGACCGCGTCCTCGATCGCATCGACTTCGAGGAGGCGATCGATTGTCCGGTCGTCGAGCTCTCCGGCGCGAATGAGGTCCGTCCGCATCTCTTCAGGATCGGTGTCGGTGTAGATCCCACGGACGATCGTCTTCACGTTCCAGACGTCGAACTTCCGGAGGTACCGGGCGATCAGGTCGTAGAGCCGTCCCTCCGACCAGTCGAGCAGATCGTCGAAGTGCTTGGCGAGATTGCGGTTCAAGGCGTGTTCGACGAGGTCGACGCCCGAGAACCGCGTGCCGAGCTCGTTGATCTCGCGTTCGTACTCCGTCTCCTCCATGAACCGCGCGATCTCGCTCGGCCCCATCCGGATCAGCTTGCGGTAGTCTTCGTCCGCGAACAGCGACGCTCGACGGGACCGAACGCGAGCGTTCACGTATTCCGGATTCGAGGCACCTGCGCTCATTGCTCGAAGAGGCGGTTGCTGATCTCCTGGAGGTTGTCTTCCCACACGTCTTCGAGCACCGAGTCGAACGTGTTGTTGACCCGAACGCGGGACTGGTCGCTCTCGACGACGACGCCGCCGAGGCAGTCGTACTCGCCGGCGTACTCGTAGCCGTCGTAGTCCTCGAGGATCGACTCGAGCAGCGCCTGATCGTCGGCGCGACCGTAGACGCTGACGTCGTCGCCCTCGTCGAACTCCGAACTCGCTGCCTCGAGTAGCTCCCGCGTCAGTTCCTCGCGGGAGTCGCCCTCGAGGGCGGCGAGCTCGGCCTCGACCTCCTCGCGGACCTCGCCGAGGACGTCACGTCGGGCCTCGAGGCGCTTTTGCTTGGCCTCCAGCTTCGCACTGGAGAGGCGCTGCTCGCGAAGCTGCTCGATCTCGCGCTCGACCTCGGCCTCCGCCTCGGTGACGATCTCCTCGGCATCTGCCTCGGCGGCCGATTCGATCTCCTCGGCGCGCGTTTCGCCCTCGGCGCGGATGTCCTCCGCACGCGCGTTGGCCTCTTCTCGAATGTCTTCTACGACTGTGTCCAAACTCATTGGTGAGAGAAGGGGATGTGGTTATCCGACGATGAAGACGACGACCAGCGCCAGGATCACGAGCGTCTCCGGAAGGACGGTCATGATAAGCCCCGGCACGAACAGGTCGTCGTCCTCAGCGAGCGCGCCGACTGCGGCCGCGCCGATCCCGCGCTCGGCGTAGCCCGCTGCGAGGGCGGCCAGGCCGACTGCGATCGCTGCAGCCGCATTCGCTTCGAGGAACGGTGCCGCTGCGCTTTCTCCATTCTGCTGCAGTACGACGTTCGCGAGGTCTGCTGCGTTTTCAATCATTATTGTTGTTGAATGTCCTCACCGTAGGTTCGATCGTGTCCGAACGGTTCGTAGTTCTCCCCACCGCCTTCATAAAACTTGTTAAAGAATTCGACGTACTCGAGGCGCACAGCCTGTAAGCCGGCGCTTGTCACGCCAAGCGCTAGCACGAGCAGGTGCCCGAGTACGAGGATGGCGATCCCACCGATGAAGGCGGCGGTGCCCGAGTGCATCAGGCCGCTGAAGATGAGCTCGGCTTCGCCGCCGTAGTGCTCGGCGACGTAGGCCGGCTCGTGGCTCCGCAGGAAGTGGAAGCTGCCGTGTGGGTCCTCGTACCCGCCGAAGAACAGCAGGTTGACCACGAAGGCCATGCCGGCCTTCGCGAGCAACACCGCTGCCATCCGGGTGTACGAGAAGACGTTCACGACGACGTCCAGCGCCTCGACGGCCTCGATTGCGTCTCCTGCGATCAGGAGCACGAGTCCGGTGAGAGCGATCAGGAGCGGAAGCGTGAAGAGCATGTCCGTTCCCGGAATCGTGAACAGCCCCATTTCCGGGAAGCCCTCGAAGCCGATCGGCAGCGGTCCCTCCGAGCTGAACGTCTCGAACAGGAACGCCGGCTTCGTGCTCTCCTCGGGGTTCTGGGCATCGTAGCCCTGGACCGAGAAGATCCAGATCCAGACGCCGTTGAGCAGCAGGAGCCACGAGCCGCTATGCGTGACGGCGTCTTTGACGCCGTGGCTGAGGTTCTCGTAGAAGTCCAGGATGTAGCCGATGTTCAGGTGGAAGATCCCGGCCAGGACGCTGATGACCATCCAGCCGAGCGCGAAGTCACCGGCCGCCGGCTCGAGACCCTTGGCTAACGGCAGGAGCTCGATGTGGAAGACGTCCTCCCAGAGCACCTCTCCGAGCACGTGCAGGCCGAATATCTCGCCGTACAGCGCGCCGAAGAGGATCGTGAACAAGCCTGCCCAGATCGCAACGCCGCCGAGGCTGCGGATCCCGTCGCTGTCGAAGCTTGAGTACATGTAGTACCCGATCGCGACGTACAGGATCCCGTACCCGACGTCTCCGATCATGAACCCGAAGAAGGCCGGGAACGTTAGGAACAGGAAGATCGTCGGATCCAGTTCGCTGTACTTCGGTCGGTTGACCGCCTGGACCAGCACCTCGAACGGCCTGGCCGGTCCGGGGTTGTCCTGGATCACCGGCGGTTCGTCGTTCATCGTGACCGTCGACCCGCCGTCGGTCACCGCCTTCTGCGGTTCCTCGTCGGCCTCGGCGGCGCTCTCGTCGTCCTCGTCGGCCGCCGACGCCGTTCCCTTCTGGACCTCTTCCGTGTGGGCGTGGGCGCCGTGGCGGTCGTAGTCCGCCCGTTCGAGTTCTTCGATCTCGACGCTGTCGCCGACGGCGTCACTCAGGTCGGCGACGAGCCGATCGTACTCCTCGGTCGGGATCCAGCCCTCCGCGACGAACGCGTGCTCGGACGTCGCGAACTGCAGCGGGGCTTCCGCCTGCTGGACCTCGATCGTCAGCTTCTCTTCGACCCGTAGGAGGAAGTCGCCTTCCGTCCGCTTGATCTCCGCAAGCTCCGCGTCGATGTCCTCGAGTTGCGACTCGAGGTCGCGCTTTCGCTCCTCGAGGTCAGCGACGTAGTCCGCCGGGCTCTGCTCGGTGTCGGGCACCTCGTGGCGGGTGACGTCGACGCCGACCAGCGCGTCGTCGATCGGATTCTCGTCGCCACCCTCGGCGGGTGCGGCGACGATCGCCACGACGTCGCCACCGGTGAACGTCTCGAACGCCCGGATGTCGTCGGCCGCGGCGACCGCGTCTTCGATCGCGTCGACACGACCCTCGACGACGGCCACGTCGACCGTCTCGTACCCCGACAGCAGGTCGAGGTCGATGCCCAGTTCCGCGAAGGGCTCGACGCGGTCGATCCGCTCGTCGGCTTCCCGCAGTTCGGTGTTGACCTCTCCGCGGCGGTCGTCGAGTTCGTTGATCCGCGTTCGGATCTCCTCGAGTCGCTGTTCCCAGCCCTCGTCGAGCGTCCCCGGCCCGGCCTCGTCGGCCGATAGTTCCAGGGTGCTCTCGAGGGCCCGGACCGTCACCAACTTCTCGGAGGCCTGGTCGGCGCCCTCGATGGGGTTGCCGTTGTCGAAGCCCTCCCAGGAGCCGTCGTAGTCCGAGAGGTGCACCAGGTTCAGCTCGTGGACCGTCTCGATGACCGTGGGCATGATGCCCTTTGATCCGGTCACCGAGACCTTGCTCATCCGCTCAGGTCTGAGCATGGACGTCCTCCTGGAACAGTTCGACGACGTGGTCGGTCACTTCGTCGACCCGATCCCGGGCGCGCTCGGCGAGTTCCTCGCGCTCCTGCTCGCCCTCTTCGAGGACGCGCTCACACTCGGCGTCGATCTCCTCGCGCGCTTCCGCCAGGCGGCGCTCCTTCAACTCCTGCGCCTCCTGTTCCGCTTCCGTGCGAATTTCCTCGGCACGTTCCCGGGCCTCGGTGATTCGCTCGTCGCGGTCGTTCTCTGCCAATGCGACGATCTCGTCGGCCTCGTCCTCCGCCGACTTAATTCGTTCGAGAACCTCTGGCCTCGGCATACTCTAAGCAGTCGGACGTTTGCGAGAGCGCGTATATGGTAGTTGCGAAAGTCCCTCAGTACGTCCGGCATCGAACCGCCGCTAATCGAGTGTTACCCGCGGTTCGTCCGACGGCGCGGAACAGTAGACATATGCCGGCCGGACCGAAACTCATCCCCAATGGGAGTTCTCGAGAACAAGGCCCGGGCTCGACTGTTCTACAAGTACCTCTCGCGGGTCTACGACTGGGTCAATCCGTTCATCTGGACCGAAGACATGCGTACCGAGGCCCTCTCCCTGCTCGATTTCGAGGAGGACATGACGGTGCTCGACCTCGGCTGTGGCACCGGCTTCGCGACCGAAGGCCTCCTCGAGCACGTCGACGAGGTCTACGCGCTCGACCAGAGCGAACATCAACTCGACCAGGCCTACGAGAAGTTCGGCAAACGCGCACCCCCGGTCCACTTCCACCGCGGCGACGCCGAGCGGCTGCCCTTCGCGACCGACACCTTCGACGTCGTCTGGTCGTCGGGCTCGATCGAGTATTGGCCGAATCCGATCCTCGCGCTCCGGGAGATCCGGCGCGTCCTGAAACCGGGCGGCCAGTTCCTGGTCGTCGGCCCGAACTACCCCGACAACCCGATCACCCAGCGTCTGGCCGACGCGATCATGCTCTTCTACGACGAGTACGAGGCCGATCGGATGTTCAAGGCCGCCGGCTTCGAGGACGTCAAACACGCATTCATGGGTCCGTCGTACAATCCCGACGTCGCGATCACCACGATCGGCCGCGCTCCCGAGTGAGCAGCTACCCGAGTGCGCCTGGCGACTCAGCGCCCGCCACGTCAGGTCGCCACCGTCTCGAGTTCGGCAATCCGCCGTCCCTCGACGGCGAGCGTGACGGTAACCGAATCACCCGCGGTCAGGTCCGGCTCGTTCGTCGTGGCGAGAGTCACGCCGGCCCGCTCTCCCGCAGTCCATTTTGACTCCGTTTTGCCGTTGAACGGCCCTTTCGGTGCGCCGTCGAATCCCTTCGCACCGACGAACGGCACTGGCGGCTGTTCGGCTACCGTCGTTCCGTCGATCGCGATCGTCACCGACAGCGTCTCGACGTCGACGTCGTCTCCGGCGACGTGGTCGATCGTGATCGCCGACCGATCGCTGTCGGCCGCGAGTTCAAAGGTTGCCCTCGGTCCGGGTTCGTCGAGCGACCAGGCGCCGACGCCGACCGCGACGACGGCGGCCAGGCAGACGGTGAGTGCGAGGAGAATAACGACGCCGATGGTCGGAGTGACGGCGCGCGGAGTTAGACGTGGCTGGTGTCTACAGTGGGTCGACCCTGCGTTCACGTGGCCCTCTGGCCGCGTCTCCGCGTATAAACTTCAACCCGATACAGTAGCGATCAATCACTAGCCAAACAGCCGGCGCTCACGAAATCGAGTTCCAGGTATCCCGGAACTACTCCGTTATTATCGCCTCGACGGTCCCATTCGCCGTCTCCGCTTTAAGTTCGTGCGTGCCGACTGGCCGGTTCACCCAGATCGTTCCATCCTCATCGGTTTCGCCGAGTTCGAAGCCATCGATCGTGATCGTTGCCGTCTCTGGCTCGTCCGTTTCTACATCGGTGGTGGTGACTTTGATCGGTCCGTTTGGCAGTGTTTTGTTTACAGTCATATTCACACTGTTATTGGACCAGGGTCCGTGGTCGTTCGAAGGAAGCGAGGGCGAAGAGAGTTCTTGCACCTCGCGGTAGATATCTCCGGCGCCACCGTCGAGGTAGACTTCGAGTCGTCCGTGATCGTGACTGATTTCGGTCCAATAATGGTCGGGGCTGTTGTCCTGGAAGTGCGGATTGCCGTGCTCGTCAGTCCACGGATACAGTTCCAACGTACGGTCGTACGCTTCGCGATCTTCAAACTGGTTGGGTGCCGTCTTATTTCGGTTATCGAACCTTGTCGTCTCGATGATGTACCGACTTCCCTCCATCATTGAGAGGCTGTACCCGTTCTGCGACGTCGAGACGACTACATCGTGAGAATCATCGGCTGCAGTCTCGGATACCTGTTCGAGGTTCTTTCGGACCGGGGTCCGGTGTACATCGAAAATTTTCTCGTCGGCGCGTTTCGTGGTGAGCGAATAACCCGGCACGTGAGCAGCGCGTGCATCTAACTCCTCGAGCGTCTCGGAGAGCTTTGCCGCCTCATTGTGGTTCCGCAAGAGCGTCTGTAGCAATTCGTCGGTCGAGCGGTCACCGGACGCGTGGTCAGCTACCGCTTCGCGTTCGCGTTGTTCGAGGGTATCGGCCCGGTCCATGAGCCGCTCGTATGCAGTCTGGATAAGGATCTCCCGTTCCTCGGTGGTCGCAGTCTCAAATTCGTCGTCGACGATGGTGTACTGCTCCTGGTCGATCCGAAGTTCGTCGTCGGCACTGGCGAGGGCGACTCCAAGGTCCGGGCTGTAACTCTTGTACTCACTTGTAACGTCCCCGGTAAGTCTGAGGCGGTTCGTTGTATTTTCAATTTCAGTCGGTGCCGTTTGTACCGCCGGAGATCGCTGCAGGGACATGTCGGATTCGCGGCTGTTCCCACCGTCAGGGCTTGCCGCGACGACGGGCATCGCGGGCAGCGAGAGGACGAGAAGGAACGCGAGGAGGGCGGGCGTCGCGTTATTCATCAGAACACCGTACGGGCTCCTGATACAAAAACTGGTCGTCTACCGATGAGAGACGAGACGAGCAGCTAACACGACTACTGAGCCGATTCACAGTCGACGGTAACGGTTTATTTTTCGATGGAAAGTGTTTTTTCCCCCGGGAAACCACCCGTTGGTACGCATGCGGATTTCCACTGCCGCCACACTCGCCCTCACAATCCTCCTCGCCACGTCCGGTCTGGGGGCAGTGGCCGCCACATCGTCAAGTCACGCCCCGACGACCGTCGAGCGGTCCCCCTCAGCGTCACCCTCTGCCCCGGCCCCAGCCCTCGAACAGCAACACTCCGTCTCGTCGGTTTCGTCACAATCAGCCGGCGAACCGCTGGAACGGCCCGACACCTGGCAGGTAATCCGGATCGGGATCACGGATACCGGAGACGCGGAATGGACGATCGAAAGCCGGTTTCTCGTGACTAACGAAACCGAGGCCGAAGTCTTCGACGAATACGCCACCGAGGTCGCTTCGGGAACACGGGATTCCTCGTTGAATCCGAGTCTATTCGCACGGTATGCGTCGCTCGCTTCCGAATCGACCGATCGCGAGATGACGATCGAGAACGCCGGCTGGGACGATGGACGGATCGAGTCGCTCGAGACTGATCGCCAGGCCTCGATCGAAGGCGAAGCTGAAAGTGATGTTCGCGTCGGCGTCATCTCCTATTCGTTTACGTGGACGAACTTCGCGACGGTCGACGGCGATCGAATTCGCGTCAGTGATGGTCTTCAGACGGATAATGGACCCTTAATCAGCACGCTGACGGAGGGCCAACGCTTCGTCATCGAACCGCCGGCTAACTACGCGTTCGTCGATTCGCCGACGGGAACCGAAAACGGTGCGCTCGTCTGGGAGGGGCCACACGAGTTTAGTGAAGAAGGCCTCGAGATCACGATCGTCCGAAGCGCCAATGAAAGGCCGCTGTTCTCGAGAAGTGGCTGGTTGCTCGTTGGCTTCATCGGACTCACGATCCTCGTCGGTATCGGCAGCTACCTCCTCGCGCGACGCCACGACGACGGTCTTCCGATCCCGTCCGATCGGGTACCAGCGGACGCCGCCGAGTCGCTCGGACTCTCCCAGTGGTTCGGCCGTGGGAGTACTCAGGACGGACCTGAGCCCGCCCCAGCTGCCGGAAACGATGGCGGCGAGTCGATCACCGATGCGGGTGTACCGTCGTCCACGTCGGAGGGCCCCGGGTCCAGACCCGCGTCAGGAACCGAACTCGAGTTCGAAGAGGATATCGACGACGCGATCGATCCCGAACTGCTGAGCGACGAGGAACGCGTCCTTCGGCTGCTCAGACGAAACAACGGACGAATGAAGCAGGCCTCCATCGTCAAGGAGACCGGCTGGTCGAACGCCAAAGTCTCGCAGTTGCTCTCCCAGATGGACGAGGACGGAGAGATCGAAAAGCTTCGGATCGGCCGCGAGAATCTGATTACGCTGCCGGAAGTCGACCCGACCGCGCTCGACTGATCGGCTCGTCGACGGCGACCGCGGTCGATCGCCGGTTGCTCGCGTTACTGGTCGCTCGATTCCGTCTCGTCGGCGTCGTCGGTCTCCGACGCTGACTCCGTCTCGGTTTCCGTCTCAGTTTCGGTCTCCGACTCTGTCTCCGGATTGAAGTGGATATCCTCCCCGACGGCGTCGTAGATGTCGTCCCAGTCTTTGTCCTCGTCCATCAGGAAGACCTCGACGGTCAGCGACCGCTCGCCGAACTCCTCGATGCCGGCCGGTCGAACGTCGATGTTGTACGTGCCGTTTTCGTCCATCTGGACCTGGCCGGTGCGCTCGACGATCTTTCGCTCGCCCTCTCCCTCGTTGATCTTGACGAAGAAATACGGTTCGCCGATCACGTCGCCGTGTTCCGGCGGATCGACGTTCTCCATGCTTGTGTTGGCGGTGACTTCGAGGTTGAAGTTCGAGTAGCCCTCGCCGTTTTCCGCGGGCTCTTTGTCGACGAACTCGACGCTTTCGATGCGGTCTTCGCGCTTATCCTCCAACGGCCGGTTCGGTTCCTCGGGCGGATGCCACTCCGCGTCGGCCGTGTCGTCTCCACCGTCTCCACCGCCGTCCGTGTCGGTCTCCGTGCCAGTACTCTCCGTATTCGAATCCGTAGCGCCGTTCGAATCGACGTCATCGCCGAGATCTTCGGTTCCCGGCTCCTCCGTGTCGTCTTCTGTCGTGTCATTCGACTGCGCACCCGTCTGTGACCCGCCGAGGGCACTGCAGCCCGAGAGGGCCACGAGCAGTGCAACCGCGACGATAGCGAGTTTTCTAAACTGCATCGTAGCCGCCCGTTCTCGATGGGGTCCCATTATTACATCCCAGATAAGCGACAGTGGCTCGTTCGGCGATGAACGGGTCCGTCTCGGCTCGAGACGCTCGGTTCCGCAGCGTTGACCGCCGCGGAACGATCGTTATACTGTGCCCAATACCGCACAGCCCAGTCCGTACGCGCCGCGCAGCCCTGAAATGCTGCATTCGACGGCTGGTCACCGTAGCCGCCGCTCGTACCTCGCAAGGACACGGACACGAACCGTCGTCTCGTTCTCGCGTTCGCAGTCAGGCCAGCGGCGTCCGCTCGACGACCTGGCCGTCGTAGGTCGGATACTGTTCGACGATCTCACCCTCCTCGAGGTCGCCCTCTTCGATCATTTCCTCGAGGAGCCACCAGGCGACCTCGACGTGGTTCGTTTTGACGGTGTAGAACTCCTCGGGGACGCCGAGCGCCTCGAAGCGTTCGGCCTCGGCGTACGTTTTCCCGTAGACGAGGGTGCCATCGTCGGTGACGTCGTCGAACTCGCGGCGGACGTTCCGGGCCATGCGTTTCAGGCGGCGGCGGTGCTGGGCGGCGTCCTTGAAGACGGACGTACAGAAGTAGACCTTTTCGTGGTCGCCCATCGCTTCGAGGATATCCTCGCGGGAGCCGTCGACAGCGCTCATGTGGTCGTCCTTGAGTTCGAAGCCCTGTTCCTGCATCCGGCGGTAGTTGCCTTGGGACATCTCGAACTCGTTGACGTTGCAGAACTCGGCGGCGCCCTCGTCCAAGAACTCGAGGAACTCCTCCTCGGCGCGGATACCGGGGATTTCGAAGGCGGGTGTGAGGCCTTCTTCGCGAGCGATGTAGAGGATGTCCTCCCATTCGGTGCCGTGGAGGTCACCCCACTGCTCGTACGGCGGGTGGAAGCGAATCTCGTCGAGACCGGCCTCCGAGAGCCGGCGCATGTTCTCCCGACCGCCTGTGATGCCGGTGTAGAGGTGAGTGTGGTGGTCCTCGCCGAATTCGTCTTTCAGGAGTTCGAGGTAGTGGCAGGTCCGGTCGAGGGCCTCCTGGGGCTCGCCGCCGGTGATCGAGGTGCCGAGTGCGTCCATCCGGGTGGCTTCCGTGATGACGTCTTCGTCGCTCTCGACGAGCCGTTCGTTAGCGTACACGTCGGTGACGTTCTTGCGGTTCTCGCCGAGTGGGCAGTAGAAGCAGTCGCGCTGATCGCAATACCCGTAGACGAACAGCACCATTTTGCCGCCTTTCGCGCACTGCTCACAGCCCTTCGAGATCATTCGATGGTCCATAGCCGTCCGAGCCTCAAAAGCCGTGCGAAACTGACCGGATCCGAGCCGCAGTACCGGCCGCCTTCGCGACGGGTATTCGGATCGACCGCCGCGGCCGGGACGTCCGCCCTCCGTGCGATCGGTTAGATCGTCCCAGAAGAGGGAAATACCGCGGCGTGCAACCACGACCCGATGCTGTTGGTTCTGTGCGTCGACCTCGACGACGACCTCGGCCGCAAGACCGGATTTATGACGCCGGTCATCGGTCGCGAGCCCGTCGAGGAGGCGGCCGTCGCCCTCGCGACCGCGGATCCGGAGGACTCGGACGTCAACGTCATCTTTCAGGGGTTGCACGTTTACGACGACCTGGCCGACCGCGACGAGAGCGTCGAGGTCGCGGTCGTCACCGGCAACGATCAGGGCGACGTCAGCGCCAACCGCGAAGTCGGCGACGAGGTCGATACCGTTCTCGCGAGCCTCTCCACCGCCGAAGACGTCACCGCACTCGTGGTCACCGACGGCGCGCAAGACGAGTCCGTCATCCCGATCATCCGCTCGCGCGTCCCGATCGACGGCGTCCGCCGAGTCGTCGTCCGCCAGGCCCAGAACCTCGAGTCGATGTACTACACGATCAAGCAGGTGTTAGACGACCCCGAGACGCGCGGAACGCTCCTCATTCCGCTGGGAATCCTCCTGTTGATCTATCCGCTCGCGCTGATCGGAACGCTACTCGAGCTTCCGGGATTCGTTCTGGGGACGACGTCGGCCCTGCTCGGTCTCTATCTCATCTCGCGGGGCCTGGGACTGGGCGACCGACTCGACGCGGCGGTCGAACGTGCCCGTCGGTCGCTGTACGCCGGTCGGACGACGCTGCTGGCGTACGTCGTCGCGGCCGCGCTGTTCGCGCTGGGCTGTGTCAACGGATTCGACACGCTCGAGGCGGTCCGGGAGTCGGCCGTCGGCGACGCCGAACTCCCGGTTCTGCTCGCCGCCTTCGTGAACGGGTCGGTCCACTGGATCGCCGCTGCGGGGGTTACCACCAGTCTCGGCCAGATCACCGACGAGTACATCGCCGGCACGCTGGAGTGGCGCTACCTCAACGCGCCGTTCTACGTGCTCTCGATCGCGATCGTCCTCCACGCCGTGAGCGCGTTCTTCCTCGACCGAGTGGAGATCACGTACTTCGCGGCGGCCCTGACGGCGGGCACGCTGCTCGGGATCGTGAGCACGCTGACCTTCGCCGTCGCGGAGTCGCGCTTCTCGGATACCGACGACGCCGGTGACTCCGGCGCGCGCAAAGCGGACCGCGCCTGACGCCTGACTGCGGCCCCGTTGCCAGTCCGTGCACAACGTTCATTGCTTGGTATTCAGTACCAAGACACGCATGGAGATCGAAGCTGCCGTGGTCAACGAGGAGGGCGGTTCCTTCGACATCGAGACCGTCGACCTCGAGGACCCACAAGGAAACGAAGTACTCGTCCGCGTCGTCGGCGTCGGCGTCTGCCACACCGATATGATCGTGCGCGATCAGCTGTACCCGACGCCGCTACCGGCGGTGTTGGGCCACGAAGGGTCCGGCGTGGTTGAATCGGTCGGCTCGAACGTAACGGCCGTCGACCCGGGCGACCGGGTGGTTCTGAGCTTCGATTACGACGAGAGCTGTCACAGCTGTCGTGACGGTCATCCGGCCTACTGCGAGGGCTTCTTCGAGCACAATTTCAGCGGACAGCGTCCGGAGGACGGGACGTCCCCGCTCTCGCGGGATGGTGAACGGCTCAGCGGCCGGTTCTTCGGTCAATCGTCGTTCGCGACCCACGCTATCGCGACCGAACGGAACGTCGTCCCCGTTGAGGACGACGTTCCGCTGGAACTGCTCGGCCCGCTCGGGTGTGGCATCCAAACCGGTGCCGGTGCCGTCATCAATTCGCTTGACCCCCAGGCCGGCTCCTCGATCGCGATCTTCGGCGCCGGCTCGGTCGGGCTCTCGGCGATCATGGCCGCCGATATCAAGGGCTGTACGGAGATCGTCGCGGTCGACATGCAGGAGTCCCGTCTGGAACGGGCCGCCGACCTCGGTGCGACCGAGACGGTCGATCCCGATTCGGTCGACGACGTGATCGAAACCGTTCGGGGACTGACCGACGGCGGCGCTGATTACGCCGTCGAATCAACCGGCGTCGCAGATGTCGCCGAACAGGCGGTCGAGACGCTCACCCAGCGAGGGACGGTGGGTCTCGTCGGCGCGCCGCCGCTGGGTACCGAGGCGAGCTACGACGTCAACGAACTCATCCTCAACGGGCGGTCGATCACCGGCATCGTCGAAGGCGATTCGGATCCACAGGAGTTCATTCCGGATCTCGTGGACCTGTACCAACAGGGGAAGTTCCCCTTCGACGAACTCGTCACCTACTACGACTTCGAGGAGATCGACCAGGCCGTCGAGGATTCGGAGACCGGCGAGACGATCAAGCCGGTGCTTCGGGTCGGCGAGAGCTGACCCCGGACCGGTCGTGACGCGACGTTAGCGCTCTCGCTCGACTACGAACTCGGCCAGGTCGGCTAAGTAGCCTCTGGCCTCGGGATCGGCGATCTCGACCCGATCGAGGGCGTCGATCGCGCGGTCGGCCTCGGTGCGGGCGCGATCGTTGGCTTCCGAGGGCGTGAGGTCGGTCACCTGAACGACCGACGGCCGCTCGAGGGCGGCGTCGTGGCCGGTCGGTTTGCCAAGTTCCTCGACGTCGGCGACGGCGTCTAACACATCGTCTCGGATCTGAAAGGCGATGCCGACCCGTTCGGCGTACTCGCCGAGTGCCTCGACGGTGACGGGGTCCGAATCGGCGGCGATTGCGCCGAGTTCGGCCGCGGCACGGAACAGCGCGCCGGTCTTGCGCCGGGCTAAGGTCATGTATTCGTCCTCGTTGGCGGGCTGGGCCGAGAGTTCGGTCGCCTCGCCGATACCGAGTTCGACCATCGCGTCGGCGACGACGCGGGTGGCGTCGGGATCGGTCGAAAAGAGCGCGAACGCCTCGCCGAGCAGGCCGTCGCTGGTGATGATCGCCGGCCCGTGGCCGAACTCGGCCCAGGCGCTGGTCGTCCCGCGGCGCAGCTCCGAGCGATCGATGATGTCGTCGACGACCAGCGACGCCGTGTGGACGAGCTCGATGCCGACGCCGAATTCGACGGCGTCCTCGGCCCGGCCGCCGACCGTCTCGCAGGCCAGCAGCGTCACCATCGGTCGGACGCGCTTCCCTCCGGAGAGCGCGACGTGACGAACTTCCTCGGTGAGCGTCTCGGGTTCGACCCCTTCGACTACCTCGACGAGACGCTCCTCGATCAGCGCCCGTCGGCGCTCCAGCAATTCCATCACACGCGCTTAGAACGGGGGTGAAAAGTACGTGACGGTTTAGCGGAAGGCCGCCGATCGGGGTCCGGCTACTCGTCTTCGAGCCGGCTGAACGTGAACTCGCCCTCGTCGTCCGACGGCTCGTCACCGGCGGACGTCTCGTCGTCAGTCGACTCCGACTCCGAGTCCGAGCCCGAATCTTCGTCGGCCATCGCTTCGGTTTCGCCCGACTCGTCGGCAGCCGCATCGGCCTCGATCGCGTCGCCGTCGGCTGCATCGATCGGCGACTCGCCAGCCAGGCCGCTCGAACCGGCAGCGGCGGCGGTCTCGACGTCGGTGTCGACGTCCGCCATCGCTCCGTCACCGTCCGCGCCGGGGCCGGTCGTGCTCGCGTCCGTGATCCCGTCGCCTGGTTCGATCGCACCCTGGTCGTCGGCGCGCTCGCCTGGTTCGACGTCGCCGACGCCGTCGACGTCCGTCTCGTCGAACGCGAAGGTCTCGCGCTCGTAATCGGTACTGTACTCGTCGACCGACACGTCCGCCACCTCGTCGGTCTCGAAGTGATCGAGCGTCTCGCTCAGATGGGCCGCCTGGTCGGCGAGCGAACTTGCGCTCTCGGACACTTCCGAGAGGGCGGAGGTCTGTTCCTCTGCAGCCGCCGCGACGCGCTGGGCCTCGGAAGCCGTGGAGTCGGAGATCTCGGTCGCCGACGAGACCATCGCGACGACCTCCTGGGTGGAGGCCGCCTGCTCTTCGGTCGCCGCGGAGATTTCCTGAACGCCGTCGTTGGTCCGGTCGGCGTAATCGGCAATCTCGTCGAGCGCCTCGGCGGCGTTCTCGACGGAGTCGACGTGTGCCGCGATCCGGTCGGCGGTCCGCTGGACCTCCGTCGCGGTCTCGGTGGTCTGCTCGTTGATGCGCTCCAGTCGCTGTTCGATGTCCTCGGCGGTCGATTTGGTGTCCGCGGCCAGTTCCTTGACCTGCGTCGCGACGGCGCCGAAGCCGGAGCCCTCGCCGTCACCGCCCCGCGAGGCCTCGATGTTCGCGTTCAGCGCGAGCATGTTCGTCTCGCGGGCGACCTCGGTGATGAACTCGACCAGTTCGTCGATCTGAGCCATTTCCTCCTCGAGTTCCTGGATGGCCTCGACGGCCTCGGTCGACTCCGATTCGATCTCGTGCATCCCCTCGATGGCCCCCTGGGCCGCCTCGCGGCCGAGCCGACCGGTTTCGGCCGTTTGTTCGGCGATGTCGGCGACGTTGTTCGAGGAGGCAGCGATCTCTTCGGTCGTCGTCGAGAGGCCGCTCATCTCCTGGTTGACCGACTGCAGATTCTGGTTCTGGCGATCCGCGCCGTCGGAGATCTCCTGGATCGACTCGGAAACCTGCTGGGAGGCCGAGCGGACCTCTTCGCTGGACGCGGTCACCTGTTCGCTGGCCGCCGCGACCTCGTCGGCGAAGGCCTTGACGTCGGCGGTCGTCTCCTCGAGGTCCGCGATCATCTCGTTGAATGCCTTGGCGATGTCGGTCATCGCCTCGCTCTCGCTCTCGGGGTCGAGCCGCCTGGTCAGGTCGCCGTCGGCGCAGTCGTCCATCACGGCGCTGAACGCCTCGGCTTTAGCCTCCAAGTGGCGGTTCATCGACTCGGTCTCGGCGCGGGCTGTTTCGGCCTCCTCGCGGGCGGATTCGGCGGCCTCGATCTGGTTGCGTAGCGAATTGCGCATGCTGTCGAAGCCGTCGTACAGCCGCCCGATCTCGTCGACGCGGTCCGTTTCGAGATCGACGTCGAGGTTCCCTGATTCCATCTTCGTCGTTCGGTCACGAAGCCTGGCTAGCGGGACGACCGTCTGTCGACCGAGGACGACGCCGACGATACCGAGCGCGACCAGGCTCGCCAGCACCATCGCGATGACGTTCGTTCCGACGTCGGACGCGACGCCGTAGGCCTGGTCGGTCGGGACGCTGGTGACGGCGACCCACTGGGTGTTGCCGACGGGGACGTACGCTCGCACGACGTCGCCGTCTTGGATGCGGGTCAGTCGCCCGCCGAGGGCGGCCGCCATCGCTTCGTCGTCGATCGAGGCAGCGTCGATCGACGCCGATTCGGCCTGGAACACCGCGGAGCCGTCGCTGTCGATGATGGCCGTCGAAGCCGACGTGTTCTCCTGGTGGAGCTGGTCGACCTGGTACTCGAGCGTCCCGATGATGACGACGGCCCGATCCTCGCGTTCGGTGACCGGGCTAGCGAAGGCCATCACCTGGTCGTCGAGGGTCGGCGATTCGTAGGACGTCGGGGAGTGCCAGACGGACTCGTCGAGTCCGAGGTTGTCCTCGAAGCCGTCGGCGGCCCACGGTTCCTCGAGCGCCGCGAACGACTCGCCGCGGTAGGCGGCGTTCGTGCTCGTGACGATCTCGTCGTTCTCGGTGTCGACGTAGTGGATCGCGCGCACGTCGACGTCCATCCGGGCCTGCTCCTCGACGAGTTGGCCCTGAACTTCCTGCGGATCGCCCTCCTGAAGAATCGGCGAGTCGGAGGCCGTCCGGGTCTGGACGCGCATCGTCTCGACCCAGTTGCTGATCGCGTCGGCCTGCATTTCGGCGGTCGATTCGAGCTGCTCGTTCGAGTCCGTCCGGACCGTGTTGTCGATATCGGCGTAGCTGACCGCTCCGACGGCGCCGATGACGAGCACGACCGCCAGGATCGATACCACGAACTTCACGAGGTACCGCCGCCTGACGAACGACGGCACCAGGGATGCGAGCGACACCATTACGAGGTCACCCGTTCGAGTTCGGCGGTGCCGCCGGCAGCGCGTTCGTCGAACTCCCAGTACTCGAAGATCGTGTCGACCATGTCGCCGTTCCCGTCGAAGCCGACCGAACTCGAAGCGCCCTGATACGTGACGGGGTCACCGTGGGCCGCGAGGTCGATCCCCTCGGCGAGCGTCTCCGGCGTGATCTCCTCGCCGTCACCGGTGGTGACCGCCTGCATGGCGTTTCTGATGGCGGTCCCGTCATTCTGCCCGGCGTAGGCGTTCGCGAGCAGTAAGACGGCGCTCGCGTCGTAGGAATGGGGCGTAAAGACGCCGGGTTCGGCGTCGTATTCGTCCTTGAACAGCTCCGTGAACGTCTGGGTACCCGGCCCGTCGACGAGCGGTGCGGTACCGCGGATTCCGTCGAGCGAGTAGTCGACCTCGTCGTGGAGGTCGCCGTCCTGTAACCCGTCGGTGACGAGGATGTCCTCTTCGGCGTCGGCCCCCAGGTCGGAGAGCACCTGGCCCCCGGTTTCCGGGTAGCCGATCACGACGAGCAGTTCCGGATCGTCTTCCCTGACCCGTCGGATGGCCGCGCGATAGCTCCCTTGTCCCTCCTCCAGCGGCACCTGAGACGAGACCGTCCCGCCGTGATCGGTCCGGAACGAGCGCGCGAACGCCTGGCTCAGCTGCCAGCCGTAGTCGTTGTTCGCGTAGAGGGTCGCGGCGCTGTCGTGGCCGAGGTCGTTCGCCGCACGGTCGGCCAGCACGACCGCCTGCAGCGAGTCGGAGACTGCAGTTCGGAAGACCAGGCCGGCGTCGTTGAGCGAGGTGATCGTCGGCGAGGTCGCGCCGGGCGAACAGCAGACGGTTCGGTAGGGGATGAGCACCTGCTGGGTCGCCTGCAGCGTTACGTCGGATGCCGCCGGGCCGTTGACCATCGGATAGTCCTGAGCGACCAGGTCGGCTGCGCCCTGCACGCCCGCAGACGGCGAGGTCTCCGTGTCGGCGACTTCGTACTCGATATCGAGTGGGATGTCGTCTTCGACCTGCCTGATGGGCAGCTCAGCGGCGTTTCGCATCGGTTTTCCGACCGTCTCGAGGTCGCCGCTCAGCGGCTGCATGATGCCGAGTCTGAGCGTTCGGTCGGTTCCACCGACGTCGCTCCCGTCCTCGACGTCGGTCGAGTCGAATCCGGGAACCGAACTGAGACAGCCGGCGAGGCCGCCGAGACCGGCGGCGCAGAGACCGGACAGTAGTTTTCGACGATTCGTTTGCACGGACATATCTGCGCATTTCACTCGTGGCATATAACTTCACTGTCTGGTTATCGTGAATGGTCAGAAAATAACCATTCCCAATTGGTGGCGCAAACGTTCGACACGGCGGATTTCAGCCCACTCACGCCGTATTTGGATCGAACTTGTGTGTTATCCCCGTGGGTGACGATATCGAACCTCTCTCCGAGAGGGTAGTATAATAAAACTGGTTATTAGTTGATAGAGACGGGTCTCGGTGAGGGGTGGCACCCAGTCGCGTATAAAACGGCGTCTCGCTCGTGTCTATCGCAACGACCCGTCCGGTGTGGGACCGAAATCGCGACGTGGCGCGTCTCGTTCGGCCGCCTGGTCGGCCGCACGCGTCGCAGTCTTTGAGAGAAACGGAGCGCAAACGCCGCGAACGCGACGACCGTCCGGGACGACTACTTAGCCTTCGAACTCCTCGATGAGGGCCGGAACGACGTCGAAGAGGTCGTCGACGATCGCGTAGTCGGCGATGTCCATGATCGGCGCGTTGGGGTCGGTGTTGATCGCAATGATCGTGTCCGAGCCCTTCATCCCGGCGACGTGCTGGACGGCTCCGGAGATGCCGATCGCGATGTAGACGTCCGGCGTGACGACCTTCCCGGACTGGCCGACCTGCCGGTTCTTGGGTAGCCAGCCGTTGTCGACGATCGGGCGCGAGGACGACAGCGTCGCGTCGAGCGTGTCGACCAGGTCCCGGATCAGATCGAGGTTCTCCTCTTCTTCGATGCCGCGGCCGATCGAGACCAGCAGCTCGGCCTCGCTGATGTCGACGTCGCCGCCGGCGACTTCCTCGAAGCCGGTGACGGTGGAGCCGAGCGCGTCCTCGTCGATCTCGGCGTCGAACGTCTCGATGGCGGCGTCGCCGGTGCCCTCCGCGGCGGGCCATTCGGCGCCGCGGATGGTGACGACGGCGTCGCCGTCGAGTTCGGTGGTGGTCTCGACCTTGCCGCCGTACATCTCGCGGGTGGCGGTCAGGGTTTCGCCGTCGGTGTCGAGGGCGATCGTGTCGGTGACGATCGGCAGGTCGAGTTCGTTGGCGACCGCGGGCGCGTAGTCGAGGCCGTTGACGCTGTTGGGCGTCAGGACGTACTGGGGCGCGACCGCGTCGTAGAGTTGAGTGATCGACTGCGTGTAGACGTCGTGGTTGAACTCCTCGCCGTGGTCGACGGTGTGGACGACGTCGACCCCCTCGCGGTTGAGTTTCTCCGCGAACTTGTCGACGGTGCCGCTGATGACCGTCAGGTGGAGGTCGCCGCCGGTCTCGTCGGCGAGTTTCCGTCCTGCGGTGATGAGCTCGTAGCTGACGTCGCGCAGTTCGCCACGGCGGTGGTCGGCAACCGCCAGAACGTCCGTCATTGTGCCACCCCCTTGTCGCGAAGCAGGGCAGCCAACTGGCCGGCCGTCTCCTCCGAGCTGCCCTCCCAGGTCGTGACGTCGCTTTCGCTTTCAGGCTCGTACATGTCCGTCAGCTTGAGGGCGGAGTCCGCGGCGCTCTCGTCGACGCCGAGGTCGGCCAGGCGCTGAACGTCCAGTTCCTTGCGCTGGGCCTGACGGATGCCTCGCAGGCTGGCGTAGCGGGGCTCGTTGATCCCCGTCTGGATGGTCAGGACGGCGGGAAGCTCGACGTCGGTGAGCTCCTCGACGCCGCCCTCGAGTTCGCGCCGCACCGAGGCGACGTCGTCGTCGAACTCGTGGTCGAGGTGGTTGACGACGGCGCCCCACTGGTAGCCGACCTCCTCGGCCAGGGAGACGCCGGTCGCGCCGAAGCTGTCGTCGCCGGCCTGGACGCCGGTCAACACGAGGTCGGGGTCCTCTTCCTCGACGACGGCGCTGAGAATCTCGGTCTTCGCGCCGACGTCGAGCAGGTCGACGTCCGCGAGGGCATCGTCCCAGACGCGGACGGCGCGGTCGGCGCCTTTCGCGAGCGCCTGGCGGATGGTCTGCTCGCAGTCCTCCGGACCGATGGTGACCGTCACGACCTCGTCGGCGATCCCGGCTTCCTGGAGCTGGACGGCCTCCTCGATGGCGTAGTCGTCCCACTCGTTCAAGTCGGCGCCGAGGTACTGATCGGCGATCGCGGTCCCCTCGATCTCGAACTCGTCTTCGACGGTTGCCACCTCTTTGACCGTAACGAGAATTTTCATCATCTATCACTGCTACGTCCATACCGTAAACCTTTTCGAAACCGCACCTCATGCAGTAGCCGTTTGGTTAACATATCTTCGCGAATGTGTACCTGTTATTATCTCTGCTGTCGTTTTGCCGCTCTACAGCTACCACCGTTTCGTGAGAAACGGCGGCCGATCTGCAAGACGGAAACGGTTTAACGCCGCCGCTGGTAGTACTGCTCATGGCAGACTGTCCACTCGCCGACGACTGCCCGAGTTTCTCGGAGCGGATCTCGGGAATGGGGTGTCAACACTACGGCGACCGGGGTGGCAAGGAGTGGTGTAACCACTACAACCAACCCATCGAAGACCTCAAGACGCAACCGGTCAAGGCGGGCGAGGAGGTCGTCATCGACGTCGTCGATATGCACGAGAGCGGTGCCGGGGTCGGCCGAACCGAGGACGGGTTCATCGTTATGGTCGACGGCATCCTCCCGGAGGCCAGAGCGCGCGTCGAGATCACCCAGGTTCACAGCAATCACGCACGCGCGGAGGAACTCGAATTGCTCCCGATGGACGACGAGGACGCCGCGGACGATGAGGCAGACGACGAACGCGACGCGGTCGAGGACGCCGCGGATGATGAGGCGGACGACGGCAAACCGGCCCGGGAACGGCTCGGCAGCCGCGAGAACTTCTGGGGCTCCTAACGGCCTCGAGTGGACAGTCGACGGCGCTTGCGACGGACCGCTTCGCACAACGCTTTTTCGGGCGCTCTGTGATGTGAGCGCATGGAACGACTTTCGTTATCGAACTCGGCGTTCGAAGGCGACAACAACGCCTACCTCTTCGCCGACGGCCCCGAGACGGCACTGATCGACACCGGCGACTGGACGACGACGACCCGCGAGCAACTCGTCGCGGCGCTGGCCGACCGCGGGCTCGAGTTCGCCGATATCGATCGCGTCTTCCTCACGCACTGGCACCACGACCACTGCGGCCTGGCCGGCGAGATTCAGGCCGAAAGCGGCGCCGAGGTGTGCGTCCACCGCGACGACGCCGCGCTGGTCGAGGGCGACGAGGACGCCTGGTCGGCGATGCGCGACCGACAGGAGCGGTACTTCGAGAAGTGGGGGATGCCCGAGCCGAAACGGGAGGTGCTCCGTGACCGCATCGCGGGCGCCGGGACGACCGACGAGACGCCGACCGTCACGACGTTCGCGGACGGGGACGCGTTCTCGGTCAACGGGACCGAACTCGAAGTCGTCCACGCCTCCGGGCACGCGGCCGGTCTCTGCATGTTCGAGGCAGACCTCGAGGACGGTCGCGAAGTCTTCTCCGGCGATGCGCTGTTGCCCGTCTACACGCCCAACGTCGGCGGGGCGGACGTCCGGGTCGAGCACCCGCTGGAGAAGTACCTCCGCGCACTCCGGCGGATCGTCGAGGCCGACTACGCCCGCGCCTGGCCGGGCCACCGCGACCCGATCGACGACCCCGCGGGCCGCGCACAGCACATCATCGACCATCACGAGGAGCGCGCCTGGCGCGTCCTCGATGCCCTCGACCGGCGCGGCCCCTGTGACACCTGGACGGTCAGCGCCGAGTTGTTCGGCGACCTCGAGGGGATTCACGTCCTCCACGGCCCGGGCGAGGTCGACGCCCACCTGGACCACCTCGAACAGGCGGGCGCGGTCGTCCGCGAGGAAACCGAGTATCGCCTGGCCGACGGCGTCGCCGACGACCTCGCTGCGACCGAGGCTGAGCGGTGGGAGTTAGCGTTCTAAGCGGATTCTCCGCTCGTACACCGAACTGTTAATATGCGGTGTCTCTCACGGATACCGTATTTTTAGCCGAGCCGACGCTCGGATCTAATACCGAGAAGTATTTACTCGTCCCCGAGTTAGGAATGAGTATGATGTGGCAAGACCTTGTCTTCCTGGCCGGGAGCGTCCTCTCGATCGTCTTCCTCGCACCCACCGTCCGCGACGTGACGGCGCGGATCCCGCTGGGTTCGAGCGTCCCCTCGATGACCATCGGTGCGATCTACGCGGCGACGTACGCGACCATGGGCATGTCGTTCTCGGCGCTTGGCTCGTTCGGCGTCGCGACGATGTGGTCGCTGATCGTCTGTTACCGCTCGCCCGGACCACACGACGGTCCTGCGAACGTCGCTCGGTTCGCCGTCTCGCTGCTCCGGCAAGCGCACGAGACCGTGACCGGCGTGTCGACGCCCGCCGAAGACGAGCCCGTCGCGTCCGGGCAGTCGGCCGACTAAGTCCGTCGCGTCCATCCGATGCGGCGCAGTTCCGACCTCGATGCTGACCGCGACCATTTCGTTCTCTTCTGACCGTGCACCCGTAGACGCCCAGCAGCGGCATCGATCGCGATTCCGATCGACCGGTCGACCGATCGGCCGCTGCTACCCAGCGACGACCGAACTCGCGCGGCTGCGGTGCCCGAGACCACACCCGGACCGTGGAAGCTTTGATCCCGCCGCTGGCTAGCTACCGGTATGACCGCGCGAGCCGCCGGCACGCAGGGGAGGGAAGCACCGTGATCGACGACACCGACGACCTCCTCGCGGAGATCGGCTTCGACCCCGAGACCAGCGTCTTGACCCACCGCCAGGCGCAGGTGCTCGCGCTGCGCGAACGCGGCGTCTCCCAGGCCGACATCGCCGACGAGCTGGGCACCTCGCGGGCGAACGTCTCCTCGATCGAGTCCAGCGCCCGCGAGAACGTCGAGAAGGCCCGCGAGACGGTTGCCTTCGCGGAGGCGCTCCGCGCGCCGGTCCGGGTCCGCGTTCCCGAGGGGACCGACCTCTACGACGTGCCCCAACTGGTCTACGAGGCCTGCGACGAGGCCGGGGTCAAGGTCGACCACACCGCGCCGGACCTGATGAAGGTCGTCAGCGACGCCGCGGGGCCGGCCGTCACCGGCCGCCAGGTGTCGACGCCGCTGATCGTCGGGGTCACCTCCGAGGGGATGGTTCGCGTTCGCCATCAGGACAACTCCGCCGCCGGTCGGTGACCCGTCGCGTCGACGTCGCCGGGGCGATCTTCGACAGCGAGATCTGCCGACTGCCGACTTCCCGAGACATTTGTAGACCGCCGCCGTCGGGTCGCGTATGGACTTCGACCTCGACGGCAACAGCGCACTGGTGACCGCCTCCTCGAGCGGTCTGGGCTTTGCGAGCGCGCAGGCGCTCGCCGCGGAGGGCGCGAACGTCACGATCTGCGGTCGCGATGAGGAGCGGCTCGAAACGGCCCGCGAGGAGCTCGAAGAGACGGCGGAGGGAGACGTGCTCGCCGTCCAGACGGACCTCACGGATCCCGACGCCGTCTCCCACCTCGTCAGCGAGACCGTCGACGCCTTCGGCGGGCTCGATCACCTGGTCACCTCCTCGGGCGGCCCGCCGAGCACCACCTTCCTCGAGACCGACGAGCAGGACTGGTACCAGGCCTACGACCTGCTAGTGATGAGCGTCGTCTGGACGATCGAGTCGGCCTACGACCACCTGCTCGATTCGGAGTACGGGACGATCACCTGCATCACCTCGCGGACGGTCCGGGAGGTCGCCGACGGCCTCCTGCTCTCGAACTCGGTCCGTCGGGGCGTGATCGGCCTCGTCAAGACCGTCTCGCGGGAGTTCGCGCCCGAGATCCGGGCCAACGCGGTCCTCCCGGGGACGATCGAGACGGCCAGAATCGAGGAGCTCATCGAGGCCGGAATCGAGCGCGGCACCTACGACGACTACGAGGCGGGCTTCGCCGAGATGGCGAGCGACATTCCGATGGACCGCCTCGGCGAGCCCGAGGAGCTCGGCGAGGTCGTCGCCTTCCTCTCGAGTCCGCGCGCGAGCTTCGTCAACGGGGCCGAGGTGCCGATCGACGGCGGCCTGCTGCGGAGTTAACGGCGTTTCGTGGGCCGTTTTCGCCGTCCCGTCGTCGCCGGTCGCCGCGACCAGATAGCCGTCCGGTAATTCTCGAATCGTAACCCTCTCCGTTCCCCTCGGGAGACTGCGGGTGTGTACGGTCCGATTCAGTTCGCCGGATACGTTGCGTTGCTGGTGACGCCCGCCGCCCTGCTCCTCGCTACCGTTCGCGCGCCGCCCGAACTTCCGACCGGCGTCGCCGGTATCCAGCTCGGCATCGCCCTCGCCGTGACCGTCGTCGCCGCGACGGAACGGCGACGCCTCTCGATCACGGGCTTCGACGCGGTCGGGTTCGATCGATCCGACGCCGTCGATGCCCTCGCGGTCGCGGCCGCGGCCGTCGTTACCTACGACCTCAGCGTTCACGCCGGCCTCGGGCCGGTGCTCGCAGCCGCACTCGTCGGCCTGATCGTCGGCGTCGGCTTACCCCGGATCGACGGGCCGGCCTACTGCGGGACGTTCGTCGGGATGACCTCGCCGGCGGTGTTCGCGTCGGTCGACCAGGTCGGCCTGGCGGGCCTCGTCGCCGGCCTGGCGTTCGTCGCGACGACGGAGTCGTTCGGCGGGTTCGGCGGGAAGTACGGAACGCTCGCCCTCTTTGGCTGCGTCACGACGGTGGCGCTGACCGGCGTCGACTACGCCGCCGGGAGCGCGCTCGCCTGGCGCCTCGCGCCCGTGATCGTTCCGGTCGCGGTCATCGCCGCGGTCGCGACCGTGCTCCTCCGGACGCACGGCGAGACGAGTGCGGTCGTCGCCTCTGCGGTCGTGGGAGTCGTCGCCGGCGTCGCGTTCCCGCCGCTCGTCCCGGAGCTCGGATCGACCCTGGCCGCGGTCGCCTTCTGTGCCTCGTTCGTCGGGATGTCGGGAACGGATCGGCTCGAAACGACGGAACGGATCGCGGCTGCGGGGCTCCTCTGCGGTGTCGTCTACCTCGCGGTCTCGCCGGCCTTCGCCGGTGCGGGCGGAAAACTCGGAACGACCGCGTTCGTCTCGTGTCTCGCGCTCCGCGGTGCGCTCGACGTCGGTGAGCTCGTCGGCTCCGACCTCGCGCTCTCCTGAGAACGGGTCGACGGTCAGTCGGCCGAAATCTCGCAGGTTCCCTCGTAGGCCACGTCCGAGACTGATTCGATCTCCGGGTTGTCTCCGCAGACCGGGCACGCCGGGTTCGACTGCATCGGGACCTCCTCGAAGCTCATGTCCATCGCGTCGTACATCAGTAGGCGGCCCTCGAGCAGTTCGCCCTTCCCGAGCAGGTACTTGACGACCTCCGTAGCCTGAATGCAGCCCACCGTTCCGGGGAGGACCCCGAGCACGCCCGTCGTGGCGCAGTCGGGAACGGTCCCCGGCTCGGGCGCTTCAGGGAAGATACACCGGTAACACGGCGGGTCGTCGTCCCCACTGCGCTCGTTCGTGAAGGTCGTGACCTGACCCTCGAACCGGTAGATCGCGCCGTGGGACAGCGGCGTCTCCGTGAGGACACAGTGGTCGTTGAGCAGGTACCTGGTGGCGAAGTTGTCGCTGGCGTCGAGGATCACGTCGTAGCCCGCGACGAGGTCGGCGACGTTGTCGGCGGTGACGCGGGTCTCGTGGGTCTCGACGTCGATGTCGGGGTTTAGGGCCGCGACGTAGTCAGCCGCGCTCTCGACTTTCGGCCGGCCGACGTCGTCGTCGCCGTGGACGATCTGGCGCTGCAGGTTCGAGCGCTCGACGACGTCGTCGTCGACGACGCCCAGGCGGCCGACGCCGGCGGCGGCGAGGTACTGGATCGCCGGCGAGCCAAGGCCGCCCGCACCGACGACTAATACGGAGCTCTCGAGGAGGCGTTGCTGGCCCTCGGGGCCGATCTCGTCCATGATGACGTGTCGCGAGTAGCGGTCGAGTTGGGTCGCGTCGAGGCGCAGGTCGCTCATACGGTGACGTTGGCGAGAGAGCGAGAAAAGTCCGCGGGTCAGTCCTGACGGTGAGCACCCGGGACGGGATTCACTCGACGCTGAATGTGGCAGGACCTTCGGTAACCGAACCGTTTAAGACTGTGGTAACCATTCACACTATTATGGCAACCTCACCCAACGATGCCGGTGACGACGTCATCGATCAATTCCTCGCGGATCGCGGTCACACGGTAGAACCAGTCGGGTGGGAGCAGGAGTATAACAAGAAGCAATGTCCCGAATGCGGCGGACTCCACGACACGTCCGCCAACTCCTGCAGCGTCTGTGGGTGGGAGCCGGCCGCGTAATCCCCCGCACCGTCCCGTTTCCTCTTCGCCGTCTCGGCGTGCAGACGCCGTCTCGCACCGTTACCCTACCGACGCCGTTTTTATCATGCCGTATCCGACACAATTATAACCAGTTACTGACGATAGGTTATTCGAGAATCACTATGCCGGAATGCCAGAACTGCGGCGCGTTCGTCACGGACGCGTACGCTCGGGTGTTCACCCCGCGTGACGTCGACGATCCGCGCGTTTGTCCGGACTGTCAGGACAGGATTCGCGACGGTGCCGACGTGCGAGAGGCCCGTTCCCCCCGCGATCCGTAGCGTCGTCGTCGATCGAGCCTGAGTTCGAGTCGAGTCCGAGCTTGCATCCGATCTCGCGCCGGTTCGTTACGGGCTGTTGTCGCCGAAAACCCACGTGACTTATGGGTATTGCGACCCTGTACAGCTACAATGGCTACAACGGATACGACGGTTACCCGCCTGTTCGGCGGTCCGGGAAGCGGGAAAACGACCGCGCTTCTCGACCACGTCGAAGAGATCCTCGAACAGGACGGCGTTACGTTCCGAGATATTCTCGTCGTCTCGTACACGCGCGCTGCAGCTCAGGAGGTTCGCGAACGACTCGCCGAGCGGCTCGGCGAGAGCCCACGGGCGCTGCAGGGGAACGTCTGTACTATGCACGCCAAGGCCTACGAACTGCTCGACCTCTCCCGCAGCGATGTCATCGGCGAGTCCGACAAGGAGGAGTTCTGCGAGGAGTACGGCCTCGAGTACGAGGACGAGTACAGCGGCGCCGGCCGTCGTACCGCCCGGTCGACGACGATCGGAAACAAGGTCATCGCGACGAGCCAGTGGCTCCAGCGGACCAGCCGCGACGTCTCCGACTGGTACGACGTCCCCTTCCAGTGGGACGAGGAGGAAGTCCGCCTGCCCCCCGAGATCGACCCCAACGCCCAGGAAGGTAACAAGTACACGCCGACCTGGCCCAGCGACGACGACCGGATCGACGTCCCCGAAGCGATCCGCGCCTGGCGCTCCTACAAGGGCGAGGAGGGCAAGATCGGCTTCGCCGATATGCTCGAACGGGTCAAACAGCGCTCCCTGCTTCCTAGCGTCGACTACCTGGTGATCGACGAGTTTCAGGACATTACCACGCTCCAGTACGACGTCTACGACGAGTGGAAACCCCACATGGAGCAGGTCCTGATCGCCGGCGACGACGACCAGGTCGTCTACTCCTGGCAGGGCGCCGATCCCGCCCTCCTGCTCGAGGAAGAGGTCGACGATGACGTCATTCTGCCGAACTCCTATCGCCTGCCGTCGAACGTCCTCAACGCGGTCAACCAGGAGATCCGCCACATCGAGAAGCGCCAGGACAAGGACCTCAAGCCGCGCAAGGAAGGCGGTGCCGTCGAGGCGCGCACGAACGCGTCGATGCTGGACCTGGTCCGGATGGTTCGGCGCACGCTCGTCGGGGGCGACGGCACCATCATGGTGCTGTTCCGGGCGCGCTACCAGATGTTCCAGTTCATCGACGAGTTCATCACCGAGGGGGTCCCCTTCACCTCGCTGACCGACCAGCGGATGTGGACCGATCGGCTGACTCAGTACGTCCGCGCGGTCGAAGCTATCGACCGCGGCGATGACGTCACCGGGCTGCAGGCCCGCCGACTCGCCGACATGCTTCAGGAATCGGCGTTCGGCACCAACGAGCGCGACGACCTTTTCGACGAGATCGACGACCGTCAGGAGGAGGCCGGCATCGACGACCTCGAACAACTCATGATCCCCGCCGAGGTCATCGAGGACCACGCACCGTTCATGCCCGGTCCCGCCTCGGCGGCCGACATGGTCCGTAAGGTCACGAACTTCCAGAAGAAGAGTATCCGGTCGTACTTCGCGATCGGCGAGTATCAGGGGATGGACACCGACCGCGTCCGCCTCGGCACGATCCACTCCGCGAAGGGTCGCGAGGCCGACCACGTCTTCGTCGGTACCGACCTCACCGAGAAGGTCGTCGAACAGATGGTCGCCACCGTCGACGACCCGACCGACGTGCCCGGCTGCGAGGAGTTCACCAAGACCACCTCGCCGGTCCCCGTCCTCACCGACAACGAGCGCCGCGTCTTCTACGTCGGCATGTCCCGGGCCCGCGAACGCCTGGTCCTGCTGGAGAATCTGGTCGACGGCGCGCCGACGCTGCCGATCGACGTCCTGCTCCACGACCAACTGACCGATTCGACCCTCGAAGAGCTGATCGAGCAGGCCCAGGAGCCGAGCGAATCGGACGCTGCCACGGCGGAAGACGAGGTCGAAGCCGAAGCGCCGTGACCGGTGGGACTGACGGCGATAGCGACGGCACCGGCGTCCGCGAGGACGACCGTCGGTTAGAGTCCGGTAGTGACATCGCCGATGACGCTGCCGATTTCGCGAGCGAGCGACGCCACCACGCGACCGAGACCGTTCGATCGACACTCGCAGAGCGCGACGCGGCGGCGTTCGTTCACGTCGGCACCGAACGCGATCCAGGGCTTCGGTACGTCACTCGGCGGTCCCCGCAGCCCTCGAGCGGGGTCACCGCCGTTGCGTACGATGGCGTCGCCGAGGAGTGGCTCGTCCGCGCAACAGAACGGGACGAGACCGGCGATCATCCCGCAGCGCGACTCGCATCCGAGCTCGCCGATCGCGGGCTCGAGGGACCGGTCCTGTCACCCGCCCGGATTCCCCACGACGCCGCGCTCTATCTCGAGCGGGCCGGGTTCGATCTGGCCTCGACGGCCGTCCTCGAGCGTGCACGGGCACGGAAGACGCCTGGCGAACGCGATCAGATCGCGACCGCACAGCGAGCGGCGAGCGCCGGGATTCGACGCGCGGCGTCGCTGCTGGCCAACGCGGCGGTCGTCGACGGGCGGCTCGCGGTCGCCGACGATGAGGCGGCCGCCGACGGCGGCGAGACTGGCCTCGGATCCGGACCTGAATCCGAATTCTTGACGCCCGCTCGACTACGGACCGCCATCGACCAGGCGATCGTCGGCGCGGGTGCCTTCCCGGACGGGAACACCGCCGTCAACCCCGGGCTCCCGTCCGCCGGCGAGGTCGACGACCCGCTCCGGCCGGGCGACCCGATCGTCGTCGAAACCGCGCCGCGGGGACTGGCCGGCTACTACGGCGGGCTCGTCCGGACGCTCGTCGTCGACAGCGACGGCGGTCGGGAGCGGCGGGTCCACGTCGCCGTCACCCAGTCGTTTCGCTCGGCGCGGTCGATGCTGACCGCCGGACCGGAGTCGGTCGCGGCCGTCGAGGCCGACCTCGAGGCGGAGGTGCGCTCGTTCGGCCTCGACGATCGCGACGAGATCGAGGCCAGCGTCTCCGGCGTCGGCCTCGAACCCCGCGAACGGCCCGTCGACGGCGGCGAGTCCGTCGGTCCCGGAACCGTGGTTCGACTCGACGTCTCCGCGCGGGTCGACGACGACCACCGGCTCCGGATCGCCGATATCGTGGCGGTCAACGAGGAGGGCGAGCGACCGGCCCGGTTCGCGGCCCCATCGCACTCGCTTTCCCCGGCGGCGCTGCTCGAAGACTCGCGGAAGCGGTAGCGTTAGTCGTCGTCCCCGCTCGCACTCGTTTTCGTCTCCGTTCCCGCGTCGTAGCGCGTCTCGCGCGCCGCGTCGAGCACGAACGGCCCCTCTTCCGGCGTCCGCTTCGTTACGGTCGCGGCCCGGAGGACGTACGACGTCAGGACGGCGTAGGGCGCGAGCGCGATGGTGTACGCCAGACTGATGAAGACGGTCAGGGGCGTGTAGCCGAGGACGGTGGCGTCCGGGAACAGTCCGGAATCGAGCGCGAGCAGCACGTACGTGATGAAGACGATCGCCGGGAGCGAGACGGTCAGCAGCGTCATCGAGAGGTCAGAAAGCTCGAGCTTGTAGTACAGCGTCTTGAAGTACTCCCGGCAGACCATGAGCTTCCGTAGCGTATCCATGATGTCCTCGATGACCCGTCGCTCGGCCGCGGTAAGCTGCTCGCCGTACTCCGTGAGGATGCGCCGCGCCTGGTAGAGCTGCCACGAGGAGTCGTAGTTCAATCCGGTGAGCAGCTCGTCCGTCGAGCCGTTCGGGACCCGCGAGAGGGTCGTCAGCACCTCCTCCGTGTTCGCCTGGATGTCAGCCTGGAGGCGGTCGACCTCGTTGCGGTACTCCCGCCCGGCGTCGCCGTCGATGCGCTGGAGTTCGGTCGCTCGCTCCTTGATCCACCGGAGGACGACGGCGGTGAACTGGCCCGGCCTGGCCGGGCTCACGTCGACGATGTCGCGCTCTTCGATCCCGCTCTGGAAGTCGATCACCGTGTCGACGCGCTCGGACTGGTCGCCCAGCGAGGTGAGTTCCTGCGAGATGCCGACGGCGGCGATGGAGACGACGATCGAGACCAGCAGAATGGTGCCGGACAGCAACGTGTTGAACACCGTCTGGACCATCGTCGTCTTGCTCAAGAGTTCTTGATACTCGATCGGCCAGATCCCGCCCAGAACGAGCAACGTGGCGAAGACGGCGGCGAGCAGCGCGGTCGCGACCCGCTCGCGGCTCCCGTCGAACAGGAGCCACCGCTTGACGCGGTTCTCGCTCGATCGGTCGATCCGCCTCGACGTCCGGACGCGGTCACGGACGGAGTGAAACACTGAGTCGCCGTCGATCATCGGCGCTATCCGACAGTCCCGACGGATAAATAGCCACCACCGGTCTGCGGGTCCATCGCGGTGGCCCGAGCCGATCGAACGGATCGGGGAACCGGGCGACCCGCTGCCCGCGTCCTCACGGCGTCCACTCGCAGACCGCGCCGGTAGCCAGGCCCTCGTCCTCGATGTACGCCGCCAGGCAGGCGTAGTTGCAGAACCGGCCCGCCCGGTCGGCGCTGTCGTCGTCGCCCTCGGTCACGGAGACGGGATCGTGTCGCTCGACGTCGCTGCCGCAGTAGGTGCACGCGGTTCCCATATCGGCGAGTAGGTGCCGACGCCGGGAATGCGTTGTGCCGGTCGCCGGCTCGCGTTCGTCGCGTCGGTTCGGACTCGGCGGACGGACCGACCTCCACCTGCGAAACGGCGGGTGCTGTCCTACCGCTCGTCCTCGGGCTCGGAGTCCGGCTCCGGCTCTTTCACGACCGCGCCCAGAACGCGCTTGGCCAGGAGTTCCGGGACGTCCGTCGGCAGCGTCAGCCAGTGCTGGACGACCACGAGCCCGACCGCCAGGCCGATGAGGCCCGCACCGACGGTCGGCTGTCCGCGGACGAGGAGGAGTTCGAGGCCCGCGAGCGCGGCGGGCAGGGCGAGCACGAGGGTGCCCGCGAGTTTGATCGTGTCGATGATACCGGCCATTAGGGTGGCGTAGCAGGGGAACCGGCAAAAGCGCGACGACCGATCGCGACGCAACTCGGCGCGAGCGTCGCCGCTATTTCACGGAATTGGAACGCATACCGGATTCAGAACGCCTTTACCCGTCGACTGGTATCTCGGAGTATGTTCACGGGAATCGTCGAGGAGACCGGCGAGATCGTCGCCCGGGAGCGGACCGACGACGGCCTCCGGCTGCGCATCGGGGCCGACGAGGTCGCGACGGGGCTCGAGCACGGCCAGAGTATCAGCGTCAGCGGCGCCTGCCTCACCGTCGAGGCGTTCGCCGCAGGCGAGTGGTTCGAGGTCTTCCTAGCGACCGAGACCGTCGAGCGGACCTACCTGGGCGACCTCGCCGAGGGCGACGCGGTCAACCTCGAACGGGCGATGCCGGCCGACGGCCGGTTCGACGGCCACGTCGTGCAGGGCCACGTCGACGCGGTCGCGACGATTACGAACGTCGAGTCCGTCGACGAGGACTGGTTCTTCGAGTTCGAACTGCCCGCGGGCTACGACCGGTACGTCGTCGAGAAGGGATCGATCACGCTCGACGGGATCAGCCTCACCGTCGCGGATCTCGACGCCGAAAACGGGCACGTGACCGTCGCGATTATCCCGACAACCTACGAGCTGACGACGCTCTCCGAGAAGGAACCGGGCGACTCGGTCCACCTCGAAGTCGACGTTCTTTCGAAGTACGTCGAGCGGCTGCTCGAAGTGAGGTTCGAGTGACGCCTCCGAGTCGCGGTCGCCGTTACTACCCGCCGGCCCATCGTTTCGTGGCCGTCCGTGAGACCGCCGCTATGCCCGATTCAGGGGCGCGAACGCGGCCCCGGAGTTTGACCACGACCTCGAGACCACGATCGTTACGGCCCCAATCGGCGGCTCAGCGCTGTGGCGGTTCGAACTCGGTCAGCTCCGACCCCCTGACGGCATCTGCGTCGTCCCTGACCGCACGGTACGCGCGGCGGTAGCGGGAAATCTTTCGGTAGAGGTAGTAGCCGATCGCCAGGTCGTAGACGATCACGTAGCCGACGAACGCCAGGCCGAAGCCGACCGGGAACACCTGCGTGACGAGTTCGGGGACGATTCCAACGGTCACGTTGTACGTTCCGTGGACGAACGCGGCGACGAGCAGCCCCTTGAGGACGATCGGGCCGGCGTTGTCGCGGTTGAACTTCGCCAGGCCGAGGTAGTAGCCGGCGATCGCGGAGTAGATGACGTGGCCGGGGCCGGCCAGGGCCCGAACCGTCGCGATCCCGCCGGCGGTGACGAGCACGCTGGCCTCGGGTTCGGCCTCGCCGACGACCCGGCCGATGTAGATCGCGTTCTCGATCGCGGCGAAGCCGAGGCCGGCGACGGCCCCGTAGACCGCGCCGTCGATGACGGCGTTGAAGCTCTCGCTCCGGTAGGCGAAGACCTGGACGGCCAGCAGTTTCACCGTCTCTTCGACAGGGCCGACGACCAGGTAGAAGAAGACGACGCTCCCGACGGCGCCGACGCCGAGCATCGATCGGCCCAGTGAGTTGATGACGGCCGCGAACGTCGCGAACAGCACCGCCAGCAGGAACGTCGCGACGAGCAGCCGCAGCGGTTCGCTCGTCGTGATATCGGCGTACCAGATGTAGGCCGCGAGCAGCCCCGCAGGGACGACCGAGAGCGCGAAGAAGATGCCGACGAACGGGTCCTCGATGACGATCGCGGCGGGGGAGACGAGCAGCGCCAGGGTGATCGCGATCGCGACCAGTAGGACGAGTGCCCGAAAGCCGTAGCTGACCGCGTTGTAGAGCGTGTACGCGAACAGATCGACGATCGAGCGCGGCTCCCACCTTGCGACGTCGTAGAGGTCGGTCGACCCGTCGCCGGACCGCTCCTCGGCGCGTTCGACCGGGTCTCGCCTGCGTTGCATAGGCGTGCGTACAACTGCCATCTGGGTATAGGTTCGGCAATCGGACACGGTCTGCCGCCGTTCGGCAGTCGACGGGCGCCTTCAGTCGTCGCCCGCGACCGGACTCGTCGCGTCCGTCTCCGTCCAGATGGTGCTCGTGCGGTCGATCTTGTCGTTCCAGTCGGCGACGAGCGTCGTGACCGCGAGGTCGCCGGTCACGTTGTTCATCGTCCGCAGGCGGTCGAGGATCGGGTCGACGCCCGCTACCATTCCGACGACCTCGAGCGGGAGGCCGAGCTGGGTGAGGATCATGGTCAGCATGATCAGGCCGCTCCCGGGGACGCCGGCGGTCCCGACGCTCGCGAGGAGGGCCGTCGTGATGACCGTCAGTTGCTCGCCGATAGTTAGCGTCTGTCCGACCATGTTGGCGGCGAAGATCGCCGCGACGCCCTGGTACATCGCCGTCCCGTCCATGTTGATCGTCGCGCCCAGCGGCAGCGAGAAGCTGTAGACCTCCTCGTCGACGCCGAAGTTCTCGTCGGCGTCGTTCATCGTCACCGGTAGCGTGCCGCTGCTCGACCGGATCGAGAGGGCGGTCACGATCGCTTCCTTGGCGCCACGCAGGAAGTCCATCGGCGACTCTCGGAGCAGCCCCCACTGGATGATCAGGAGGTACGTGAATCCGACGTGGAGGACGACCGCGAGGGTGAGCGCGCCGATGAGTTTGGCGAACGGCGCGATCGCGTCGACGCCCGCGTCCCCGAACGTCGTCGCCATCAGGGCGAACACGCCGATCACGCCGTACTCCATGACGCCCCAGACGATCTTGAACATCGCCTCCGCGCCGGTTTCGGCGAGTTCGAACGCGGTCTCGACGCCCTCGTGGACGGTGGTGCCGACGTCGTACTCGTCCTGTAGGTAGGCCAGCGCGAGCCCGAACGCGATGGTGAAGAAAATCGTCGGGAGGACCTCGCCGTCGGCCATCGCACCGATCGGGTTCGTCGGAACGATGTCCATGAAGACCTCGACGATGTCGGGCGCCTCTCTGGTCTCGACGCTCGCGTCGGCAACCTCGAGCCCGGACCCGGGGTTGATCAGATTCGCGACGAACAACCCGACGCCGATCGCGATCGCGGTCGTGACCAGATAGAGCGCCACGACCTGGCCGCCGATCTTCCCGAGACTCGAGGGTGAGAGCCGTTTGGCCCCCATGAGCAGGGTGAAGATGATGATCGGGATCACGATCATCTGGAGCAGCCGCACGAAAAGGTCACCGAGCGGTTCGAGCCGCGTCGCCGGCTCGCCAACGGCCAGGCCGAGGACCGAGCCGAGAACGAACGCGACGCCGATCCGATAGATGATCGGCACGGACCGATAGCGATCGTAGAATTGGCGGACAGATCTCGCCATAGTCTCTGTCTAAATACTTGAACGATAAAATCACCGATGTCGAAACATTCAGAGACTAAGTATGACTTTAGATTGAGTATATGGATATCGTATCGCTATCGATATCGTTCGGGACGATTATTTATGGAATCAAAATCTCCGCCGGAGAGACTGTACGGATGTGACTCTCTCACTCGACCGGGGCCGTCCTGACAGCGCACCACCTCGCCTGGTCGTGCGATAGCGGTGGCCCGCTGATCGGCGGATGCCGGTGGCCGCAAACGCGAGACCGACCGGATCCCCGTTTCGATCGGCCGCAATCGGCCGCGATCGGCCGCTCGGACTCGGAATCATCAAAGGCCTGCCGGCCCAACCGGCGCGTATGCATTTCGACCAGCGAACCCAGCAGGCGCTTCGCGACGTCGGCCTCGAGACGGAGGACATCCAGGACGCCTCCGAGGCGGTCGTCGAGGCCGTCGAGACGGACGCAGCGGCGCTCGAGGCGTTCTTCGACGAGCACGACACCGTCTACTCGGACATGGACATGGCGCACTCGAGTTCCGACTACCCGGAACACGCGGTCGACTACGCCGACATCACGACCCACGCCGACGAGATGCGCGGGTGGCTCCGGTTCGACACCTGGGGCGTCTACGTCGAGGACGGGCGCATTCTCGACGGCGTTTCCAAGTCCGAGGACTCGGAAGCTCATCAGACGTGGGCCGACGTTGACTACGTCGAACTGACGCTCGGGCCGACGATCAACGACCGGGTGCGGTTCGCCGCCGACCGCGAGCAACTACGGTGATCGCCGTGTTCGGCGCACAGCCCGAATCGCTCGCGCGCGGTTCGCGACGCGGAATCGACGGACAGCCGTCCGCAGAAACGGAGGTAGCACCGGCGGCTTCGGAGGGGCAGCGATGACGACGGCTCGCGTCCGCGGCATCTACACCACGGCGCTCACGCGGCTCCTGAGCGAGGCCGGCGTCGAGGTCGTCCAGGCCTCCGAACCGATCCGGGAGCGCTTCGACCGATCCTTCGAGACCGAACCGGCGGACGCGTCCCTCGAGACGACCCGCGACCGCCAGGCCGTCGAGATCTCGGGCGAGCCGGACGCGGTCGAGACGGTCGCTGACGAACTCGCCGGCCTGGCGATCGATACCTTCCGGTGGGAGGCCGACGCGCCCCGCGGGGCGGTCTTCGACGCGGCGGTGATCGAGGCCGGCGGCGGGAGCGGCGCCGTCGTCGACCTCGGCGACGGCCGGCGCGGCTACCTCAAATACGACGACGTCGACGGCTACGTTGACGCCGGGAACCGCTATCGGGTCCAGGTCCGCGAGCCCGCGCCGCCGTGGGACGACGACCGCCCGCTCGTGGCGCCGACCCTCGCGGTCGAGGACGGGCTCTGTACGCTCTCGAGGGACCGCAGCGGCGTTTCCGCGGCGCTGCGCGGCGAGCGCGCGGACGAACTCGTCGGCATGACCGACCTGCTCTCGGTCGACGTCCCCGAGGGCTGGGGGCTGCGCTGGCAGCAAGCGGCCGCCGACGCGAATCTCGAGGCGATGGGAACCGCGCTCGAACGCGCCGTTGACCGCGTCCGCGCGCTCGAGGATGCGCTGGCGGACGCGCCGGACGAACCGGGCGAGCCCGGTCTCCACGCCGCGCCGCGGACGACGGCCTGGTGCTGGTTCGGCCGCGAGTCCAGGTTTGCCTTAGACGACTACCGGCGGCGCGTCGAGACGACGATGCCGGGCCACCACCGGACGAAGGCCGCCGATCGGGCCGCGAGCGCGGCGGTCGACTTCGCAGAGGCGATCTGCGAGTCGACCGGAGCCGGTGCGATAGGCGGCGACGAGTCCGGCGACGACGACCGGTTTCCCTTCGCCGCCGTCGCCCGACAGTTCGGCCCCGTCCGGGGCGACCGCCTCGAAATCGGCCACGGCAAACCCGACGGCCGTCGCATCTCGCTCGGCCGCGGCGAGGTGACCGACTGGGACCCCGAGGGGGCGCTGACGCTCGAGCGCTCGATGCGCGGCGGCGGCACCTACGACGCACTCGGCGTCTCGAAGGAGGAGGGCGACGTCGCCGTGACGAAGTTCCGCGAGGGACGCTGGTGGTACCCGACGACATACAAGGCCGCCGACGGGACCGCGAAGGGCACCTACGTCAACGTCTGTACGCCCGTCGAACTGTTCCCCGAAACGATCCGGTACGTCGATCTCTACGTCGACGTGATTCGCGGGGCCGACGGGACCGTCGAGATCGTCGACGCCGACGAACTGGACGCGGCGGTCGACGACGGCCTGGTCTCGGCGAGCCTGGCCGAGAAGGCGACGTCCGTGGCGGAAGCCGTCGAGCGCGCGCTCTCGAAGTGAGGTCGGCGGGCCGCGGGTTCGTCGCCGCGGCGGCGCGGCGGCTCAGGAGGGCTCGAGAGCGCGGCCCGTCACTCGTCGCGGTCCTCCCGAAGTTCCGCTCTCGACTCGGATTCCCCATCGTCGGACTGCAGGCCTGGCGACGGCGCTCTTACCTTGCCGCCGCGCCAACTGAAGAGCAGTTCCCGCGCGTCGAGCACCCGAATGCCGGGGAAGCGCTGCTGTTCGATCTGCGCGTAATTCACCAGCGTGACGAGGAACACGCCGCCGATTGTGTTTCCGAGGAATACCGGAAGCCAGAACTCGTAGACGACGGTCACCGAGCCGTCGGTGACGAACAGGTAGTAGAACACCTCGCACGCTGCCGTGATCACGTGGTAGAGATCCGCCGCGGCGATCATGTAGAAGATGACGTAGATCAGGAGCAGTCGCGAGACCGTATCGCGGGCCGCGTGGTTGAGCCACACGACGCCGGCGACCAGCCAGCCCGCGAAGAGGGCCCTATTGAACACGGTCCACCAGCCGTGCTCGAGTCCGACGGCGGCGAACTCGGCTCCCGCCGCCATCGCGGCCGGCGAGAGCACCTCACCGTGCGCGAGGAGGTACGCGCCCAGGCCCGCGCCGATCACGTTACCGATCACGACGATCCCCCAGACGCGAAACAGCAGCGGCAGGCTGGCGAGCCTGGCCAACACCAGGGCGACCGGCGGTAGCGTCTCCTCCGTGTACAGTTGGTAGTTCCCCAGGATGATGTAGATGAAGCCGACCGGATACAGGATTGCGCTGAGGAACTGATTGTCGGGGAACGTCGCCACACCGACCGCGTGGCCGAGGAACGTGAGGACGATCGCGAATCCCGCGGCCAGGCCGCTGAAAAACAGCCGCTGTTTGCCGATGGCGATCTCTTCGGCGGCGCTCGCGAGGACCCGCTCGAAGATCTCGTCCGCCGAAAAGCGATCGCGGATGGCCCAGCCGGCCGCGGGCGCGCCCGACGCGGCTCGATCGATCGATTCGCGGAGTTCCTCGCCCGTGCCCTCCCCGGTTCCGTTCTCAGTTCCGTCCTCGTCACTCATTTCGATCCCCCGTCGGTCGTTGCGCGGCTGACCGGTTAGCCCGCTCCCGTCGTCGCCGCTCGCTCGTCGCGTTCTCGGCCCGTCCGGTGAGGATCACGTGGCTCCTTCACTGTCGGGAGGAAAGACCGTGTGGCTTGCTATCGACGAACTCTGGCCGACAACAAAGAATTGCATCGAAGCGGGAGCTTCCGGCGCGGTGGGAAAGCGGCCAGCGTCGGACGGACGAATCGGATCCGCGGTCAGAGAAATCCGCCGTCGCCGATCCTCACTCCGCCTGATCCGCTCGATCCGTCCGATCCGCCGGGATGTGAAGCTCGTCGTCGAGGACGATCTCCAGTCGATCGTCGGCGAACAGACGGTCGATCTGGCCGTGCGTGAACTTCCCGTCGCAGTCTTCGCCGACGAAGGTGACGATGCGGTCGGTCCGTTCGACGACGGTAGCGAGCGAACTGCCGGTGCGATAGTAGTAGCGAACGGTCGTACCCGGATGGAGCGCCTCGGCCGTGACGCTGAGATAGGTCCGCCGATGGAGGGACATACCCGGGAACACGCCGAAATCGACATAGCTCTTGTGGCCGGCGGGCGCGGCGTCGCCGTCGGGCGTGTCGGCGGCTCGGACCGGCGGCTACCAGACGACTGACGGGTGACGAGCGGCGGACGCGGAACGGGTGGGCGGGTGGGCGGGTGACTCAGTCCGTCACGCTCGCGACGTCCCCGTCTCCGGGCCCGCTGACGGACGGCAGCAGGTCAACGTAATCGTCGAGATCGAGCGCGAACGCCCGGTCGGTAGTCGCCGGATGGACCCACCAGAAGTCGAACTCGGCGCCGTGTTCCTGGCCGCCGTCGGTGACGGTGTGGGTCCACCGATCGCGGGGTTCGTGAACCGTCGCGTGGAAGAAGTGGCGGACGTACCGCTTCGGCGGGTGCTCGCGACGGGTCCAGACGTCGGTCGCGAGATGGCGCGTCGCGTTCAGCGTTCCGAGCCCGCTCTCCTCGCGGATCTCCCGGAACAGCGCCGTCCGCGGGGACTCGCCCGGCTCGAGCGTTCCTTTCGGGATCTGGAGCCCATCGTGACCGGGCCCCTCGAAGACCAACAGCTCGTCCGTCCCGCGGGTGATGTAGGCGCACGCCTTCGGGACGTAGGTGACGTCGTTCATGCTGCACGATCGCACACCGACGCGGCGTAAAAGCCTATCCCACGAACACTGCCTGGAATCGAAGGACGTTGCGTGGTCAGTTAATAGCTGGTTACCGATCTCCGACCGACGGCAGCGCTGACGAAACCGCGATTAATCAGAGGCGACGGCCGTCGGCTCCTCCGCGACCGAATCCTCGTCGTCGAGTTGCGTGAACAGCGTCGCCAGCGCCGGCCCGGAGACGTTGTGCCAGACGCTGAACAGCGCCGGAATCAATGCGGCGCTGGGGCTGAAGTGCAGCGTGGCGAGCGTCGCCGCCAGGCCGCTGTTCTGGAGGCCAACCTCGAACGCACACGCTCGCGCTCGGCCCTCGGGCATTCCGGTCGCGTGGCCGACGGCGTAGCCCGCCCCCAGACCGAGGCCGTTGTGGAGGATCACGGCGAGGAAGACGAGCACGCCGGCGCCGAGGATCGTCCCGACGTTGAGTCCCACGACGGCCGCGACGATGGCGACGATGGCGACCACGCTGACCGCGGGGAAGATCGACAGGCCGACCTGCGCGACGAGCGGCGCGTACCGATCGAGCAGATAGCGCAGGACTAGACCGCCGACGACCGGAAGTAGGACGACCTGGACGATCGACTCGGCCAGATCGGCGAACCCGACCGAGAGCGATTCGCCCGCCAGCGCGACGACCCAGGCGGGCATCACGAGCGGCGCGGCGATCGTCGTTACCGTGGTGATCGTCACCGACAGCGCGACGTCGCCGCGCCCGAGGTAGGTCATCACGTTCGAGGCGGTGCCGCCAGGCGCCGCGCCGACGAGGAGCAGGCCGAGTCCGATCTCCGTCGGAAGGCCGAGCACGGCGACGAGGAGGTATGCGAACGCCGGCATCAGGAGCCACTGGCTCATCGCGCCGACGAATACGTCCCGCGGGCGCTCGACGATCCGACGGAAGTCATCGGGAGTCAACGTCAGTCCCATCCCGAGCATGATGATCCCCAGCAGCGGCGTGATGTAGTCCGCGATGGGGGTGAACGTCCCCGGCGAGTACAGCGCTACGGGGGCGATGATCAGCACCCAGATGACGAAGTACTTGCTCGTGACCGCACCGATCCGCTCGAGGGTGGATTGCCAACGCATCTCTCTCGTCGTCGGTAGGTATCGGTAATCAATACTGTGACTTCCGTGTTCGATTGTCGAGTCCGATCTCCGGTGCTCCGTCGGTTTCGCGCCGTCTCGCCGACTCGGCCCGGTCGCGACGTTCGTCCAGACGACCGACGGCCGGGGCGCGCTGCTCGGTCCGTTCATCGCCTACCAGGCCTACCGCGGCTACCGCCGTAACGACAGCCGACCGATGCTGGTGATCGCCGTCGGGTTCGCGTTCGCGCTCGCGGTGCCGTTCCTGCTCGTGGTGCTCTACGTGGCGTCCCCTTCCTCTTGGGGCTGCTCGCGATCCGGTACGCGCTCCGGATGCCGGCCTGAGACCGCTCCCGATGTCCTCTTCGGGCCGATCGAGGGTCGCTACGGGCCGTGAGATGCCGGATAAATCGTTAAGGTTTGGTGGGTGCTAGCATTACCACGGCAATGAGTTCCCTTCACGACGAGATGGCCGACGTGCGGTCGGAGGTCGACGACGTGCGATCACGCCTCCGGGAGGAGATTCCGGACCTCTTCGAGTTCGATGTCGCGGTCGGCAACATCTCGTACAACGCCAACAGCAACAGCGTCTCGGTCACCGTCGAACCGAGTTCGGGAGCACGCGATCAACTCTCGGAGAAGTTCGGCGGCGTGAACGTGAAAACGGACGGCATGCTGGAACTCGAGTTCCGGTTTACGGAGTCTCCGGACGAGTAGCCCGCGGTATCGGCTCCCCCTCGAACCGAGTCTGGGCTCGAATCTGAACCCGAACCGGAACGCAATCGCCGATCAGCCGGTCGGCCGTCCGCGCCGATCAGTCGGCTGCGAGCTTGTCCAGGCCCGCCGCCTCGATGTCCTCGCCGTCGACGGACGTACGCAGCGAGTCCATCCCGTCGTCGCGGTCGATGCCGAAGTCGTCCTCGTAGAGTTCCTCGACGCGGGCCAGCTCCTCCGCGGAGAGCTTCGGCACGTCGCTGGCGGCCGCCCACTCGTCGATGTCGTCTTTCGTCCGGAAGGTTGGGGTGACGGTCGCGACCGGCTCGTGAGAAAGCAACCAGGCGATCGACGCCTGGCCCATCGTGCGCTCGCCGTCGCGCTCTCGCGGGCCGCGAGACGGCGTTGCCGTCTCGTTCGAGGCGGTCTCATCGCCTCGCAGCCCGCTCGAACCGTCCGCGGACCGTGGCTCCGCGCGCTCGAGGAAGCGCAGCTTTTCGAGTTTCTCCCAGCCGGTCTCGTACCACTCGTCGGGGCGGAAGCCGCGGTGATCGCCCTCGCCGAGTTCGGTGTCGGGCGTGACCTGCTCGTTGAGGATCCCCGAGGAGTGGGGGACGCGGGGGATCAGGCTCGTCGCGGAGCCCGTCTCTTCGATCGTCTCGAGGAAGTGGTTGCCGACCTCCTGTTCGAGCATATTCCAGACGAGCTGGACGGAGTCGAACTCCTCCTCGATCGCGAAGTCGCCCTCGGCGAGCCAGCCGATGGACGGCCCGAGCGCGACGCCGCGGGCGTCGATCTTCCCCTCCTCCTCGAGTTCGTCCAGCAGTTCGAGGACGTCCGGCGTGATCTCTTCGACGTCGGCGTTGTGAAGCTGAAGGACGTCGACGGAGTCCACGCCGAGCCGATCGAGGCTCTCCTCGACGGCCTCGCGGAGGTACGCCGGCTCCATCTCCTTGGGGAGTTCGCCGTGGCCGGCCTGCGGGTTGTTGTAGAAGTCGTAGCCGACCTTGGTCGCGATCGTGACCTCGTCGCGGACTTCGGACAGCGCCTGGCCGACCAGTTCCTCGCTGCGGCCGTGGCCGTAGACGTCGCCCGTGTCGAAGTAGGTGATACCCTGGTCGACGGCGTACTGGAGCATCTCGATCGCGTCCTCCTCGGAGCGGTCCCCCCACCAGTCGGTTCCGACTGTCCAGGCGCCGAAGCCGACCTCGCTGACCTCGACTCCCGAGTCGCCCAGTTCGCTGTATTGCATACGCGGCCCTTCGTAGCGGGGGAACTTATGGTGAACGGAACGCCCGGTCGGTTGATGCGAACGGGTTCGGTGCTGGACGAGGAGTCACTGCATCGGCGGTACCGACGGGAGGAGTCGAATCGTTCTTGGGCAGGCGCTACGGATACTGAATATGGATAGCGTCTATCGCACGACCACTAGCCGGGCGCTTCTCGGCGTCGTACTCGCCATGGTTGTGCTTCTGCCGCTTGCCGCGACCAAACTCGAGGTCAGCCCGCATCGAGTGACGACGGGAACGATCGTGGTTGCCGGGCTCCTTTTGATCGGTGCCCTGTCGCTTCCGGCGTTGATTCTCGTCAAGTGGCACGCCAGCGACGAATGAGAACTCTCGATAACGGCAGGTCACGGGCAACTCTCTCCTCGGACGGAGTTCGGCTCTTGGAAACGTCGCTTGAGATGGTTCGACGTCTCCCTGCTACCGATTTGAGATCGATTCATTTCACGTCTCACGTGGGACAAGACTGAATCGTTCGACGGATTCGAACGCGGATCGATTTCCCCGTGTCGTTTCTGCAACTACGCGGTCAATAGTTTTGGTAATATCTCATACATATAGATTACTATCGGGGAAAATTATTCTTTATCTACCAGTACTACATTTATTACTGTCAACTATCTGTATGCAATGTCGAAACGATTGAATCGACGTTCCGTCCTGAAGAAAGGTGCAGTAACGACTCTAGCCGGCGCGGGTATTCTCGGTGCATCGGGAACTGCCGCAGCAAATAACGACTACATGCTTACCATCGAAAACACCGGTAACATGCTGGATAAAGTCGAGTTCTACGTCGAACGAGGGACTGTAGTAGCACCTCCATCGGGCACCGCGAGGGCGAGATCGTCTACTTCGAAGTCGACGACGACGGCGTCCAATTCGACGGCCAACTCGACAGCGGAGAAAAAGCAGTTTACGAGGTCGAATGTTACGAGTTCCCGTCGAACAATACCAGCGGCGACAACATCGAAATTTCGATCGATTGGTAACAGCGTAGCCCGGCGAAGCGGTCATCGGGTTCACATTCACGGATTTATTGCTGAGATGTGTGTCTTCTAGCGTATACACCGGTAGTAGATGCGGTCGGAATGACGATTATTCACCGGTAAACCGTCCAATTTGTAGTCGAGCCCATAGCAGAACCACTATCAGGTCCGGGGCAGTATGCACCGGGTATGACAAAGCGGTACGTCTCGCTCCCCGACGAGGCGGAGGCGGGAATGCGCGAGTTCATCGACGAGGTCGATCGACGCCTCTCGAGCGACGAGGACACCTGTTCGGTCGTCGAGGACGTCCTGATCGACCTCTCGGGCGACCGTGAAGCTTACGAGCGCTGGCAGAACGGGGACTCGGTCTCGACGGCCGAGCGCGTCCGCCTGCAGAGCTACGACCCCTGTAACACGACCCTCGAAAGCGAGTACTACGCCGAGAAGGACGAAGAGCGGTTCCGCCGCTCGAAGCACCTCCAGTGGCTCTGGCGGCAGTTCGACAGCCTGCCGATCGCGGACAACGTCGAGTTCGCGCTCCGATTCCGCCGGATGCTCGCCGATCACCTCTTCGAGGAGTGCGGTGACAATTGCCGCTTCTTCAAGGGGATCTCCTTCACCTACGGCCACAACATCACGATCGGGGACAACACCGTCGTCCACGACGATGTCCACCTCGACGACCGCGGGAAACTCACCATCGGCGACCGCGTTTCGATCTCCGACGGCGTCCACGTCTACAGCCACGACCACGACGTCGTCGACCAGACCGAGGTCCGAAACTACCACACGACCGTCGAGGACGACGTCCGCCTCACCTACGATTCGATGGTTCAGGCGGGCAACAAGGTCGGCGAGAACTCCATCGTCGGGGCCCGCGGCGTCGTCCAGCACGACATCCCGGCCCACCACATCGCGGTCGGTATGCCCGCCAAAAGCGTCAAGATCAAGCCCGGCTGGGAGGACGTCGCCACACCGATCGAGGAGGCGGGTATCAACCGTCAGGAAGAGCGCCACATCAAGTACGATCTGCCCGACGATCTCGACGTCTTCGACGAATTCGGTCGCGACCTCCAGCCGCCCCGCTGACTCCCGCTCGCCGCTGACGGGTATCGGACACGTTCCCCTCCCTGATTGTCACCGCGACGTAAGTCGGGGAATATCCAAGTGGTTCGAGAACGTATCACACGGTGATGGAGCTCTGGGGCTGGCTCATCGGGTACGTGGCGCTGTTCGCGCTCCTTCATCTGTTACTGTACTACCTGTACGCCCGGCGCGACGAGGACGGAGAGCGCGCGCCGTCGCTCGCCGATCCCAACCGCGCCGGCATTCAGTCGTCGCCTGGCCCCGACCGCTATCCCCGCGCGTCCGACGACCTCGGCGACGCCGACCAGGCGGAGGCGGACGACGATCACGACCTGGAGTTCGATGGGGAGACGATGCGATGTCCCCACTGCGGCGTGCGAAACGAGGCCGACCAGACGTTTACGTACTGTTGGAACTGTATCTCGACGCTACGGCGGTGACGGGCGCGTGAACGCGCAAGACGGCTCTCCGCAGACATCGACACACGGAGAGGGTTCCGGCGCGGGTCAGCGTCGGTGATACGGCCGCGCGGCTGACCGACGACGTCGCGTTCCGTCCGCGTCGAGACGACTTTCGCCGATTTCGTCGGTATAGTCGCTCGATCCGACGGATCGACCGGTAACCAACGATTACGTTTTTGGTCTTCAAACAGAGAGTGAGAGGAGACGAACAGCTATGAACGGACACCCGCCCCGCGCTTCGCAGTCTCGCTCTCCACCCCTGTATCGCGCCGCTCACGATCCCGACGGACCGGCCGCGCTCAGTACGACCGTGATCCACGCGCTGGCCGACTGTATGGGCGTCGACGTGACAGATAGCCGCGTCTCGCTGTACGACACCGTCGATCCCGAGGCGCTGGACGCGCTCTTTCGGCCGCGCCACGACGGCACACCCCGTAGCGGCGGCACGCTCTCGTTCGTCGTCAACGATCACTACGTGCGGATCAGGGGCGACGGCGAGATCCTGATCGAACCGCCCGCTCGCCGCTGACGGCACAATAGCGCCTCCGATACTGGCGATGCCGGATCTTGTTCTCCGCTATCGCCGAAAAATCGGTCTTACGCCGCTTCCGCATCCACGTCCGTTTTCGCTTCTGCATCCGGTTCCGCTTCCGCGTCCGTTTCCACGACAGGTTCCGCTTCCGCGTCCGGGTTCGCTTTCGATTCCGAGAGACCCGTCGCGAGCCGCTCTAAGTGGTCGATACCGACGACCGCGACGACGTCGCCCGGCTCCGATCGAAGCGCCTCGAGGCGATCGATCATACACCGCTCGCGCGTCTCGTCCCGGTAGGCCAGGGCGCTATCGTCCGTACCGACGCTGCCGAGCAGCGCCTGCACGCCGGCGACGTGGGACCGCTCGTGGGCCGCCTGGCGCGTCGGCGGATCGGCGGGGTCGCAGTCGTACTCGATCGGGTCGTCGCAGGCGACGGTCATCGAGGTCGCGTGGGTCAAGGTCGCGGCCACGCGGCAGGTCAGGGCTTCGCGGGTTGCCCCGCCGAGGCCCGAGAGGACGCGCCTGGCCGTCGCGGGTGAGACGCGATCGCCGATCAGTCGGGTCACGAGCCGACGGCAGAACGACCAGTTCGGGGCGTCGATGCCGACGATGTCGGCGTCGGAAGCGGCGCGGATTGCGGCGCTCATCTCGCCGCCGAACCGCGGCGGCGCGTCGCCCGCGTCGCCGTCGCGAGCGTAGGCCCGGTACAGCGGGACGGCGGCGGTCGGAAGTTCGAGCGCGAGGGCGTCCGGGTCGATGCGGTCGAGGACGCGTTCGACGCGCGCGACGCTGGCGGGGTGGTCGTGGACGACGCCAAGGAGGATCAGATCGCCGGCCGGGTTCGGAAGTCGGCGGCAGAACTGGCGAGTGATACGGGGGTCATCGAACGAGTCAGCGAAGGGCGGGGACTCGGCCATCGATCGAGTGGTAATACGCGACTAACGGCATAACCCTTCCGCTATGTTGACTCGGAACCGAGTCACAAGTCTTCCGACCCGTCGGCGGCGCGACGGGATCCGTTTCGGTCGCGCAAATCGTCTATTACCAGGATCGATCGAGGCTATCCCCGGTCCGATCGAGGCGGTTGTGAGCGCGCTCGAGGCCGATAGTCGGTCGTGACGAGAGAACCGATCACATTGCCCATCGATATAAAACCTCCGTCCCGATGGGCACCTGAAGCGGATTCCCGAGCCAATTCGAGTGCGCGAGACGCGAGTAATCGTTCCGCACTACGGTGGTTTTCGCCGGCGACTCGATCCGCGAGGCGACCGCGTCGACCGAGCCGATCGCGAAAGATTTATGTAGAATCACAATCAATCAATCGCTCGACTATGAGCCAGCGAATGCAGCAGGGGCAGCCGATGATCGTAATGAGCGAGGACTCCCAGCGCGTCAAGGACAAGGACGCGCAGGACTACAACATCAGTGCCGCTCGCGCGGTCGCCGAGGCCGTCCGCTCGACGCTCGGCCCGAAGGGGATGGACAAGATGCTCGTCGACTCCATGGGGTCGGTGACGATCACCAACGACGGCGTCACCATCCTCAAAGAGATGGACATCGACAACCCGACGGCCGAGATGATCATCGAGGTCGCCGAAACCCAGGAGGACGAAGCGGGTGACGGTACCACGACGGCCGTCGCGATCGCCGGCGAACTCCTCAAGAATGCCGAGGACCTCCTCGAGCAGGACATCCACCCGACGGCGATCATCAAGGGCTTCCACATGGCCTCCGAGCAGGCCCGTGAGGAAATCGACGACATCGCGACCGACGTCGACACCGACGACGAGGAACTCCTCCGTAAGACCGCCGAGACGTCGATGACCGGCAAGGGCACCGAGGTCAACAAGGAGTACCTCGCGGAACTCATCGTCGAGGCCATCCGCCAGGTCACCGTCGTAGACGAGGAAGGCGAGAACGTCGTCGACCTCGAGTTCCTCAACATCGAGACCCAGACCGGCGACAGCGCCGGCGAGTCCGAACTGCTCGAAGGCGGCATCGTGGACAAGGATCCCGTCCACGACAACATGCCCAGCTCGGTCGAGGACGCCGACATTCTGCTGCTGAACGAGGCCATCGAGGTCGAGGAGACCGACATCGACACCGAGGTTTCCGTCACGGACCCGGACCAGCTCCAGCAGTTCCTCGACCGCGAGGAGAAGCAGCTCCGCGAGAAGGTCGACCACATCGCCGACCTCGGCGCGGACGTCGTCTTCTGTCAGAAGGGCATCGACGACCTCGCCCAGCACTACCTGGCCAAGGAGGGCATCCTCGCCATCCGCCGCGCCAAGAAGTCCGACCTCGAGTTCCTGCAGGAGGTCGTCGGCGCGAACGTCGTTTCCGACCTCGGGAGTGCGACCGAGGCGGACCTCGGCTTCGGTGACGTCACCCGCGACGAGGAAGACGAACTGTTCTACGTCGAGGGCGAGGACGCCCACGGCGTCACCCTCCTGCTTCGGGGCTCGACCGATCACGTCGTCGACGAACTCGAGCGCGGCGTCAATGACGCGCTCGACGTCGTCGCCCAGACCGTCTCCGACGGCCGCGTGCTGGCCGGCGGCGGCGCGATTGAAGTCGAACTTGCCTCGCGCCTGCGTGACTACGCCGACTCCGTCTCCGGCCGCGAGCAGCTGGCCGTCGAGGCCTTCGCCGACTCCCTCGAGCTCGTCCCGCGCGTGCTCGCCGAGAACGCGGGTCTGGACTCCATCGACACGCTGGTCGACCTGCGCTCCGCCCACGACGACGGCGACGTCAAGGCCGGCCTGAACGTCTTCTCCGGTGACGTCGAGGACACCTTCGAGGCTGGCGTCGTCGAGCCCGCTCACGCGAAGGAGCAGGCCGTCACCTCCGCTGCCGAGGCCGCGAACCTGGTCCTCAAGATCGACGACATCATCTCCGCCGGCGACCTGTCGACCGACAAGGGCGGCGACGAGGAAGGCGCCCCCGGCGCCGGCGGCATGGGCGGCATGGGCGGCGGCATGGGCGGCATGATGTGAAGTCGGCTCCGCGCCACTCACACCACCCCCAGCCGCTTCCGTCATAGCGTCCGAGTCGCACCGTCGTCCGATCGACCGCGCGTTCGAGTTCGCTCGTTTTTTCGACCGGACATCTGTCGAGTACCGACCGTAGCGATCGCTTCGTCTCGGTCGAATCCCGTCGCCCCGCGGTGGTGGCAAGCCAGTGACCTTTTACGCTGGACGTCATGGACCGCCTATGAGTACCCAAACGACCATTGGCTGGTCGCTGTTCACGTCCGGCGTCGTCACGCTCCTCCTCAAGCTCCTCCCGGGCGACTCGCTATGGTGGGGCCTGCTGCTCCTCGCGCTCGGCGCGATCATCATGTACAGCCGATAGCGTCGGCGGATAGTCACCGCTGACGGAGGTGGTTACGATCCGCCGGAGTTCGAAATCGAGCCCAGCGAGACAATCACGGCGGTCGCGACGCGGCGCTCGTCGATGACGACCGACGCCGCGTCCCCTCAATCGAGCGGCGACGCGAAAAGCAACCGGCTGCGATCAAACGGTCGACTGGTCGACTCAGGACTCGGAAACGTCGAGTTCGAACTGCTCGTTCTCGCTTACGGCGTTGAGAACGACGCTGGTGTTCGAGGCCTTGATGTCCGGATCGGTCAACAGCTGTTTGATCTGCTCGTTCATCCCGTCCGTATCCTCGAACTTGCCGATGGCGATGACGTCGTAGTCTCCGGTGACCTCGTAGACCGAGATCATCTGGCGGTGGTCGCTCAGCGTATCGGTGACGTCGGGAAGGGCGTTCCCCTCGACCTGGAGCTGGATGACTGCAGTGACGTCGTAGCCGACGGCGTCGTAGTCCACCCGCGGCGTGTACCCCTCGATCACGCCTTCCTCTTCGAGATCAGAGAGGTGGTTCGAAACGGTCGTCACGGAGACGTCGAGCTCCTCGGCCAGGCTGCGCAGGCTCGCGCGTCCGTCGCCCAGAAGTGCATTCACTAGTTTTGCATCGAGATTTTCGTACGTCATCACATCCAACCTCTCACTGGAGCCTTTAGAACTTTACGAATATACAGTTTCATGTGGGTGAGCGAAGATTTGCTCGGAACAGTAGTGTTTTAGTAGCAGAGTTACGAGGATACGACGACGAGAAAGATGACAAGCGGAAACCTCACGGACGTCGAACAGGCGGTATTGGACGAGATCGAGGAACAGGACGTTGATTTCCTCCGTCTCCAGTTTACCGACATTCTGGGCACTGTCAAGAACGTCTCCGTTCCGGCTCGCCAGGCGGAAAAGGCGTTCACCGAGGGTATCTACTTCGACGGTTCTTCTATCGAGGGCTTCGTTCGCATTCAGGAGTCGGACATGCGTCTCAAGCCGGATCCGGAAACGTTCGCGATCCTCCCGTGGCGCCAGAAGGAGGAGAGCGCCGCCGCCCGGATGATCTGTGACGTCTACGATACCTCCACGGGCGAGCCCTTCGAGGGCGACCCGCGCCGCGTCCTCAAGAATGCCCTCGAGCGCGCCGAGGAGATGGGCTACACGGTCAACGCCGCACCCGAACCGGAGTTCTTCCTCTTCGAGGAGGACGAGGACGGCCGCGCGACGACCACGACCAACGACGCCGGCGGCTACTTCGACCTCGCGCCGAAGGACCTCGCCTCCGACGTCCGCCGCGACATCATCTACGGCCTCGAGGACATGGGCTTCGAAGTCGAGGCCAGCCACCACGAGGTCGCCGAAGGCCAACACGAGATCAACTTCACCTACGACGACGCGCTCACGACGGCCGACAACGTTGCCACGTTCCGGACGGTCGTCCGCGCGATCGCCGCCCAGCACGATCTCCACGCGACGTTCATGCCCAAGCCGATCCCGCGGATCAACGGCTCGGGGATGCACACCCACCTCTCGCTGTTCACCGAGGACGGGCAGAACGCCTTCCACGACGAGGACGACGAGTTCAACTTGAGCGAGGAGGCTCACGCCTTCACCGCCGGGATCCTCGAGCACGCCCCCGCGATCACCGCCATCGCCAACCCCACCGTCAACAGCTACAAGCGCCTGGTGCCCGGCTACGAAGCGCCCGTCTACGTCGCCTGGTCGGACCGGAACCGCTCGGCGCTGATCCGCAAGCCCGCGGCCCGAACCCCCGCGGCGTCGCGCGTCGAACTGCGCTCGCCGGACCCGTCCTGTAACCCCTACCTCGCACTCGCCGTCATGATCCACGCTGGCCTGGACGGCATCGAGAACGACCTCGACTGTCCCGATCCGGTCCGGGAGAACATCTACGAGTTCGACGAGCAGAAACGCGAGGAGTACGGCATCGACACCCTCCCGTCGAACCTCGGCGAGGCCGTCGACGCCCTCGAGGCGGACGAAGCGGTCTACAGCGCGTTAGGCGAGCACGTCGGAGACAAGTTCGTCGAGGCCAAGCGCCAGGAGTTCGAGGACTACCTGGTCGACGTCTCCGAGTGGGAGCTCGACCGCTACCTCGAGACGTTCTAAACGGTTCGCGCTTCGCCGCCGGTCGCCGGTTTTCCGCTCCGTTTTCCGCTTCTTCGCTCGGTTCCGATTTTCCGTCCGTCAGTCGTCCGTAGCCAACTCGTGGTCGTGCGCTTCGAGTGTGAGCGTCTCCGGATCGAGCGTGTAGTAGCGCTCCCACGCCGGTGCGAGACTTACGACTCTGGTATCCGCGAATTCGGCCTCGCGATGGCGGTGGTGGTGGCCGACCAGGCAGAGGTCGGGCGAAATCGCCTCGAGCAGGTCGTCGACGTGCTCGCAGCCGGGATCGTAGCCGTACGACAGCAGTCCGGTCGGGGCCTCGTGGGTGAGGAAGACGTCGATATCCTCCAGGTCGGCGGCTCGCTCGACGTCCTCGTGCGTGAAGTGGCGGCGGCGTTCGCCGCTGAGTTCGTCGCGCGATAGATCGTACTTCGTGGGGGCGAAGTTTCCCGAGAGCCCGGCAACCCGCAGGCCGTCAACCGTCGCGGCCGTACTCGCGAGGAGGTGGACGTTGCGGACGTCGGTCTCGGCAGGCGGGTCTCGGTCCTCGCCGGCGCGCAGCGCCTCGATGACGTCAAAGTCCTCGTTGTTCCCCGCGACGAACCAGGTGGGCGCCGGCAGGTCGTACCGCTGGAGGTCGCCGACTTGAAGGACGCGGTCGGGCTCGAGCGTGCGGTAGATGCCGAGCAGCGTTTCAGACCGGTCCGGCTCGGACGCGTGGGCGTCACCGAGGACGAGCATACGCGAGCTACGGGCACGATCGAAATAGTGCCGGTGCCGAGTACTGCCGGTCCGAGGAGCGCCGTCTCGCGGATCGGGGACGAACGGCGCTGCCGTGCGGACACTGGGCACATTCAGGGACGTTCTTTAGACGTTCCGGCGACGGAGGATCGAGTATGGCCGATACTCCCGACATCGAGAAAGTGGAAACTGAGGACGACTACATTCACGTCCGATTTCGCGATCCCGACCGGTACGACGAGATTCGAACGCCCGACTGGGCGAAGCAACCGGCCGAGTCGGTCTCGGAGGGGAGCGAGGTCCGCACCGGGAAGGTCGAGGGCGAGGACGACTGGGAGGTCACGAGCGTCCTGATCGAAAAACACGTCGGCGAGGACAAAGCGAGGGACCAGGCCCGTGAGATCGTCGAGAAGATCGAGTCCTGACCCCCGCCGTTGCGCGGCCGGACGATCACCATCCCGTACAGCGGCCGAGACAGTCAGCGCCGACTGACGATCACGCTCGCCACGATCCGGTATTATAGCCACTATCGTGGTGTGTTCACGCATGCCCGATAGCAGAGACTACGAGTTCGAAGGGGTTCGACCGACGATCGACGAGAGTGCGCGGGTGAGTCAAGAGGCGACGCTCGTCGGCGACGTCACGATCGAGGCGGACGCGAGCGTCTGGCCAGGCGTCGTCCTCCGGGGCGACGTCGATCCCGTCCACATCGGTCGGGCGACCCACGTCGGGGACAACGCGACGCTGCACGCCGCGCGGCTCTCGGACGAGGTGATGATCGGCCACGGGGCCGTCCTCAACGAGACGATCGTCGAGGAGCAGGCGCTGGTCGGATTCAACGCGACGATCAACAGCGACGTCACGATCGGCAGCGGGAGCATCGTCGCCGCGGGGACCGTCGTCCCCGACGAGTACTCGATTCCGCCGGAGTCGTTCGTCCGCGGTGTCCCGGCGGAGATCACGCCGCTCGAAGAGACCGGCATCGACGCGCGGGAGATCTTCGAATCGTACTCGTCGGGCGAGTACACGGACCTGGCCCAGCGCCACGAGGAACTGTTCGAGTGATCCGCGCGGAACCCGGCGCAGCTTCCGGTTCGAGCGTCCCGACCTATCGGTTCGCGTCGAACTCGAAGATTTCGCGGTAGAGGCTCGTCGCCAGCCGATCCAGGTTCGACTCCGCCTCGCTGGCCGACATCGTGTCGCCGATTCCCCGCCACTCGACGGCTAATTGAGCGATCGGAACCAGCGCGATCCCGCCGATGACGATCTCGCCGTCGGGAGTGTGCACTCGCCACTCCGTCTGCATGCCGTTCGACGACCTGGTGACGTCCTCGACCTCCCCGCCGGCCGCGACCCAGCGTTCGACCAGGCCGTCGGTGATCCGCCGGAGTTGCCGTTCGCCGAGCAGGTGGAGCGCGCCGCCGCCGGCCGCCAGGATCGCGAAGGCGACCCCCGCCAGCGGCAGTCCGCCGTAGGGGACGTTGATCGACGCCGCCAGGCCGGCCGTCAGAACGATCAGTCCGAGGACGCGCGCGTCGACCGCGCTCGGTACCGTTCCGTCCCAACTGGTCTCTCGGGACGGCTGCTCGAGTTGCATGTCGAGCGCATCTCGCGGCGTCGACCCGGTAGTCGTTGCCCTGTCCTGATGTCGGCTTTATACACGTGCCGAAGAAATTACTCGTCTCCGAGTAATTTCTCGTCGCCGTGACTGTCGCGCAGATCGTCGAGGTACGCTCGCTGTTCCTCGAGTCGCGGGGTCGGCTCCGCGTAGGTGTGCTCGAACAGTTCGGCGGGGTCGCCGTCGACGTCCTCGGCGCGGTCGACCAGCGTCGCGAGCGTCTCGTCGATCTCGGACTCGATCGCTTCGATCCGCTCGTCGTCGAGGACGTCCCGGTCGCGGAGGTAGGCCTCGAATCGGTCGATCGGGTCCTTCTCGCGCCAGCGCTCGACTTCCGCGTCGTCGCGGTAGACCGACGGATCGTCGGCCGTGGTGTGGGCGCCGTAGCGGTACTGGACGGCCTCGATGAGCGTCGGCCGTAACCGATCACCGTCCCCGCCCCCGTCGCCGTTCGGTTCGAGGGCCTTCTCCCGGGCCGCCGCTGTGACGACGTAGGTCGCGAGCGGGTCCATCCCGTCGACCTGGACGCCCGCGAAGCCGTAGGCCTCGGCCTTTTGCGCGATGGTCGCGCTGGCGGTCTGGCGCTCGCGCGGGATCGAGATGGCCCATTGATTGTTGTTACAGAAGAAAACCGTCGGCGTGTCGAACACGCCGGCGAAGTTCATCGCTTCGTGGAAGTCCCCCTCCGACGTGGCGCCGTCGCCGAAGTGGACGACGCTCGCGCGCTCGTCGCCGTTCAGTTTCGCTGCCCACGACCAGCCCACCGCGTGGGGGAGGTGGCCGGCGATCGAGATGTTCAGCGGAAAGACGTCGAGTTCGGCGAGGGCGGCGTTGCCGTCCTCGTGGCCCATCCAGTACAGCAGGTACTCCCAGGGGAGCCCTCGTGCGACCAGCGCGCCGTGTTCCCGGTACTGGAACGAAAGCATGTCGTCGTCCGCGAGCGCGTAGGTCGACCCGATCTGGGATCCCTCCTGACCGGCCAGCGAGGCGTAGGTCCCCAGGCGACCCTGGCGCTGGAGGTTGATCATGCGTTCGTCGAACCGTCGGGAGAACCGCATGTCCCGGTACATCGACCGCAGCGTCTCGGTCTCGAGGACCGGTTCCAGCTCGGGCGCGACGACGGTCCCGTCGGCGTCGAGCACTCGGATCCGATCGTCCGGTTCCCGGTCGAGTAGATGGAACAGGTCGCGCTCGAGGACGTCCCCTGACATGGCTACGGCTCGACCGTTGGGTTCGGACAATATAAGAATAGCTCCAGGGTCGAGCCCCGCTGGGATCGGGAGCGGAACCGTCTCGCGAGCCGCTTGTTTGCGACCGGGACCGCTACTGATACTCGGGCAGCCGGTCGGATAGGTCCGACCCGTCGACGAACGGGAGATCGGTTCGGGTCGCGGCTACTTCTTCGCCGCCGACGCGGACCGTTAGCTCGTCGCTCTCGAGGTCGTAGTCGACGATCGCGAGCGCGAGCACCTCCTCGAGCAGCGGGCTCTCGCCGGCGCGGGTCACTTCGCCGACCGACGCGTCGCCGTCGAAGACGGCCGCGCCGCCCTCGGGGACGGCGTCGCCCTCGAGCGTGAGCCCGACGAGTTTCCGGCTGGGCTGGCCGCGATTCTCGACGCGGGAGACGACCTCCTGACCGACGTAACACCCCTTATCGAAGTCCAGAGCCGTTCGCAGGCCGAGCACGTTCGGGAGCGTCCCCTCGAGTTCGGTGTGAAAGAGCGGCGATCCGGCCTCGAGCGCGAGGTTCTCGAACGTCCGGTAGCCGAAGGGAGCGGCGTTGAGCCCCTGGTTGAGCAGCGTATCGTAGACGGCCTCGGCGTCGTCGGCAGCGCAGATCACTTCGTAGCTCTCCTCGCCAGTGAGCGCGTCAGTGCGGATGACGGTGACGCCCTCGTCGCCCATCGTCCCGCGGACGAAGGAGTAGCGTTCGTCGGGCGAGGCGGCCCCGTTGAGGACGCTCGCAACCTTCTCGGTCGCCTGCGGGCCGTGGATCCCGAAGGTCGCGTAGTCGTCGGTCGCGACCCGGATGTCGACGTCCTGGATGAACACCTTCTCGGACCACTCCTCGGCGAGGGGTTCGGCGGTCTCGGGCTGGGTGAAGAGGAGCAGTCGCTCGCCCGCGTTGTAGACGTAGAGTTCCACCTCGATGCCGCCCTGGGGATCGAGGACGAGCGCGTAACAGCCCCGACCGTCCTCCGCGGGAACCCGGTTCGACACAACGTTGTCGACGTACTCGATCCGGTCGTCGCCCTCCACGACGATCACGCCGTAGGCCAACTCGAGCAGCCCGACGCCGTTGCGGACCGCCCGCTGCGTGCGCTCCGGCCGGCCGTAGTGTTCGACGATTGTTCGACCGGCGCGCTCGCCGAACGTGGCCCCGTGGTCCGCGTGGATGGACTCGATGACGCTCATACATCCGTCCTGGGGCCTGAGCGTATCAGGCGTTTCGATTCAAAAAGGAATTCGTTCGCGGAGCCAGTCCCCGATCGACCGTTCGTCGTCCTCGTCGGTCGGCTCGTCGGGGACGACCCGATCCGCGGGTTTGATCACCGTCTCGTTGCCGGATTCGACGACGATCAGGTCGTCATCCTTGAGCGTCGAGAGGGCCTCTTCGAGCTCGTCGATGTCGACCTCGACGGCCGCCCGGAGTTCGAAGACGGTCATTCCGTCGTCCGCGCGGTCGACCAGTTCGTCGAGGATCGCCACCTCCGTTCCCTCTCGGTTCCGGAACTCCCGCTTTGCTCTCATCCGTTTCCTTATTCGACGACCCGGGATTTGACGTTTGTCGTTCCGACGATGTCCGCTGCCGCTCGCGCGACTGCCCGTCCGTCGACCCGACGAGACGGCTCGGGTCGGCTAACTGTCACGGAACAGTGACGTTCAGGCAGTACGTTTTTTATGGACTGGGTCGGTACGGTGGGACAATGGTCCTGCGATGTTCGCTGCTCGGACACGACTTCGGCGAGGCCGAGGTCGAACGCGAGCGCGAAGAACGGGGCAGCGAGGTCGTCGTTACCGTCCAGGAGTACGAAGAGTGTTCCCGCTGTGGCGATCGCAACGTCATCAGCGAAAACACCGAGGTGACGAGCCTCTCCGCCGGAACGACCGCCGACCCACGCCCCGACGAACCTACCAGTGAACCGACAGACGCGCCGCTCGACCCCGACGCTACCGAGGAGACGGCTCCCGGTACCGAGACGGACGCCGAATTCATCGACGCCGACGCGCCCGCCGACGACGCCGAACTCGTCGATGCCGATAGCGCCGAGTCGGCTGCCCACGCGACCGGTCCCGCCGCGAACGCGAACGCGACCGACGCGCCTGGCGAGACGGCCGACGCCGTCGATGCCGATGAGGACGAGATTGCACTTCCGACCGACGACAACGGCGAGCCCGTCACCGACGACGGGGAAATTCTCGACGATGACGACGAGCCGACCGGCGCCCCCGATCGCGACCGCGACCACGGCGAGTGGCCCGACTCCGACGACGTCGGGCCGCCGGTCGGCGAGGACTCGGAACCGGCCGCCTGGCCGGACGACGGACCGGGTGCGGACGCCGGTTCCGAGACCGGGGCCGATACCGGAGTCGGAATCGAGGACGATATCGATCCGGCCGCGATCGAAGACGACGCGGTACTCCTCGAGAACGACGCATCGACGGACGAGCTCGGCGCTGCCGACGACCCCGCCGGGACCGACGCCCGAACGGTGACGGCAGAGCCGCCGACGGCGGACCGCGACGAGCCCGAGTCCGAGGCTGCGACCGATTCAGGAACCGGAATCGAACGGGCCAACTCGGCCCCGACGCCGGCCGAAAGCGACGGCGGGCCGGCCGACGGCGTGCCGACGGAGTTCTACTGTCCGAGGTGTGACTTCGTCGCCAACGGCGACCGCGCCTCGCTGCGCGCGGGGGACATCTGTCCCGACTGCCGAAAGGGGTACCTCAGCGAGCGCGAGCGTCAGTAGCCAGTCGCGACTGTCCGTCCGGTACAGCCGCTCCGGCGGTCGCTTCCAGCTTCGCAAACAGTTCAGGCGTCCGAAACGTCGGCTATGAAAAGAGGTAAACGCCCCGCCGTGTTTCTCCCAATCCATGAAGGAGTACAAGATGCGTCGCGGTGAATATCTCGAGGAGCGAATCCCCGACATGGAGTCGACCGTCGAGGAATACTTCGGCCCCATCACGGAGACCGAGGAGTACAAGGGCAGCGACCTTTACGTGATCGGGGAGCCGGATAATCCCGTCTTCGAGAAAATCGTCGTCGGGACCGTTGAATACTCCGGCAAGAAGGACAAACTCGGCGTCGAGTTCTACGAGCGCGATCCCACGGAACTCGGCCCGGAGGAACTCGAAGCGGCCGGCGAGGCGGTCGATCTGAAGAACGACTTCCTGCTTGAGGCGACCGGTCGGGACGCAAAGGCCCGCCGCGACTCGATGAAACGCTCCGTCGAGGACGACCCGGACCACGACTTCTAGGCTCGCTTGTTCACCGTTCCAGAGTCCACTCCGTCGCGTCGAGCGACGCGACCAAACCGGCCACCAGCCCTGCGATCGTCGGGGACGAGACGGCCGAAACTGGGCGCTCCGAGCCGATAGTTTCGTCTCACAGTCGAGGCACTCGTCCGTCCGAACGAACGGGCGCACCCGGCCGCTGACGGGGCCGCCTGGCGGACCGGGCCTCGCTTCCTTCGGCTAACGGTTCGTCGACCGAACCGATCGTCTCGCTATCAATAATTCATCACTCGCTGAAAGTCACTATTACTATTAACTATTACCTTCGGATACTATCCGTCGAGAGATGTCACGAGACGATTCCCTCGATCGGGGTCGGCGCACAGTGCTCAAAGGGGCCGGTGCTCTCGGCGCGTTGCTCGGCGCGGGACCGGTCGGCGGTACGGACCGAGGTCTGAACCCCGAACGGAAACGGGGGCGGGGACCGAAACGGAATCCGGGACGGGAGCGAGGACCGGAAACGGAGGAGGTGCTGGTCGGCGTCCATTCTGACGTCGCCGACGTGCACGGGCGGGTCCGCGGAATCACGCCCAACGTCGCGAGCGTCGCACGCGCGAACGATTCGCTCAAGTACGCGACGGTGGAGTTCCCGCCGCAGGTCTCGGACCAGGTACGCCGGAACTTCTCGAAAACGGTCGCGGCGGCCGAGGGTCTCTCGTACGTCGAGGAAAACGCCGCGCTCCAGCAGTTCTATACGCCGAACGACCCCTACTACGACGACCAGTACGCACCCCAGCAGGTCAACTGCGAGGCCGCCTGGGAGACGACGCTCGGCGACGACGACGTCGTCGTCTCCGTCGTCGATCAAGGTATCCAGTACGACCACCCCGACCTCGAGCCGACCATGGACGCCCGCATCGGCGAGGACTTCGTCGGCGACGACGGCGATCCGTACCCGGTCAACGCCGGCGAGAACCACGGCACGCACGTCGGCGGCATCGCCGTCGGAGCGACGGACAACGGAACCGGACACGCGGGGATCAGTAACTGCTCGGCGCTGAGCGCCCGCGCGCTCGACGACGCCGGTTCGGGGTCGGTCGCCGACATCGCTGACGCGATCCAGTGGTCGGCCGACGCCGGGGCGGACGTCATCACCCTCTCGCTGGGCAGCCCGACGCACTCGGAGACGCTCGCGAACGCCTGCGAGTACGCCGCCGCCCGGGGATCGCTCCTCGTCGGCGCGGCGGGCAACGACTTCGGCGGGAACGTCGCCTACCCCGCCGCGTACAACGAGGTGCTGGCCGTCTCCTCGCTCGACGAGAGCGAGTCCCTCTCCGAGTTCTCCAACACCGGCCCGGAGATCGACCTCGCCGCGCCCGGGAGCGGCGTCCTCTCGGCGGTCCCGTTCGACGAGTACGGGCGGCTCTCGGGGACGTCCATGGCGGCCCCCGTCGTCGCCGGCGTCGCCGGCCTGGTGCGCTCGGCCTATCCCGATGTCTCGGCCGACCGCCTGCGCGAGCACCTCCGGGCGACGGCCGTCGACGTCGGCCTCGCTGCGGAACAGCAGGGCGCTGGGCGCGTCGACGCGGCGGCCGCCGTGAACACGCCGCCTGGCGAGACGACGGGCGATGAGACGGATGGAACCGACGAGACGGACGAGACCGACGAGCCACTGTCCGGAGCGTGCGGTGACGAGGCGGTCAGCGCCAGGGTCGACGGCTACCTCACCAGCGGCGGCTGGAGCGACGCCGACGCGTACCGCTACTCGCTGCACACGGCCGATCCGTGTGCCGCGACCGTGGCCCTCGACGGCCCGGCGGACGCGACGTTCGACCTCTACCTGACTCGCGACGGACGGCGCCCCTCTCGGTGGGACTACGACGAGGCTTCGGCGGGCGCCGGCAGCGACGAGGAGATCTCGGTCTCGCTGTCGGGCGGTGAGGAACTCGGAATCCTCGTCGTCGCCGAGTCGGGTAGCGGCGACTACGCGCTGACGATCGACGAACTCGGTCGGTGACGCGGTTTCGGAGGCCGACCGACTCGGCTCCGTAACGGCTTTGATCACCTCGCGGAATCACACGAACGATGGAACTCCAGGCGTTTCTCGCCGCCCACGTGGGCTTTGCGATCCTCGTAACCGCTCACGCGGTCACCACCGGCCGGGATCCCGGGAAGTGGCCGTTCGTCACGCTGGCGTTCGGCCTGGCCGGGATCGCCGCGTACGTCTTCTACGACGAGCCGACGGAGTCCGGCCGGATCTGAGTCTCAGTCGTCGGCCGTGACGCTCTCGTCGCCGCTGGGGGCGGGCGCGTCGGCCCAGACTCCGCTCGAGAGGTCGATCGCATCGGTCCACTTGCCGACGACCGACGCGACGGCGAGGTCCCCGGTGACGTTGTTCGTCGTCGCGATCCGACCGAGGATCGGATCGACGCCGGCGACGAAGCCGACGATCTCCAGCGGGAGGCCGACGGCGTTCAGGATGACGGTGAGCATGATCAGTCCCGCGCCGGGGACGCCGGCGGTCCCGATGCTGATCAGGATCACGGTCGCGAGGATCAGCACCTGATCACCCAGACCGAGCGAGACGCCGACCATGTTGGCGGCGAATACTGCCGTAACAGCCTGCCGAATCGCCGCGCCATCCATGTTGATCGTCGCGCCCAGCGGCAGCCCGAAGCCGTAGATCGATTCGTCAATCCGGAGATTCTCCTCGGCGTCGGCGATCGTCACCGGTAGCGTGCCGCTCGAGGAGCGGATCGTAAACGCCGTCACCATGGCGTCTTTCGCGCCCCGCAGGAACGCGAGCGGGGACTGACCGAGGATCCCGATGGTCATCACGCCGAGGTACGTCACCGTCATGTGAATCGCAATCCCGACCGCGATGACGGCCACGAGCGCGCCGAGCTGGACGATCGTGCCCAGCCCCTCGGTCCCGATCGAGGCGGCCATCAGCGCGAAGACGCCGATCACGCCGTACTCCATGACGCCCCAGACGATCTTGAACAGGGCCCGGGTGCCGGCGTCGACGAACGCGAAGAAGCCGTCGATCGCGTCCGCGACGGGTTCCTCGGTCGTCGATTCGCGGACCATCGTCAGGGCCAGGCCGAAGACGACGACGACGAAGATCGTTCCGAGGATGTCGCCTTCGACCATCGCAGCCAGCGGATTCTCGGGGACGATTCCGAGGACGACTTCGGAGACGGTCGGCGGTTCGGCTTCCTGTGCCTCGCCGCCCGTGAACTCGACGCCCGCCCCGGGATCGAAGAGGTTCGCGACGGCGAGGCCGATCGCGGCCGCGATCGTCGTCGTCGCGGCGTAGAGCGCGACGGTCAGTCCGCCGACTTTCCCGAGCCGTGACGGCGTTAGCTTGCGCATCCCGCCCAGAAGCGTGAAGACGATCAACGGAACGATCAACATCTCGAGCAGCCGCAGGAAGAGATCGCCCAGCGGACTGAGGACGGCGGCCCGTTCGCCGACGAATGCACCGACAGCCGTTCCGATAACGAACGCGACCGCGATACGATAGATGATCGGAATCGAGCGATACCGGGTCCAGACTCGTCGGGGCAACGACTCGTCGGTCGTACTCATTGGGCCGCCCTACGAACCTGACACACCAACCCGTGTCGATTCCGGTGAGACTAGCCCGGTCCTGTGACGAACCGGTGACCGCAGGCCGTCAGGCCAGGAAGACGTGTCGCGGCCGGTCCGCCAGGACGTCGCGGCCGAACTCGACGGCCTCCGAGAAGGCGTCGCTGCGGAAGAACTGCATGGCGTCCTCGCGGGAGTCCCAGCGGCTCGCGATGAACATGTCGTTCTCGTCCTCGCGGTTGACCAGCAGGTCGGTCTTGCGGTGGCCGTCCATGTCCGCCAAGAGGTCGGCGGCGTCGTCGAAGACCCCGACGAAGTCCGAGCGGTGGTCGGGCTTGACGGTGTAGAACATCCCCATCGTGCCCCAGGAATCGTCGTCGTCATCGCCCGCCTGGCGAACGATGTCCGGCAGGTCTGCTAGGAAGCCGGCGGCCGTGTTCGCGGCGCGTTCGGTCTCCCAGAGGCTGATGACCGCGGCCTCGCCGTCGTCGGCCGTCGTCTCGTCGGGTTCGTACACCGCGGTCTTCACGTGGGTGTCGTAGTGATCGAAGTTCCCGCGGAGACCGTCGACCTCCTCGAACAGTTCGTCGGCGTCAGCGTCGGAGTACAGCACCACCGCGTGGACGTCCTCGCCGTGGGGCTGGCCCGCGTAGACGCCCATATCCTCGAGTTCGCTGCGGAGGGCTTCGTCCTCGTCGCCGTCGTCGCCGTGGGGGTGGCCGCCCGATCCGGACCCGGAGCCGCCGTGGTGGCCGCCGCTCGAATCGCCGTGCGGATGTCCGCCCGCTCCCCCGTCGGAACCGCCGTGGGAGTGGCCCCCGGACTCGCCGTGATGATGTCCGTGGCCGTGGTCGCGATCCCCTTCGGCGGGAACCGGCTCGCCAGCGAGGAACGCGCCGAGGTCCTCCGGCGGGAACCGCCTGGCCGAGAGGAAGCGGCCGAACTCGGCGAAGCGGGAGCTCGAGGGGTCGAAGCGCATCTCGTAGAGCAGTTCCTTCACGTCGGTCGGGTCGTCGCCGAACAGGGTCACGCCCCACTCGAAGTCGTCGAGGCCGATGCTGCCGGAGATGATCTGGGTGACGCGGCCGGCGTAGTCCCGGCCGATGTCGCCGTGGGCGGAGAGGTGGTCGGCCCGCTCGTCGAAGGGGAGGTCGTACCAGTTGTCCTCCGGCCCGCGGCGCTTGCTCATCGGGTAGAAGCTCAGGAACTCGCTGTCCGGAATCTCGGGTTTGAGCCGCGACTCGATGTAGCGGGCGATCCCGGAGTCTTCGACCTCGGCGTCCTCGTCGAAGTAGTCCTGGGACATGTACCCCGAGACCTCCGTCACCGAGAGGTAAGAGTCGGCCCGCTCGGTGAACTCGGCGAGGGCGGTGTGTTCGAACCGCCGCTCTACGGCGTCGATGTCGGCGAGCGTCGGCCGCAGGTGGAGCACGAGCAGGTCCGCCTTGTGGCCCAGCACCGCAAACGTCGCCGACTCGCCCTCGTCAGCGTCGTCGACGGCCTCGGCGGCGGCGAGGTAGTCGATCCCCTCCTCGATCGCCCGCGACCGCCGGCGCTCGGGCGCCGATCGCCAGGCGTCCCAGTCGATCGACCGGAAATCGTGCAGGACGTACCAGCCCTCTTCCGTCTGTGGTGGTCGCCGTCGTTCCATGGACGCGGGTTAGGACGGGACCGCTAAGAAGGGCCGGGTTTCGGCCGGATCAACGCGGATCGATGCAGACCTGAATCCCGTTATTTGACGGGCATTCGACCGTCCGTACCCGAATCGGACGTGACCGAAACCCTTTACGTCCGCCCGTTTTACCCTCGGCGTATATGCGGAAAAGTGGGCCGCCGAAAGGACTTATCGCCTATCTCGTGCTCGAGCTTCTCGAAGAGAAACCGCGGTACGGTTACGAGATTCTCAAGGAGATTAGGGATATCAGCGGCGGTCACTGGGAGCCGTCCTACGGCTCGGTCTATCCGATCCTCTACAAGTTCGAAGAGAAGGGATGGGCCGAGCGGATCGAACGCGAGGACGAGCCCGACCGGAAGTACTTCGAACTCACCGAGGACGGGGCCGCGGAACTCGAAGACCGCCGCGAAAGCGGCGCCGAGAAGGCCCAGGACTTCGCGGACGTCATCCTCGGATTCTTCCACGTCTACGCGGCCTTCTCGACGGACGATCGGTTCGAGATTCCCGAGATGGACGGCGAGTGGCGGTTCGACGAGGAGTTCAGTCAGTGGATCGTCGAACAGGTCGTCCGCCACCACGAACACTACTTCGACACCGACTTCGAGCGCGTCGACGAGACGCCCGAGGAGTTCTACGAGCGCCACGGCATCGACGGCGGCGAGTAAGACGAGTACGCGAAACGAGAACGGAAGCGAGTGACGATCGAAAGCGCCGCGTGACGACTCGTTTTTATCCCAGCAGCTGCGGTCCGAACAGCAACATCAGGAAGCTCACCAGCATCGTTACCCCGACCGTCGTCGTCACCAGGCGGACCATCCCGCGGGTCGCGTTGACCGGGAGCCGCGAGACGATGGCTTCCGTGCTCGTCCGGAGGATGTGGCCCCCGTCGAGCGGGAATGCCGGGATGCAGTTGAAAAAGCCAAGCTGGACGTTGATCCAGCCGGTCCAGAACAGCAGATTCGCCAGTAGGAAGACCCCTCCGTCGCCGAACGCGCCGAGAGCGCCTTGGGCCTCGTAGAAGTTCTGGATGCCGCCGGTGAAACCGGCGAAGTTGAAGGGCATCGCGCCGCTGACGGCGACGACCGGCAGCAGGAGTGCGATCCCCATCTTGCCGAGGAAGGTATCCGAGATCGGCCCGAACCGCGTCTCTCCGTCGCCGCCGAGCAGCGCCAGGTACTCGTCGGCGGGGTAGAGCTGGACGCCGATGTCGCTAACCGAGACGCCGGCGGTCCCCTGGTGCGGCTGGATGCCGAGGAAACCGGTGTCGGCCTGCGGATGCTCGTCGAGGGTCACCTCGTAGGTCTCTCGCTCGTCGCCGAAGTACCCCGTGACGGTGGCTTCCTGGCCCGGATCGCTGTCGTCAAGCAGGTCGGCCAGATCCTGATAGTCGTGGATCCGCTCGCCGTCGAAGCGGGTGATGACGAAGGTTTCGTCGGTCGAGCCGGCTTCGTTCTCGAGCGGCCCGTCGGCGGCGATCGAGACCGCGGCGCCGATCGAGACGTCGCGCTCGACGCGCTCGTCGCCGTCGGCGGGTTCGATCGTCAGCGTCACCCGCTCGTCGTCGCCGACGGCCTCGAAGAAGCCGCGTTCGGTCGCGACCGACTGCCCGTCGACTGCGCGGATTTCGTCACCGGCGGACAGTCCCGTCGGGCCGTTTTCCATCGCCGCGGTCACGAGCAGCGACCGGTCCACGGTCACCGTCTCCTCGCCGTTGAGTTCGACGGCTACCTGCTCGCCCTCGGCGGCCTCGAGCCGATCGGGAAGGTCGTCGTTGCCCTCGACCGCGGTACCGTTGATCGCCGTGATGCGATCGTTAGGTTCGATGCCGGCGTTCGCCGCGGGCGAGTCGTCCGCGACGCCCCCGACAGCCGCACCCGGTGCGACGGAGATCGCGCCGACGACCGGGCCGAACAGCAGGGCGAAGGCGACCAGCGTGATCGCGAAGTTGTTCGTGACGCCGGCGGCGAACATCCGCGTCTGGCCGCCGCGGGAGGCGTCCTTGCTGCTCTCCTGATCGGGCTCGACGAACGCGCCGACGGGGAGAATCGCCAGCATCGCGACCCCCATCGAGTCGATATCGATATCCTCGACGCGACAGAGCAGCCCGTGGCCGCCCTCGTGGACGACCAGGCCGACGAGCAGCCCGAAGACGATACCCGGCGTGGCCGCCAGCGGCAGGAAGTCGTTGACGCCGGGGATGACGAGGACGTTGCGCGGCTGGCGGACGGCGGACGTCGCCGGCTGCGGGGTCGAAAGCGCGACCATGGCCCCGCGCAGTAGGAACAGGAACATGCTGACCATCACGACCAGCGCGATGCCGACGCCGACGTTCGACCAGGCGCGCCAGAACCGCTTCGGTTGGGCGAGCCGGTCGAGCAGCGCTCGTCCGCGCTTCGTGTGGAAGGTGAGAATCGGCCCCTGAGTGCCGATGTAGTCGGGCAGGTAGCCCCCGTTCCGGAGCGCGATCACCGCGGCCCAGTAGAGGCCCAGCCCGACTACAACCCAAGTGAGAAGCTCGGAGCCGTAGAGCGCGGGCGGCGAGACGAAGGCGAGAGAGCCGTAGTCCATCGATAGTATCTCCGAGCGGCGTTCTCAAAGGGCTTTTGTCTGTCAGACGGGAGCCGGCGACGGGCCGTCTGCGGGGCCGGCCGCGCTTACCGTTCCCGGCGCAGCCTAGCGACGACGAACTCTCGGTCGACCTTCGCGAGGAAAGGGCCGAGCTTCGGGCCCTGGTCCTCGTCGAAGAACAGCCGGTAGCCCGCGCCGAAGAAGTCGCCGATGTCGACGTCGTGGCGCTTGGCGGTCTCGTAGATCTCGCCCTGAATCTCGTCGGGTTCGTGGCCCTCCGCGATGTAGTCGGCGAGTTCCTCGAGGGCGTCTTCGGTCGCCCCGTCGAAGTCGTGGTCGGGAATCTCCGCGCGCTTGAGTTCGTAGTCGAACTCGTTTTCGGTCCGGCGCGCCCAGTTTCGGGCCCGCTCGACGCGCGCGAGGGCGTCCTCGACGGCCCATTCGGGGGCGTCGTCGGGGATGTGGCCCTCGCGGCGGGCGATCTCCTCGCGCAGGTCGGGGTCGTCGGTCATCCCCAGCACCGCGGCGAAGGTGTAGGGGAGCCGGAGCCGCTCCTCGCGAGGCTCCTCGACCACGAACGGGTAGACGCGCTCGGCGAACGCTTTCTCGTCCTCGCTGGCTTCGATTTCGCCGAAGTAGATCCGCTCGAACCGGTCGAACTCGTCGACGAGCTGGTCGAGGCGCTCGATGCTGAAGTCCCGGGCCTTCGAGGGGTCCTTCGCGAAGAAGTACCGGAGGACCTCGGGTTCGAGCAGCTCGAGGACATCCGAGACCAGAATGACGTTGCCCTCGGAGGAGGAAAACGGCTCGCCGTCGAGGGTGAACCACTCGTAGACCATCGGGACCGGCGGCTCGATCTCTAAGACGTTCCGTGCGACGTCCTGGCCGCTAGGCCAGGAGCCCTCGGCGTGGTCCTTCCCGAAGGGCTCGAAGTCGACGCCCAGAATCTGCCACTGGCCTGGCCACTCGAAACGCCAGGGGAGCTTGCCCTCGCGCAGCGTCGCGGTGCCCTCGTGGCCGCAGCCCTCGACGGTCCGGTCGCCGGCGTCCATGTCGGTACACTCGTAGTCGACGGTCGGCGTCTCGCCTTCGAGATCGACGCTCGTCACCGTCTCGGTGATCTTGCCGCAGTTCTCGCAGATCGGATTGAACGGGACGTACTCCTCGTCGACCTTGTCCTGGTACTCCGAGAGGACCTCGCGGGCGCGGTCCTGATGCTCGAGGACGTATCGGGTGACGTTCTCGAACTCGCCAGTTTCGTACAGCTCCGTGTTCGAGATCATGTCGATCGGCACGTCGACGGCGTCGGCGCTGTCCTGAATGATGGTCGAGAAGTGGTCGCCGTAGGAGTCACAGCAGCCGAAGGGGTCGGGGATATCGGTGTAGGGCGCTCCGAGGTTCCGTCCGAGCGCACCCGCGTCCACGTCGCCCAGATCGACGAGGTTCCCATCGAGGTCACAGAGCGTACGCGGAAGCTTCCGGAGCGGGTCGCGGTCGTCGGCGGTGAAGACCTGGCGGACCTCGTACCCCCGGTCGCGCAGCACCTCGGCGACGAAGTAGCCGCGCATGATCTCGTTGACGTTGCCGAGGTGGGGAACGCCCGAGGGCGAGATGCCGCCCTTGATGACGATCGGCTCTTCGGGATTCCGTTCTTCCACGCGGTCTGCGACCGTGTCCGCCCAGAACGCGTGGCGCGTCTCCCCGGCCTCCTCGCGCTGGAGGGTGTAGGGGCTGATCGCAGCCGAGTCCGCAGTCGCGTCGTCGGCGTCGCTGTCGCCGTCGGCGCTCATTGCTCGTCGCTCGCCCAGTAGGTCGGTTCCGCGCCGGCACCGTCGGGAATGATGTCGGTACCGCCGTGTTCGCCGTGCCGGACCGCGCGGGCGATCCGGTCGGGGTCGGTGCCGTCGAGGACGATGGTGCGCATGCCCGAGCGCTCGATGATCTTCGCTGCCAGCAGGTCGACGGGCGCCGAGGCCCCGGCGTTCATCTCGAGGCCGGCGATGACGTCGACCAGCTCCGTGGCCGAGAGCTCGTCGTACTTGATCGCGTCGTCGTCCTCGTTAGGGTCGTCGCTGTAGACGCCGGGGACGCTCGTCGCGTAGACGAGCAGGTCGGCGTCGATGTACTCCGCGAGGGCGGCCCCGACCGCGTCGGTCGTTTGGGCCGGCGCGACACCGCCCATGATGCAGATGTCGTCCCGTCGAAGCGCCTCGCTCGCGTCCTCGTAGTCGAGGGCGGGTGCGGTCACCGACCCCTCGCTCAGCGCGGCGATGAGCAGCCTGGCGTTGAGTCTGGTGACGTCGATTCCCAGCTGGTCGAGTTCGATTTCGTTGGCCCCGAGGTCGCGGGCGGCCGAGATGTACTCGCGCGCGACGCCGCCGCCGCCGACGACGGCACCGATCCGACAGCCGTCCGCCACGAGGTCTTCGATGACGGCAGCGTGCTCGGCGACCCGGTCCGCGCCGGGTTCCGGGACGAGGACGCTTCCGCCGATAGAGACGACCACTTTCATACTACACCGGTGTAGCGGAGTTGCTATCTTAAGGGTTGCCAACTCCCCGGACGACACGGTGACACACCGCTCGACGGCCGACGCTCGCCCGTCGCCGAACGGCTCCCGTCAGCCGGGCCGCCCGGCCGTCCCTTCCTCCCCTACTCGTCCTCGAGCGAAAGGACCAGGCCGGCTCCCGATCGCTCGAATTCGGTTCCGAACGGTTCGGACAGCTCGCGCATCCGCTCGCGGGACCAGGCGGCCGCTGCCGGTCCGGCCTCGTGGACCGCATAGCCGTCGATCTCGGTCGGATGCAATCGGAGTTCGCGGAGCCGACACCCGCCATCACCGTCGGGCGTCACCGCCAGTACGAACAGAAAGCTCCGGTCGTTGTGCAACGCGTCGTCGACCGCGTAGTCGTCGACGAAGTCGCCCGCGTCGTAGACGATTGGCCGCCCGTCGTGGACCTCGATCCCTTGAAAGACGTGGGCGCTGTGGCCGTGAACGACGTCGACGCCTTCGTCGACCAGCCAGCGGCCGAACGCCCGGAAGGACTCGGGCGGCTCCGTCACCATGTTCGGCCCCCAGTGCAGCGAGGCGACGACCAAGTCAGGGTTCGTTTCGCGTGCGCGCCGAAGCGCCTCGCGAACGCGCCGGCGGGTCTCCGCGTCGTCGATGTCGATCTCGATCCGCGCCGTGCCCGGCGCATTCTCGTCTGCGGCGTATTCGGGGGTGTTGTCGGTGAACGAGACGACCGCCAGGTCGAGTTCGATCGGTTCGTCCGGGCCACCGATCGTCCGCACCGCCGGGTCGAGGGCTTCGTCGATCGTTTCCCCGGCGCCCGTGCGGGCGATATCGGCTTCGTCGAGGGACATAAGAGTGTCCCGCAACGCCACCTCCTCGTAGTCGAGCACGTGGTTGTTCGCCAGCGCACAGACGTCGACGCCGGCGCGTTCGAGCGCCGGAACCGCCCAGTCCGGATCGGCCCGGAAGTGAAACGGCCGGTGTGTGCGCCGCCACTCTCGGCCCCGCGTCGAGAGGCAACACTCGAGGTTGATCACCAGGCCGTCTATCGCGCGCAGGCGTTCGAGCACGTTCCCCCACACCGCGTCGACCGAACGGCGGCGCTGGCGGTCGTCGACGAGCCGCCCGAGCATGACGTCGCCCGTGAAGCCGATTCGGAGGGGCATGCTCGAGCGTTCATCGCGCAGGTGCAAAGTCCCGCAGCCCGTCCGCCGGGATACTCGATTACCGGTCGCCGAGGGTATCGGCCAGAGCCGAATCCAACCGCAATAGCCGCTTCTGCGGCATGCGTCGACAGCTACAAAGTCCGACCGATCCATAGCACGACTATGCACGTACTCGGTGTTCGCGACGAGGGGGCCGGCTCCGAGACCGTCGAGTCGGTGGTCGATCGCCTCGTCGACCGGCTCTCGGAACGCGGCCGCGTCGGCGTCGTCAGGTACGACGCGACGATCGCCGACGGCACGCACGCGGGCGAATCGCTCACGGTCGGCGGCGACGTCACCTACGACCTCGGCGCCGACGGCGACTGGACCGCCTCGGGCACGGGCTTGTCCGTCGGCGAGGCGCTCGACCGCCTGGTGACCGATTGCGACTACGCGATCGTCGTCGGCGTGTCGTCGCTCCGGTACCCGTCGGTCGCCGTCGGCGCGGTCGACGCCGCGGATGAAGACGAGTCCGTTCTCGCAAGCGTCGAGCGCCCCGGCGACCTCGATCTCGACGGTCTGGTGGCCGCCCTCGAGTCGACCGAGCCCTACGAGACCCTCGAGTCGTTAGTGGCCCGCGTCAAGCGATCGCCGAACGCCGGGCGGGCGGGCGCGATCGCGACGTTCACCGGCCGGGTCAGAGGGAAAGACAGCGCGGACGATGCGCGCACGCAGTACCTCGAGTTCGAGAAGTACGAGGGCGTGGCGGACGAGCGGATGGCTGCCCTGAAAACGGATCTCGAGGCGCGAGACGGCGTCTTCGACGTGGAGCTCTACCACCGGACGGGCGTCGTCGAGGACGGCGAGGACATCGTCTTCGTCGTCGTGCTCGCCGGTCACCGCGAAGAGGCGTTTCGGACCGTTGAGGACGGAATCAACCGCCTGAAGGACGAAGTTCCCCTGTTCAAGAAGGAGGTGACGGTCGAGGACGAGTTCTGGGTTCACGAGCGATCCTAACAGTTATATTCGTTCGGCGAGTGGGCTGAAATAGGAAAACGGTCGGGAATGGAAACATTGTCCTGCCCATTGCAGTCAGTCCCGATATAATAAGTTAGAGGCGGTTATAAAACGTCTCGGCGGCGCTAAGGCCATTGTAAATAGTCATGCCCAAAGGAATAAAACGTCTCTTACCCACCGGATAACTGAACACAATCGAAACGCCGCTAACCATCCACCCTTTATAACATCTTGCCATCGGAAGGGACGAGTGTCGATGAGCACGACAGCCCAACCCTCCACGGAAAGCAAGGAACGCCGACTGAAACGCTACCTGCGCGAACGCGCCGAAGACGGCGAACTGTACTTTAAAGGGAAGTTTATCGCAGACGATGTCGGCATGTCCCCCAAGGAGATCGGCGCGCTGATGGTCAAGCTCTCCGATTCGGTCAACGACCTCGAGATCGAGAAGTGGTCGTACACGAGCGCGACCACCTGGCGCGTCGCTCCCGCCTGATCGTCCCCCGTGCTCGAAGAAAGCGATCGCACCGCCCGCCGACTATCCCCGCATCCCTCTCCCGTGTCGGCGCGTCACTGCCATCGGTACTGACGCCATCCGGCACAGCCGCCCTGAACCGTCACGCGGTTCCACCCCGCTATTTTCGCCGCTCGGCCGCGTCATTAGCTGCGGGTCGACCCGCGACCGCGAGAAACGGCTGACCCTGCCGACGACACTCCATTTATACCGAGTGGTAGCGAAACACGGCTGATGGACGACGTCGATCGGTCCGGTTTCGACGGGCCGGGACGCGGCGCGCGGTCGCTCGACGACGGGCCGTCGATCGATCGCATCGAATCGGTGTTCGCGGTCTACGAGATCCAACGCGAGGACGACCGATTAGTGTACTATGGGGATCCGTTGGCCCACCCCGAACGGGTGGTCCGCGAACTGTGGCCGGACTTCCGGGACCACGGCTACGACGCGAACCTCGAGCGACGCCACGGCGAGTACGCCCTCGTCGCTGAACCAACGTCCGTCGGCGTCGACGGAATTCCGTGGACGAACATCGTCTTGCTCCTGTTGACGGTCGGCTCGACGCTGTTCGCGGGCTCGTTCTGGTATCAGATCGATCCGTTCACCGATCCGACTGCGATCCTGCAGGCCTGGCCGTTCACGGTCGCGATCCTCGGCGTGCTCGGCGTCCACGAGATGGGCCACTACGTCATGAGCCGCTACCACCAGGTCGACGCCTCGCTGCCCTACTTCATCCCGGTGCCGACGCTCATCGGGACGATGGGCGCGGTCATCAAGATGAAAGGTCGGATGCCCGACCGGAAGGCGCTGTTCGACATCGGCGTCGCCGGGCCACTAGCCGGCCTGGTGGCGACGGTCGTCGTGACGGTGGTCGGGCTCCACATGCCGCCAGTAACCGTCGATCCCGCGGTGCTTCAGAGTCCCGACGCGGTCCAGATCGAGTTGGGCTATCCCCTGCTACTCGAGTGGCTCGCGGCCGGTTTCGATCAGTCGCTGTACCGCGAGGACCCGACGATGGGCGTGAACCCGGTCGTCATCGGTGCGTGGGTCGGGATGTTCGTCACCTTTCTCAATCTGATCCCGGTCGGCCAGCTCGACGGCGGCCACATCCTGCGGGCGATGACCGGCGAACTTCAGGAGACGATCGCGGCGCTGGTACCAGGCGTGCTGTTCGCGCTCGCGGGTTACCTCTACTACGTACAGAATTACGACGTGAACACGGTCTTCGTCTGGATCCTCTGGGGACTGTTGACGACGGTGCTCGCGTCGATGGGGCCGGCGACGCCGATCCGCGATGAGCCGCTCGGACGCGGGCGATTCGTCCTCGGAATCGCCACGTTCGGGCTCGGCTTCCTCTGTTTCATGCCGGTGCCGGTCGTGATCGTCGGCTGATCCCGTTCCGGTTTCGTCTCGGTCTCGATTTCGTTCCCGTTCCCGCTCTCGGTTCCGTCCTCAGCCGTGCGTGTAGCCTCGATCCGGAAGCGACTCGCCGTCCATGGTGACGCGCTCGCCCTCGTCGGCGTCGCGGACCGTCCCGATCACGGACAGCGACACGTCCGTCGCGTTCCGTACGGCCGCGACCGAGCGGTCCGGTACCGTCGCGACGAGTTCGAAGTCCTCGCCGAAGGTCGTCGCGAGCTCGAGCGCCTGGTCGTCGTTCGCGGCGACCTCACAGACTGCGTCGGCGATCGGAACCGATTCGGACTCGATCGCGAACCCGCAGTCGCTGGCCTCGGCGAGCTGATGGAGCGACCTGGCGAGCCCGTCGCTCGAGTCCATCAGCGCGGTCGCGTGAGGTGCCAGCGCCCGCCCGGTCGCGACGCGGGGGTCGAACCGAAAGAGGTCGTTGGCGCGCTCCGCATCACCACGTTCGAACAGGCGGAGCGCCGCAGCGCTCCGACCGAACGTCCCGGTGACACAGACGAGGTCGCCTGGTCGCGCTCCGCTGCGCGGGACGGGGTCGTCGGTCCGACCGATCGCGGTCGTCGAGACGGTGAACTCCTCGTGGCCGTCCAGATCGCCGCCGACGTACTCGGCGTCGACGCGCTCGCAGACGTCGCGTGCACCGCGGACGAAGTCCAGTAGCTCTCCGCGGTCGAACGACGGCGCGGCGTAGGCGGCGACCGCGGCCGTCGCGTCGGCGCCCATCGCCGCTACGTCCGACAGGGACGCCCCGACGGCGCGCCAGCCGGCGGTGTAGCGGCTCGTCCCCGCCGGGAAGTCCGTCCGCTCGTGGAGCATGTCCGTGGTCACGACCAGGCCGTCGACGGCGGCCGCGTCGTCGCCGGCCGCCGCGAGTTCGTCCGACAGGAGCCGCAGGGCGGCGCGTTCGTCCATACCACCCGTTTCGACTCGAAGGCGAAAAACGGTCCGGGCCGACCGACCGTTGCCGAGATACGATGCTCTTAAATGCCGGGGACGGAAACCACACGCCAATGGCTACGATGTACGACGTTCCGGCGGACGACCTCATCGAGGCGCTCGCCGACGATCTCGCGGACCGACTCGAGGAACCGGACTGGGGCAAGTTCGCTAAGACCGGCGCCGACCGGGAGCTCCCGCCCGAACAGGAGGACTTCTGGGCGACTCGCGCCGCGAGCCTCCTGCGCAAGGTCGCCGACCGCGGTCCCGTCGGCGTCGAGCGACTCTCGACCGAGTACGGCGGCTCGAACGGCGGCTCGAACCGCTACCGCGTCGCGCCGGCCCACCGTGCCGACGGCTCGAAGAACCTGATCCGCACGATCCTCCAGCAGCTCGAAGACGAAGGCCTCGTCGAGACCGCCGAGGGCGAGGGTCGCCGCGTCACCGCCGAGGGACAGAGCCTGCTCGACGACACCGCCGGCAACGTCCTCGAGGAACTCGACCGTCCGGAACTCGAACGGTACGCGTAACGCTCGAATTCGTTTTCGCGCCGGTTTCACCGCGGAGAGCCGTGTGTACCGGTCGTCCGGGTCCGTAATCATTTTCCCGCGTGCAGACAACAGTAAGATATAGCCATGAGTGGATCACCTGACGACGAGCGACTCGAAGAGCTCCGACAGAAGAAGATGGAGCAGCTTCAGGATCGCGCCGAGTCCGGCCAGGGCGACGAGGCCCAGGAAGCGGCCCAGCAACAGGCCGAGGCCCAGAAGAACGCGCTCCTGCGCCAGCACCTGACCGACGACGCCCGCAAGCGGCTCAACACCGTCAAGATGAGCAAGCCCCAGTTCGGCGAGCAGGTCGAGCGCCAGGTCGTCAGCCTGGCCCGTAGCGGCCGAATTCAGGGGAAGATCGACGACGACAAGATGAAACAGCTCCTCAAGGAGCTCAAGCCCGACTCGCAGAGCTTCGACATCCAGCGGCGCTGATGGAGCTCGGACTGCTATACAGCGGCGGGAAGGACTCGACACTCGCCGCGCTCTTGCTCGAGGAGTTCTACGACGTCACGCTTGTGACGGCCCACTTCGGCGTCACCGACGACTGGAAACACGCCCGTGAGACGGCCGACACCGTCGGCTTCGCGTTCGAACGACTCGAGTGCGACCTCGACGTGGCCCGCGAGGCCGTCGAGCGAATCCGCGAGGACGGCTTCCCGCGAAACGGCATCCAGCACGTCCACCAGCACGCCCTCGAACGGCTCGCGGCCCGCGAGTTCGATGCGATCGCCGACGGCACCCGCCGCGACGATCGCGTCCCGACGGTCTCCCGCGCCCAGGCCCAGAGCCTCGAGGACCGCCACGGCGTCGACTACATCGCGCCGCTGTCGGGCTTCGGCCGCGCGGCTGTCGACCGTCTGGTCGACGCGCGATTGGACGTGACCGTCGGTCCGAGCGAGGAGATCGACAGGGCCGATTACGAGGCGGAGCTGCGAGCGGTGATCGCCGAGCAAGAGGGTCCCGCGGCGATTGCGGAGTACTTCCCCGATCACAATCAGACGTACGTGACGAACGTTCGCTGACCGCCGATGCGGACGTGGCCGTCCTGACGCAACGTCCGACGCGGTACATGCCGGAGCCGGGACGTCCCCGAACGGAAGGATAGAAGTTCGCCGTCCCCGAACGACGTAGCATGTACGACCGGATCAAGGGCTTTCGTGACTTCTATCCCGGCGAGATGGCCGCCAGGCGGGCGACCATCGACGGTTTAGAGGACGCGGCCCGCGAGTACGGCTTCCGCGAGATCGGAACGCCGGCGTTAGAACGGGCTGCGATGTGGACGGACAAGAGCGGCGACGACATCGTCGACGAACTCTACTCGTTCGAGGACCAGAGCGGCCGCCACGTTGCGATGACCCCCGAGCTGACGCCGACCGTCGCTCGGATGGTCGTCGCGAAGCAACAGGAGCTGTCGAAGCCGATCAAGTGGTTCTCGACGCGCCCGTTCTGGCGCTACGAGCAGGTCCAGCAGGGCCGATACCGGGAGTTCTACCAGACCAACGTCGACATCTTCGGCTCTTCGGCGCCCGAGGCCGACGCCGAGATTCTCGCCTGGGCGGCCGACGCGCTGACCGGCCTCGGCCTCACCGGCGAGCACTTCGAGTTCCGGATCTCCCACCGGGACATCCTCGGGGGCGTCGTCGAGAGCTACGAGGCCGACGTCGACACCGAGGCGGCGATCCGGGCGGTCGACAAATCCGATAAGCTCTCGCAGGCCGAGTACCACGACCTGCTGATCGACGCCGGATTGACGGCCGACCAGGCCGCCGAGTTCGACGACCTCATCGCGAGCGGCGACTTGGACGAGGTCAAGGCGTTCGCTGACACCGAGCGCGTGACGGCGGCCGTCGAGAACCTCCAGAACGTGCTCGCGGCCGCGGAGGACTTCGGCGCCCGCGAGTACTGCACCATCTCGCTGGAGACGGCCCGCGGGCTCGACTACTACACCGGCGTCGTCTTCGAGTGCTTCGACTCGGCCGGGGAAGTTTCGCGGTCGATCTTCGGCGGCGGCCGCTACGACGACCTCATCGAGCAGTTCGGCGGGCAGCCGACGCCCGCGGTCGGCGTCGCGCCGGGTCACGCCACGCTGTCGCTGTTGCTGCAGCGGGCCGGCGTCTGGCCGGCGGAAGAAGTGACAACCGACTACTACGTCCTCCAGATCGGCGACACGCGAGCCGAGGCGTCCCGGATCGTCCGCGACCTGCGCGAGCGGGGCCACGTCGTCGAGACGGACGTCGCCGGCCGGTCGTTCGGCGCGCAACTCGATTACGCCGACTCGATCAACGCCGAGACGGTCGTCATCGTCGGCGAGCAGGACCTCGCGAACGACGAGGTGACGATCAAGGATATGGCGTCGGGCGACCAGATTCAGGTCCCGGTCGACGAGTTCCCGGGCAACCGCGAGCGGCCGACCTACGACGATCTCGCGTAAGCGGCTCCATCGGAGCCCGTTCTCGCCGTCTTCGTCATTTTCCCGAACCGACGTTCTCGCTTCTCGGGTGCGCTCTCTCGTCCAATCCGCTATCGTGCGGCCATCTCGACCCGGTTCCTGCGAATCGGCGACTGCGAGCGCGCTTCCCGTCCGGTCGCGTCGATCCGGTTACCGCTCTCGGCGTCTCGCCGTCGTCGACTCGGTCGGTTTCTCGCGGGAGCGTTCGAGCGACTCGCCGGCCCGCGCCTGGTCGCTCCGCTCGCTGTCCGCATCGCTCGCGAGCCGATCGTCGGCGTCGCACCGCTCGACCGGCGAGTGACCGGTTTCGACGAAGTGATCGATCATCGCTCGACTGAGTTCCTTCGCGCGGTCTTCGTCCCCGTCCCCGTCTCCATCGACCCGATACTGCCACTCGCACTCACCGCAGTACGCTCCCGGCACGCGTGGTCCGTCGAACGGACCGGTAATGAACGGTGGGGTTTACACCGTGGCGGCTTATTTGCCACGCAGGTCCCATCATTAACTACGGCGGCGGTGTACGTCGCCTGATGGCCGACACCCGCCCGAACGTCCTGTTCGTGCTCACCGACCAGGAGCGGTACGACTGCAGCGCGCCCGAGGGACCGCCGGTCGAGACGCCAGCGATGGACCGGCTCTCGAACGGGGGCATGCGCTTCGAGCGGGCCTTCACGCCGATCAGCATCTGCTCCAGCGCACGCGCGTCGCTGCTGACCGGCCGCTTTCCCCACGGCCACGGGATGCTAAACAACTGCCACGAACCGGACGCGATTCGAGCGAACCTGCCCGAGGACCTCTCGACGTTCTCCGAGGAACTCGTCGCCGCCGGCTACGACCTCTCCTACACGGGAAAGTGGCACGCCGGCCGCGACCAGACGCCCGCCGACTTCGGGTTCTCCTATCTCGGCGGCAGCGACACACACCACGACGACATCGACCAGGCGTTCCGCGAGTACCGCGAGGAGCGGGGCACGCCCGTCGGTACGGTCGACCTCGAGGAGGCGATCTACACCGGCGACGACCCGCGCGACGGCGACGAGGGAACCTTCGTCGCCGCGAAGACGCCGATCGACGTCGAGGAGACGCGGGCGTTCTTCCTCGCCGAGCGGACGATCAACGCGATCGAGGACCACGCCGACGGCGACCGCGGGGACGGCCCCTTCTTCCACCGCGCGGACTTCTACGGCCCTCATCACCCCTACGTCGTCCCCGAGCCGTACGCCTCGATGTACGATCCCGACGAGATCGAACCCCCCGACACCTACGCCGAGACCTACGACGGGAAACCGCAGGTTCACGAGAACTACCTCGACTACCGCGGCGTGGCCGACTTCGACTGGGACCTCTGGGCCGAAGCGATCGCGAAGTACTGGGGGTTCGTCACCCTGATCGATCACCAGCTCGATCGGATCCTCGAGGCCCTCGAGGAGACCGGCCTGGCCGACGAGACGGTCGTCGTCCACGCCTCGGACCACGGTGATTTCGCCGGGAGCCACCGCCAGTTCAACAAGGGGCCGCTGATGTACGACGACACCTACCGCATCCCGCTGCAGATCCGCTGGCCCGGCGTCGCCGATTCGGGCGAGCGCTGCGAGGCGCCGGTTCACCTCCACGACCTGGCGGCTACCTTCCTCGACCTCGCGGACGTCCCCATCCCCGACGGCTTCGACTCGCGGAGCCTAGTGCCGGTGCTCGAGAACGGCGGCGACCCGCCGGCCGACGTCGCCTGGCGGGAGTCGACGTTCGCCCAGTACCACGGCGACGAGTTCGGTCTCTACAGCCAGCGGATGGTCCGCACGGACCGATACAAGTACGTCTACAACGGGCCCGACGTCGACGAACTGTACGATCTCGACGCAGATCCGGCGGAGTTGCAAAACCTGATCGATCATCCCGAGTACGACGACGCCCGTCGGGAGATGCGGGGGCGATTGATCGAGTGGATGGACGAGACCGACGATCCGAACCGCGCGTGGGTCCCGGACGCGCTGGGCGATTCGGAGGTAGATCTCGCTTGAGTAGGGGTCGTCGGTGGCGCGCCGTAGAGCGGTGACCGACGAGCAAGCGCGGCTCGAATTTCGGTTCGCCGGCGCGGGACGAGCGTCGGTACGTTATGCGGACGCACGGCCGCAACGGGTACTCATGATGAACGAATTAACTCTCAGTAACACTGATGTCCACTACTATCACTAATGTCTAAAAACACATATGTCGTTCTCGTTCCGAGTGGGTCACGTGATGAAACTGAACGTCACTCACCGATTCGCACTGTCGTCCCGTGATCAGCCCGGCCGTTCCCAGGAGGTGAGCCGATAATGGCCGTCACCGGAATCGAGGGTATCATCCTTCTCGTCGGACGTATCGTCTTCGGCGGCGTCATCGCGTTTACGGGCCTGAACCACTTCATGCAGACCGAGCAGATGACCGGCTACGCCGAGCACAAGGGGCTTCCAGCCCCCAAACTGGGAGTCATCGGCTCCGGTATCGTCCTCGTCCTCGGTGGGCTCAGCGTCATACTCGGCGTCTTCCCCATCGTTGCGACGATCGTCATCGCCGGCTTCCTGATCGTCGCCGGCGTCGTCTTCCACGACTTCTGGGCCGTTCCCGAAGAGCAACAGCAGACGGAAATGACGCAGTTCCTGAAGAACGTCGCCATGGCCGGCGGCGCCCTCGTTATCGCGGCGGTCGGCCCGCAGCAGTGGGCCTACAGCCTCGACCTCTCGCTTTTCTAACCGCGACCTCGCGCTGCGGTCCTCGCCGCCCCAATCCGACGACCGGTAGCCGGGCGTGACGGCGGCGCGGAAGCGTACGTTTACGGTCCCGAAGCGGCTACCATCCCGTATATGATCGCCGACATCGACACCCGTCCCCGAACGGTGGACTCGGGGGGTGACCGAGGCCGATGAGCGCGGCCGACGATCCGGACGAGCGAGCCGCCGCGCTCCGCGAGGAGGCCGCCGAGTACGAGGAGTTGGCCGACGCCCTCGAGGACCTGGCGACGGAACTCCGCGACGAACCGGTCAAGGAGACTCGACTCGAGGGGCTGTTCGACGAAGCGAGCACGAGCAACCCCCAGATCTGGAACATCGTCACCGCCTTCATCGACGTCGAGGACGGTCAGGCGGTGGTCACCGACGAGTCGAAGCTGGCGCAGGGCAGTTGGGCGCCTGAAATCGTCGAGGGCTGCGATACGATGGTCACGCTCGACATCGACTACGGCATGATGCCCGACGAGTTCAAATATCGCGTCAGCAAGAAACTGAGCCAGCAGATCGAGGACTTCCGCGACCAGGCGGCCGAGGCGCGCGAGGAGGCCGCAGAACTCGAAGAGGCGGCGGACGGCGCCTGATTCCGCTTCCGGCCGTCAGTCGACGACGACTCGTTCTCGTTCGAACCGACCGCCGGGAGCCTCGCGCTCGTCATCGGCGTCACCGCCGTCACCGTCGTCGCTCTCCGTCCGCCAGCGCCACGAACCGACTGCGAACGGCTCCACCGAGACGATCAGGTACGAGCGGTCGGGCCAGGCCGCCTGCGCGGCGTCGGTTTCGCTCGGGCGGGCCGGACCGCGCGGATGGGAGTGGTAGAAGCCCACGATCTCCTCGCCGCGGTCCGCAAGCCGGTCGAAGATCGCGAGCTGTTCCTCGGGGTCGATCTCGTAGCGCGTCCGCGGCGTCTCGGCGACGTTTTCAGCGGGGTACTGCGAGCGCACGCGGCTCCGTCCGTCGGGCGCGAACTCGCCGCCGAAGACGCCGCAGATCTCGCGGGGCCGCCCCTCGCGGGCGCGCTCGAGGACGGCCTCGCGAACGGAGTCCGGGACGACGAGTTCGGGAGCGGATTCTCCGTCGGGGGCGCGGTCGGTCGCGTCGGACTCGGAATCGAATTCGCTCACGGTCAGGGCTCCGGTTCGAGTTCCGCCTGGTCATCCGTCTCACGTCCATCTCCGAGCGCGTCGAAGGGGACCGCGATCTTCTCGAGCGGTGCGGACGCGAGTGTCTCGGCCGCGTCGAACAGATTCGGTCGGACGATCGGTGCCAGTGCTTCCAGCGTGTCCACCAGGCGCGGCCCGGGCCGATTGAGGTAGTGGTCGCCGTCGAGCGCCCAGACGCGGCCCTCTTCGACCGCGGTGAGGTCGTCCCAGCCCTCGCGCTCGGTGAGGTCCGTCCGATTGCGTGCGATCTGCTCGAGGTCGAACCCGCAGGGCGCGACGACGACGATTTCGGGGTCGTACGCGCGGATCTCCTCCCACTCGCGAGGCCGGGAGGCCTCGCCGACGTCGGCCAGGCCGTACTCGCCGCCGGCCCACGCGACGAGTTCGGCGGTCCAGTGGCCCGCCGTCATCACGGGATCGGTCCAGTCGAAGACGGCTACGCGCGGGCGATCGTCGGCGTCGATGTCGGCGGTCCGGTTCCGAATCGCTTCGATTCGAAATTCCAGATCGGCGCGGACCTCGCGAGCGCGTTCCTCGCGGTCGATCGCCTGGCCGATCCGTTCGACGTCGTCGAGCACGTCGCCGACGGTGTGAGGGTCGGTCGTGACGATGTCGGGAGCCGCGTCGATCCGGTCGACGGCGTCCGCGACGACGATTTCGTCGACCGCACAGACGTCGCACATGCCCTGAGTGATGATCGCGTCGGGATCGAGGGCGTCGAGCGTCTCGACGTCGACGTCGTAGACGCCGCCCTCGGTATCGGCGGACTCGAGGACCTGCTGGTCGATCTCGGCACTCGAGCCCGAGGCGTCGATTGTCGAGCGGGTGACGGCGGGCGCGTCCGCGGCGCCAGGCGGGTAGTCGCACTCGTGGGAGACGCCGACAGGTTCGCACCCGAGCGCGGCGACGATCTCGGTCGCCGAGGGCAGCGTCGTGACGGTTCGCATAGCTGTGTTTACGGGACGCGCGACCAAAAACGGCGGCCTCGGACGACGGGTATTCGGTCGGTGTCGATCCGTGCTATCGCCGCTCGGCCGACACGTCCGACAGCGCGTCTTCGAGGTCGCGAACGCCCGCCTTGTCCGTTCGGTTGGGGTTCGCGAGGACCCGCACCGGCTGCTCGCCGACGGGGACGAAGCCCAGGTCCAGCCGGTCTGCGGTCTCGCGCAGACCCAGGCCGACGTCGGCGTCCCCGTCGATGACCTTCCGGGCCGGGCTCTCGTGGGCGCGCAGGCCCAGTTCGTAGCCGTCGATGGCCTCGGTCAGTTCGCGGCGAGTCGTCCCCCGGTCGTCCGCGAGGTCACCGATCGCGGCGTCGAGACTCGACCGCAGCCCGGAGTCGGTCGTCCGATTGACAAAGCGCAGGTCGCGGTCGATCAGATCGGCCAGGCCGTCGATCTCCGCGGGGTTCCCGGCGCGGACGACCAGGCCCCACTCGCGCTCCCAGCGGCCGAGTTCGGTCGCGTCGAGGTCGCGGTCAAGCGGTCCCGCGGCGACGGCGACGTCGGGGACGCCCTCGCGGAGCCGCCGCAGGCCGGGCCTGGTGCCGACCGAGAGGTACCGCGGGTTCTCGAGGCCGTCGAGCAGCCGGTTCAGGGTCGGGTCGTCCTCGCCGACCCCGAGCAGCGCCGGCGGGCGAACGTTCGGCGAAAACAGCCGGACCGTGACGGACTCGCCTTCCTCGAGGTAGTCTGTCTCGGGACCGACCTCCACCAGGCCGTCGGCGTCGGCCAGGCTGGTCGTCGCGCCGCTGCCCTTGTCGACGGGGTAGACGAGCGTCTCGCCGTCGCTGTCGGTCACGAGGCCGACCGGCATGAGCCGGTGGCGCCCCTCCGCGTAGCGCTCCTGGCGGGCCAGGCGACCGGTGACCGTCGCGGCCGCGGGTTCGGGGAGGCCGGCGGCTTCGCGGATCGCCGGGGCGACGAAGGTCCGGAAGACCATCATCGCGGAGACGGGGTAGCCTGGCAGGCCGACGTAGGCGGAGTCGTTCAGCCGGCCGATCAGCATCGGTTTGCCGGGCTTGATACTCACGCCGTGGAGCAGGAGCTCTCCCTGCTCCTCGATGACCCGGTAGATGACGTCGACCGCGCTCGCGCTGGTCGAGCCGGAGGAGAGCACCAGGTCGCACTCGTCGGCGGCCTCGCGGAGGATCCGCTCCATCTCGTCTTGCTCGTCGCCGGCGTGGGGGTAGAGGACGGGGTCGCCGCCCGCGTCCTCGACGCCCGCGGCGATGGTGTAGCTGTTGACGTCGTAGATCTCGCCGCGCTCGCTCGCGAGGTCCTCGCCTGGTCGCACGAGTTCGTCGCCCGTCGAGACGATGCCGACGCGCGGTCGCGCGCGGACCGGCACCTCGTCGACCCCGAGCGCGGACAGCAGGCCGATGTCGCGGGGCGTGATCTCGGTTCCGGGACCGAGCGCGCGCTCGCCGGCGGCCACGTCCGCGCCCGCGAACATGACGTTATCACCGGGGGCGACGGCGGTTCGGATCAGGACCTCGTCGCCGTCCGCGTCCGTGTCTGTTCGCTCGACCGGCACCATCGCGTCGGCCCCGTCGGGCATCACCGCCCCGGTCGAGATCTCGGCCGCCTGGCCGGCCTCGAGTTCGACGTCGGGCTCCGTGCCGGCGTGGACCTCCCCGACTACGTCGAGACGTGCGGGATCGGCCTCGTCGGCGCCGAACGTGTCTTTCGCCCGGAGGGCGTAGCCGTCCAGGCTCGCCCGATCGAAGCCGGGCACGTCGAGTTCGGCGTCGAGCCGCGCCACGAGCACCCGGCCCCGCGCGTCCTCGAGGGGGACGCGCTCGATACCGCCTTCCAGCGACAGCGAGTCGATCGCGTCGCGCGCCTCGTCGGGCGCGGCGAGATCGCGAAACTCCTTGCGGTTCATAGCGGTCCTTCGGGTGCCGAGGCTAAAAACGTCGGTCGAGTTGCCGCATTGTTGTCCGTTTACACACGACAACGATTAACCGTCCGCCCGAAGTGGTCCGAGCTATGTCACGGCTCGCCGAAACGGACCGCGAGCGCATCGCCGCCCTCTTCGATCGCCACCTCGAAGTCGGGCTCCACCACGGGGCCCAGTTGGCCATCTACGTCGACGGCGAGCCCGAAATCGACCTCGCGGGCGGCGCGACGGGACCGGACGGCGAGGAAGAGACGCCCGAGACGCGCCACATCCTCTTCTCCAGTACGAAGCCTTACGCCGCGGTGACGCTGCACTCCCTCGTCGAGGACGGCGACCTCGAGTATGACGACCGCGTCGTCGACCACTGGCCCGAGTTCGCCGACGAGGGGACGGAGAAGGCCGCGATCACGGTCCGCCAGGTACTCAGCCACACGTCGGGGCTCACCGAGGGCGAGATCGACGACCGGCCGGACCTGTGGACCGACTGGGACGCCGTCGTCGAGCAACTCGAGGAGATGGAGCCGGTCTACTCGCCAGGCGAGGTCCCGGCCTACCACCCGCTCACCTTCGGCTGGCTGGTCGGGGAACTCGTCCGCCGGATCTCGGGCGCGCCGATCGAGGCGGCCGCCGCCGAGCGCGTCTTCGAGCCGCTCGGAATGGACGACACCGGAATCGGGCTGCGGGAGGACGAGGACGACGACGTGGCGACGCTCGTCGCGTTCGAGGAGTTCGACCGCTGTCGCGACCCCGGCGAGGGACTGGGCGACCACACCGAGGTCGCGGCCCCGTTCAACTCCGAAGAGATCCACCGCGCCGTGATCCCCGCCGCCAACGGCATCGGGACCGCCCGGGACATGGCCAGATTCTACGCTTGCCTCGCGAACGGCGGCGAACTCGACGGGACGCGGCTGCTTTCGACCGAGACCGTCGACCGGATGACGACGCTCGAGGCCGAGACGGAGGCCGACGGCACGCTCGGCCGCGAAGCGCGGTTCGCACTGGGCTTCTGGAAGGGCGGTACGACGGTCGCGCCCTACGGCTCGCTCTCCCCCGAGCGCGCGTTCGGCCACGCCGGCCTCGGGAGCAGCGTCGGCTGGGCCGACCCCGAGGAAAACATCGGCTTCTCGTACGTGACAAACGGAGTCCGCGACGGCTCCTACGAGCACGTCGCGCGGGTGAACGCCGTCGCCGACGCGGTTCGCCAGGCGCTGCGATAGGTGTCCGGTTCCCGGTGGTCGGTGCTCGGCCGCAGTCGTCGAGTGCACCGGCGAAAAATCGGTCGGCTATCGGAGCCGCCGGACGAGCCGAAGGAACAGCGATACCGCCGTCCCGATGCCGGGGATCCGGGACGATAGCGCGGCCGCGCCGAGCAACAGGAGTCCGCTCTTTCGCCGGCCGCGGCGGAACTCCATTGCGCTGTCGATCAACGTCGAGACGATGCTCAGTTTGTTCGCCGACCGCTTGTTGAGAGTTGTCATTGCCGGTCGGCGTTCGCCTGCACCGGGTAAAGTGATCCTCGTTGCGAGGGCAAGGCGGCCGGCTTGATCGGCCGCCTCGTGTTCGACCCGCTGGAACTGGCCGGCCACAGCGTGAAGGACGACGACCGCCGAACAGGGCGTATGACTGCGCGGCTCGACCCCGAGACGGACTTCGAGGAACTGACCGCCCGCGTCCGCACGCAGTCACAGCAGGCGCCGGGCTCGGACACCGAACGGGTGACGATCCGCTCGCTCGACGGCGTCTCGTCGGACGCGCTCTCGAATCTGCTCGAGGCCGCCGAGAGCGAGCACCTCGATCCAGGGGACCTCGTGTTCGTCCTCTCGCGGGCCAACGCCGAACTCCTCCTCGAACGGGAGTACGAGATCGACGACGTCGGCGACCTCGAGGACGTGCTCGGCCGGGACGTTCGCGTCGAGGACGAGATGCCCGACGACACGATCCTCCTGTTGCATCCGGAGGCCGTCGACGGCGAGGACCTGGTCGAACCCGAGGCGATCGCCTGCGGGATCGTTGGAGCTGACGACGAAACCTGACGGCGAACGCCGGCGGCAACCGACGGTTACCCGTCCACTGCTGCCCCGAGTACTAACCGAGCCTCGATCGTGGCCTCGGTATGCGCTACCTGGAGATTACGGTGCCCGAGGGGAAGCGACGCACCGTTCTCGACATCCTCGACGAGGAGGGCATCGACTACGTCGTCAGCGACGAGACCAGCGGCAGGGGGTACGCCGCGGTCGTCCGCTTTCCGATCCCGACCCGAGCCGTCGAACCGCTGCTCGATCGGTTGCAGCGGGCCGGCATCGGCGACGAAGCCAGCGTCGTCGTGATCGACGCCGAGACGGTCGTCTCGGAGCAGTTCGCGACGCTCCGGAACCGGTACAGTCGCGGCGGCCAGGTCGGCTCTCGCACCTCGAGACAGGTGTTGCGCACGAAGGCCGACGAACTCACGCCGCCGTTTTCCATCTACGCAGTCATGTTGCTCATCAGCGCCGTCGTCGCCACCGCCGGGCTGCTGGCCGATTCGCCGGCGGTCGTGATCGGCGCGATGGTCATCGCGCCGCTGCTCGGGCCCGCCCTCGCCGCCAACGTCGGCATCGTCACCGGCGACGAGCGACTCAAGTCGACCGGCTTCACCTACCAGGCCGTCGGCGTGACGACGGTCGTCGTCGCCTCGATCGGCCTGGCCGCGCTCGCCCGCCTGGCCGGGCTCGAACCCGCGGGGGTCGACATCGTCGTCGCCACCGAACTCGAGGAGCGGGTCGCGCCCAACCTCTTCTCGCTCGCGGTCGCCCTCGGTGCAGGGATCGCCGGGATTCTGAGCCTCACCCGCGGGTTCTCGGAGGCCATCGTCGGCGTCATGATCGCCGCGGCGCTGATTCCGCCCTCCGCCGCGGTCGGGATCACGGTTGCCTGGGGGATGTCCGGCGCGGCGATCGGCGCCGCCGTCCTCGTGATCGTGAACCTCCTGTCGATCAACCTCGCCGCGCTGGCGACGCTGTGGGTCGCCGGCTACCGTCCGCAAGGGCCGTTCGAGGTGTCTCCGACCCGGACGCCGACCTACACCTACGCGGCGATCTTCGGCGTCGGGCTGCTGGTGCTCGCCGCGCCGCTGGCTGGCGTCACGCTGCTTGACTTCCACACGACGGAACTCGAATCGTCGGCCGAGGACGAGGTCGATGCGGTGCTCGCGGAGCGGCAGTACGACGGACTCGAGAGCGAGGACGTCGCGGTCGAACTCGACGGCGACTACCCGATCCAGTCGGTCGAACGGGTCGTCGTTACGATCTCCGGACGAGAGCCCGGCCCGGAGCCGGGCCTGGCGGACCGACTTTACGAGGAGATCGGCGCCCACGGCGACGGGTCGCTGGTCGTGGAGGTCCAGTACGTCGTCGCCGAGGAGCGAGGGAGCGACGCCGACGCCGAGCGACGGGTGACGCTCCGGACCGCGAGCGGGTCGTAAGTCACTCCCCCGCGCAGTCCGGCACTGAGCCCGGCACCCATCGCGACTTCCACGGGGAGCCACGGCGACAGGTCGTCCGTCGCGATGCCGATCGCGGTGCCGATCCCCAGTCCGATCGCGATCCTGGGGTATGCTTGCTCGGACCGTCTCGCCCGCCACGGTCACCGGCGACCCAGTCGAACTCCGCGCACGGTACCGACGGCCCGCTTCGGTCGACCGATCGACGGAACCGCGAGGGTGGCCCGCTGACGTCGATAGGGTGCACAGCCGACAATCATCTAGTATACTATACTTATTTATCCCACCCATGTGTCGGCCGGAATATGCTCTTCAGATCCCTGCGTCCCCGTGCCGTCGCCCTCGCGACAGTAGCGTTCCTCGCGACCGGCCCGGTAACGGCGCTCGCGCAACGCGCCCCCGACGAGGTCAGGACCGGCGTCGAGACGGCGACCGGCTACCCGTGGTACGTCGACGGAATCGCCCCTGCCCTGATCACGCTCGTCGTCGGCGGGCTCCTGATCGTCGCCTCGCCGGACGGAACGCGACGCCAAACGGACCGCGCGCTCGAATCACCCGGCGCGGCGTTCGTCTACGGGCTCTTGAGCCTGATCGTCGTCGTCGGCGCATCGTTTCTACTGGCGATTACGATGATCGGGATCGTCCTCGCGATCCCGCTGCTCCTCGGCTACGCCATCGCCCTGATCGTCGCCGGCGAATTCGGCTATCTCGCGGTCGGGCGGCTTGCGGCCGACGCCTGGCCGGCCGCCTTGGCCGTCGCGATCGCCGTCTCCGCGCTGACCGGACTCGTTCCCGTCCTCGGGTCGCTGGTCGGCTTCGTAATCGGCATGATCGGGGCCGGGACGGTCGTCATGGAGATCGTGGACTGACGCCTCCACTTCACGCCCGCGAGAGCAGCGCCTTGAGGTGATCGAGCGAGACCAGCGACGTCGGCCGGTCCATGTGGACGCCGATCTCGCCCGACAGCGCCCCCAGGCCGATCCGCTGGACGGGTTCAGGTAGCGAGTAGGCCCGCCGAATCCAGTGGCCCAGTTCCTGTTCGCGCGTCAGGTCCTCGCGCCAGGCGCGTTCGTACGCCGCGAGCGTCGCCGGCCGCTCGGGGTCGATCTCGCGGGCGGCGTGGTCGGCGCTGGTCATGCCGTAGAGGATGCCGCCGCCGGTGAAGGGCTTGGTCTGGGCGGCCGCGTCGCCGATAAGGAAGGCCCGACGGGAGGTTACGCGGTCCGGCGGGCCGATCGGGATTGCGCCCGAACAGCGGTGCGAGACGTCGATTTCGTAGCCGTCGATAAGCTCCTCGAAGTGTTTGGTCACCTGAACGCCCGGCGGCGCGGCCAGGCCGTACTCGACGCCGGCCTCGCCGCGGGGGATCCGCCAGGCGAAGAAGGTCGGCGGCGTGAGGTGGACGTCGACGAAGTCCTGGTGGTCGTCCTCCTCGGAGAACGCGAGCACGCCGTGGAGCAACTCCTCGGGTTGGGGGAGGTCGAGTTCGTCGCGGACCCGCGAGCGCGGGCCGTCGCAGCCGGCGAGCATCTTCGCCTCGAACTCGACGATGCCGTCGGGGCCGCTGGCGACGATCTCGACGCGGTCCCGGTGTTCGGTGACGCCGGTGACGGTGTGTTCCTCGCGGACGTCCGCGCCCGCTTCACGGGCGAGGTCGGCGAGGTGGCGGTCTAGTCCGACGCGGTCGATAACGTTCGAGGCCACCTCACGCTTGTAGAAGGGATAGGCGTCGCTGCGGGGGCCGCCGACGTGGAACCGCGCGCCGTAGATCTCGTTCTGGAACAGTTCCTCGCGGGCGCCGTCGCCCGTAAAGTTCCAGATGTCGGTGCTGACGTGACCGGAGCAGGCGAGCGGGTCGCCGATGCGGCCCTTCTCGAGGGCGAGCACGTCGTATCCCTGGTCGGCGGCCCGGCGGGCGAAGCGCGCGCCGGGCGGACCGACGCCCACGACGACGAAATCGTACATGTCGGGCACGTTCACGGCGGTCGGTAAATAGTTTCTCGAGACAGTCTCGGAGTCACAACTAACTGGGTCCCGATAGTCGTGGATCCTATGAGTAGTATGTGTGATTCGGTATCGGCCAACGATGCTACGCTGATCGACCTCGGCATCGGCCGCGGGGGCGGCGTCGCAAGCGAACCCACGCAACCGACGATCGACGCCTGCGACCACCTCGAAGACGGGGTGCGCGCTGGGTGCGACCGGTCGCGAGTCTCGAGGGTGACGCGAGAGGCGAGGACGGCACCGGTCCCGACAAGGGACGAGGGACGAGGAGGTGACCGCGCGTGAAACTCGCGACCGTCGAAGTCGACACTCCGATCGGGCCCGTCGAACGCATCGGCGCGGTCGCCGAAGTCACGGAACCCGAGAACGCGGCCGCCGGCCAGGCGACCGTCGTGGACCTCACCGCCGCCTACGGCGCCGCGCTCGAGGCCGAGGGCGAACCCGCGCCCGCCGACCTGGCCCGCGCCCACGTCCCACCCGAGATGATCGCCTTCTTAGAGCGTGGCGACCAGGCGATCGCCGATGCGCGGGAGGCCCTCGAGTACGCGGCCGAAACCGACGCGGAACGCGGCCCCGGCGGCGCCAAACTCCGGTACGAGCCCGACGAGTACCGGCTGCTCGCGCCGCTACCGCGTCCTAACTCGCTTCGGGACTGCATGGCCATCGAGGAACACGTCGAGAACAGCATGGACGGGGAGATCCCGGACGCTTGGTACGACATGCCGGTCTACTACAAGGGCAACGCCGACAGCGTGGTCGCGCCAGGCGAGACGATCCGGTGGCCCGACTACTCCGAGCTCATGGACTACGAACTCGAGATCGCGGCGGTGATCGGCGAGCGCGGGCGGGACGTTCCGGTCGACGAGGCCGAGGAGCACATCGCCGGCTACACGATCTTCAACGACTTCAGCGCCCGCGATATCCAGGGCGAGGAGATGGCGGCGCGACTCGGTCCGGCCAAGGGCAAGGACTTCGCGAACGGGCTCGGTCCCTACCTGGTTCCTCGCGCGGCCGTCGACGTCCTCGAGGCGCCGATGACGGCTCGGATCGACGCCGAGGTCTGGTCTGAGGGTACCGTCGACGAGATGTACCACTCCTTCGCGGAGATCGTCGCGCACATCTCTCAGTCGGAGACGCTTCACCCCGGCGACGTTATCGGCAGCGGCACCGTCGGCGAGGGCTGCGGCCTCGAACTGGGGCAGTGGCTCGAAGACGGCGACACCGTCGCGCTCGAGATAGAAGGGATCGGGACGCTCGAGCACACCGTCGTCGAGTGACGGGGACCGGACGCCGACCGGACCCGAGAATCGGAGACGACTGCGGCGTCAGGTCGTCGTCGGACGCGACTGATCGCCGAGTTCCGGCGGCAGTTCCACGCCTTCGACCGTTTTGAGGGCGTCGGTGTTCTTCTCGGTGTCGACGTGCCAGCGATCGATCTCGTCTTCGTATTGCGCGAGCGTCTCCGAAACCTCCGCTTTGAGGACGTCATCGTTGATGTTTACTTCGAAGCCGAACTGGTCGCCGTTCTCCTGGACCGACTGCTGGACGTTGGCGCTGACGAGTTCGTTATCGAAGTAACACGGCGAGAGCTGCGTCATAACGTGTTGGTAGACGCTCTTCTCGACGGCTCGCACCGCCGTCCGGCTCGCGGTGTCGGCCGCGCGCGTCGCGCGGTCGAGCGCCTCGCTGCTCGTTTCGACCGCTCCGTCGAGATCGCCGTTCTCGAGCGCGTCGTACGACTCCGAGAGCTTCTCGCCGGCGGCGGACAGGTCCTCCTCCGGTTCGGCGCCGTTCTCCTCGCCCTCGCCTTCGCTCACGCTCGCCTGGTCGGCGGTCTTCTCCTTGACGTCCTCGTCGTAGGTCTCGTGGGCCTTGGGGCGCCACTCGTCCCACTCGTCGAGCGCGGCCGCGAATTCGTCGGGATACTCGGATTCAGACTCGGCGTCGGCGTCGCCGTCACCGTCTACGCCGAGCTCTCGAAGCGCCCGGGTGATCCGTTCCCCGTGCTCGACGACGTCACCCCAGCTACCAACAACTTTGAATCCAGAGATACGTTCTTCCATCGAGTGAGATACGCGCTCACGGGGTATCTCCCCGTCGCCCGGCAGGTGCCTGCCGGAGCGCGGTCCGTCGTCGTGCGGAGGATCCGTCGTCGATTCGGCCGGACGCTTCGAGCGGTCCCGGCCGCCGACTCACTCGCCGGTCTATTTCCCGCCTCTAGCAGTAGATATAAGTCACTAAAAGTCAACAATCAGAACGGAAGTTGCTCTCCAGCCGTCGCAGGGGGCATACGCCGAAATGTCCCGGGTGCAGCAACACCCGAGAGCCGGCTTCCAACCCTTCACAGGGGATTCGAAGCCATGATTGCGTACATTCTACCGGGATATAAACGTCCCGCACGACACTGGAATCAACGCCGACGACCAGCGGCGGCGGTGACGGCGCCATCATTCTCGCGACCGGCGGCCGGGAGTGACGATGAGCGATAATCGCGAGCGACGTGACGGCGAATCGACCGCGCAACCTGCCTGTCCGGCGTGCGGCCGGCCGGTAACGATCGTCACCGTCGTCGGCCCGACAGAGGGGGTCGCCGCCCCCTGCGGCTGTCGCGTGCCGCCTGGCGCGCTCGCCGATTCGGACTGCGAGTGACGGTCTAGTCCCGTCTCTGTTGACGTGTCGCCGGGTAGTGCAGCTACCGGACGGCGGGTAGTAATCCGGAGAAAGACACCGCTCGCATCGAATTTTTCGCAAAGACACGACGAACCGAACGCGTTCGGCGTCGGGTCAGTCGTCGTCGCTCTCGCTCTCGAGGAGGTCCCAGAATCGATCGACGTCGCCCTCGAAGCGCTCGAGCAGATCGCGCATCTCAGCGCGGTGGTCGTCGGTGACTTTGACGTGGACCATCCCCTCGCCAGGCTGGCCGTAAACCACGCTCGCGCCCTCGGGCGCGGCGACGATCGCCGGGAGTGCGACCAGGTCCTCTTCGCCCTCGACGAGGACCGTCGTCGGCTCGTCGGCCGCGAGCGCCCGCCGGAGTGCGCGGACGACGGGCGCGGAGAGCTCGGCCGGGGGGTTCCGAACCTCGATGCTCGCTCCGGTGGTGACCGCCTGGCGGATCTCCTCGTCGACGGCCTCGCGTTCGGTCCGTTCGTCGACGAGCGCGACGGCGGGACGGTGGCCCGCCTGCAGGAGGTGGTAGGTGACGACGTCGCCGACGGCGATTACGGGACCCTCGACTTCGGCGAGGAGCCGGTCGGCTTCGGTCTCGATCGGGCCCATCGGCTCCTTGAGCTCGTGGCGGAGGTCGTCAGGCAAAACCAGTAGCTGCTCGTCGCCGTCGGCGTTCCCGTTCTCGGTGTCGGTGTCTCGTGCGTCGTCGCGAGTCACGGCCGTCAGCGAACCTTCAGCGCGTACGCGCCCGGTTCGGTGATCTGCATTTCGGTCGCGATCTGGCTGTCCTCGGGATGGGCGATGATGACGTAGCCCGCCCAGTCCTCGGTCAGCGAGGAGGAGTTACAGGCGTCGCAGGTCTCCTGGTCGGGTTCGTTGACCCGGTGACACTCGCGACAGACGAGACGATCGGATGCCATTGTTATTCACCTGCCGCCGCTTCGCGTTTTTCGCGCTCGTCCTCGAGCCACTGGTGTTTGCCCAGGCCCGGCTGTTTCGCGGTGAGGCCGATCTTCGAGTCCCGCGGGTTGCGCTCGTCGATGCTCTTGGTGACGATCCGAGCCCGGACGGCGTCGTCGACGCTGAGAGTCCGGTTGGACTCGTTCGAGGAGAGCTGTTGGTTCTCGCCGTCAAAGGCCAGGTACTCGTCGCTGATCTGCGAGACGTGCAGTAGACCGTCGACCGGCCCGATGCCGACGAAGGCGCCGAATTCGACGACTTCGACGACGGTGCCGTCGACGACTTCCTGCATCTGCGGATCGAAGGTGACGGCGTCGAACTCGGCCTCGTAGTAGACGCCCGGTCGGTTCGGCAGGACCGTCCCCTCGCCGATGTCGTGGACGTTGGTGACGGAGACGACGCTGCCGACCTCCTCGTCCATGCGCCCCTCGAGTTTGTCCTGGAGCAGTCGCTTGACCAGCCCCGGCGAAACGTCGCCGAGCTCTTCCGGCGGTACCTCTACCGTGTCCTTCAGTCTAACCCGTTTGTACATCTATGGTTGAGTGATGGCTAACTTGTTCCTCCCGCGTAATGCAATTACCGGTCTGCTCGCTTCGAGCACCCGGTCGCGCAGCGGGCGGTCGTTCGTGACGACGTAGTCGACCGCGCCCTCGCGGGCGAGTTCGACCAGTGCGTCGTCGGCGTACGATGCCTCCGTGTCGACGACGAAACAGCGCTCGGTCGCTAAGTCGTGGCCGACGTTGGCGGCCGTTCCCTCCCGGCCGCCCTTCTCGGACAGCCGGCGGAGTTCTTCGAGGACGGCCTGGGGAATCGTCGGCTCGTACGAGTCCAGAAGCCGGTCGAGCTCGTCGAACAGACGGACGTCGAGTTCGACCGGCATCATCAGTGCACTCGTATCGAGAGCGACCCGCGGCGTGTCCATTGACGTAATCGAAATCGTAGTCGTCGTCTCAGTCCGTGAGCGTTCCCAGCCCGATCAGCCGCCACCGCGCACCGATACGGCGGTTGATCGCGATCTTCGTCCCCGGATCGGCGGCGACGGGTCGCTTGAGACGGACCTCGCACTCGCCGCTGCGCGCGCTGGTGACCGAACCGACGGTCGTCGCCGTGCCGACGGTCATCATCAGCGGCTCGCCGGTGCTGATCTCGTCGACTTCCCCGCCGTCGCTGCCGACGACGCGGTCAAGCAGGTCGACGTCCATGGTGAACTGCTCCCAGGTCGGCGGGAGCGTGCCCGGCGGACCGGCCATCCGGCCCGCGAGGGCGTCGCCCTTCGTCAGCGAGGGATCGAGCCCGGTCCCAACGCCGAGCAGCCCGCCTGGCGTGACGGTGTCGACGGTCTCGCCGCCGGCCTGCAGCGAGCGGATGGTCGTCTCGATCGGGACGTACTCGGTCCGACCGCCCTCCTCGACCTCGCGGCCGGGCCGGATCTCGATCTCGTCGTCGACCTCGAGTTCGCCCTGTACGAGGCTGCCACCGAGGACGCCGCCGGTGAGCTGATCGGCGGTCGTCCCGGGCTTGTTGATGTCGAAGCTGCGGGCGACGTGCATCCGCGGGTTGGTTTCGGGATCGCGCTCGGGCGTGGGGATCTCCTCCTCGATGGCCTGAATGAGCAGGTCGAGGTTGACCTCCTGGCCGGCCGAGATGGGGACGATGGGTGCGCCCTCCGCGACCGTGCCCTCGACGAACTCCTGAATCTGCTGGTAGTTGTCGCGGGCGGTGTCGGCGTCGACCAGGTCGACCTTGTTCTGGGCGATGACGATGTTGTCGATGCCGATGATGTCGAGCGCCATCAGGTGCTCTTCGGTCTGGGGCTGTGGGACGGGCTCGTTGGCGCTGACGACCAACACGGCGCCGTCCATCAGCGAGGCCCCTGACAGCATCGTCGCCATCAGGGTCTCGTGACCCGGCGCGTCGACGAACGAGACGGTCCGCAGCGGCTCGCTCGGCGAGCCGTCCGGACACTCCTCCTCGACGGTGTAACACTCGGGTTCGTCGAGACCATCGCAGTAACGGAACGTCGTGTCGGCGTAGCCGAGCCTGATGGAGATGCCGCGTTTCATCTCCTCTGAGTGCTGGTCCGTCCACGAGCCGCTGAGGGCTTGCACCAGCGTCGTCTTGCCGTGGTCGACGTGGCCGACGAGCCCGATGTTCACCTCCGGTTGTCGATTTCCTGCCATAAGACGATGAGTAATCTTGGATATGCCTACCCCCGTGCGCTTGATAAACCTACTGTTCTACCGCCGAATCGACCGACGGGCGCTAACCCGTTCCGTCTCCGACACCGGTGGAATCGCGTCGGTACGAGCCGTCGCCGGCCCGACGGCGGCGACTCGACACGGTCGTCGGTCCGTACCGTCCGTTTCACGCCGCTTACAGAAATCCCGTTGAGGGAACAGTTTTGACACTTGCTGGCATACGCGCCACCATGAGTAGCTCAGACGTCTCGAGCGACCGAGAGGGGCCGCTCGAGTGCACGGAGTGTCTCGACCCCGCCGACGCGTTCGCGCTCGTCGGCAACGAGACGCGCCTGGCGATCCTCGAAGCGCTGTGGGCGGCCGACGAGCGGCCGGTCTCGTTCTCCGACCTGCGCCGCGAAGTCGGCATGCGCGATTCGGCGCAGTTCAACTACCACCTGCAGAAGCTGACGGGTCACTTCGTCGCGCGGGTCGAGGACGGCTACACGTTCAAACACGCCGGGGAGAAGGTCGTCCGCTCGGTGATCGCCGGCTCGTTCAACGAGCGCCCGACGGTCGATCCCTTCCCCGTCGAAGGGGCCTGTTTCGCCTGCGACGGCTCGCTTCGGGTCGTCTACGAGGACGAGCGATTAACTGTCGAGTGTCTCGACTGCGGGCAGGAACACGGCGAGTACGCCTTCCCGCCAGGCGGGCTGAACGACCGCACCCGCGAGGAGGTCGCCGACGCGTTCGACCAGCGGGTCCGCCACCTGCACTGCCTGGCCGCCGACGGCGTCTGCCCGGAGTGCAGCGGACGCATGCGGACCGGCGTCGTCGAGGACGGCTCGTGCTGCCTCGGCGTCGGCGTCAGGGTCGATCACGAGTGCGCCCAGTGCGGCCACACCCTCTGCTCGGCCGCCGGGCTTCGCCTCCTCGACCACTCCGCGGTCGTCGGGTTCCACCGCGAGCGCGGCGTCTCCATAGACGAGCGACCGTACTGGACGCTCCCGTGGTGCGTCTCCGACGAGTACACCCGGATCCTCGAGCGCGATCCCTACCGCCTCGAGGTTCGCATCCCGTTGGCGGGCGACGAACTCCGCGCGACGCTCGACGACGACCTCGACGTGGTCGACGTGCGGGTCGAATCGGCGCCGCGCTGATCGGCGCGAGTCCGCACAGCGACGATCCGACGGCCCGATGCGCCGTAGCGTAGCGTCGGCGATTGCTTCGGTTCTCCGCCGCGAGTACGGTTACCTCTCTCCTACTCGATCGCTTCCTGGAACGAATTTCAGTAATTCTCCCCACAGAAATATAATTCAGATTACACCTATGGTCGGCTGGGCCCTCGGTTTACGTGAACCGATGTTCGCACCTCTTCCCCCGCAACCGACCCCGTTCGTCAGCGATCAAAGCGTCCTCGAAACCGCGATCGTCGCCGTCGGCGCGACGGTCGCGCTCGTTCTGACGGCCCTCTCCGCGTTCGTCGCGGCATCGCTCGTCGGCGACGACACCGTCGTCGGTCTCTCGGTCTCGCTGTTCGTCGGCCTGGCGACGCTCGTCGCGATCGTCGTCGGCGCGAGAGCGATCGGCCGGCGGCTCGCTCGACGGCTCGACCGCCGCCGGCGGTCCGCCCGCGTCGCGAACCGCTGAACCCGGCTCTTTTTCCCGGCCGCGCCCCTCTCCGGGACCGTGTCTTCGTCCGCGTCCGCCTCGGAGTTCGCGTTCGAACTCGAACTGTGCGCCCGCCTCGAGGAGCGGCGCGCGGGCGTCGTGGCGCGCCAACTCGGCGCGGCCGTCGCCGATCCCGGCGGCCGGGTGCTCGACGTGATCTGCGTCGATCCCGGCCCCGAGTTCGACGATCGCGTCTCGATTACGAGCGAGGCGATCCCCGACGCCGCCATCGAGTCCGCCGTCGGCACCGGCCAGGCGCGCTACTGGAAGGACGCCTTCGACTGCCATCCCGACCGCGCCAGGCGGGCCGTCGAGCGCGCCGTCGAGATCGACTTCTTCGAACGCGACCCCGCCAAGAGCGCGGCGTCGGGCCGCGAGTATGTCCGCCAGGTCGCTCGCTACCCCGACTGGTACGACCGCATCGTCGGGATCGAGAACAAGCCCGACCTGGGCCGGCCGGGCGACCTCGAAGCGCAACTGCGGACGGACGTCAGCCTGGCGCTGGTCGACGAGGCCGTGCTCGCGACGGAGAGTTACGTGACCCGCGCGCACCTGAATCGCATCCCCGAGGAAGTCGGCGTCTGGCGGGTGCACCGCGACGGAGCCGACTCAGACGAGCCGCTCGAGATCGAGGTAATCCGCGACCCTGAGCCGCTGCCCGTCGACGAACCGGGCATCGAACCGCTCGAATTCCACCCGGGCCGGACCGACGTCGGCGTCGTCTCGGCCGACGCGAAGGCCCGCACCAGGCGTCGGCTCGCCGAGCGGGCCTACGGCAAGGGGTGGCGGACCTACGACTTCCCCGAGTGTGCGGCCTGCGGTCCGGACGACGCGAGCGGCGCGACGCTGCCCCGCTGTGCGTGGAAGGGACGGGTCGTCGACGCGGCCGCGGAGTGCGGCCCCTCGTGTCCGGGCTACGAGGCCGCGTCGGCGCCGGACACGGATCTCGAAGCCGAACGCGAGCGCCGGACCGCCTGGGAGGCCGACCCGTCGGGGAAGCGACGGCGACAGTCCGGACTCGACCAGTTCGGCTGAGCCCGAGGCCGACGTTGGCGCCGACGGCGAGTCTTACAGTACGTACCGCTCGCCGTCGACCGCCAGCGGCTCCTCGAACGCCTCGTCGGCGGGATAGAAGTGTGCGACGTGGACCAGGCGCGTCCGCTCGGCGCCCAACTCCTCGGCCAGCGCGAGCGCCCCCTCGCGGGTCATGTGCTTCGTCCCGAACGTCCGCGAGACGCCCGCGGCGTCCTCGTGACGGCCGCCGATCGGGTGGTGTTCGCAGAGGCTCGCCGGCACGATCGCGTCGGCCAGCAGCAGATCGGGGTCGGCCAGAACGGTCCGCGACTCGTCGGGAACGTCGTAGCTCGTGTCGCCGGTGATCGAGAGTTTCGTGCCCGTCTCGGGGTCCTCGACGGCCAGGCCGTAACAGACCAGCGGCGGGTGGTCGACCGGGATTAGGGTCACGTCCAGCCCGCAGATCCGGACCGGCTCCAGCGGCGTCGTCGGGCGGACCTCGAGCGGGTCGAGGTAGTCGTACTGGTCGGCGACGGTCTCGGCGACGCTCTCGCCGGTCGCGGGATCGGTCTCGTCGGCCGCGTAGACGGGCAGCGAGTCGAAGACGCGGAAGGCGTTGCCCAGGCCGTGGAGGTGATCGAAGTGGATGTGCGTGATCACGGCGGCGTCGGGCAGCGAGACCGCGTCACGCAGGAACTGCTGGCGGAAGTCGGGGCTGAAGTCGATCAGCAGCGACTCACCCGTGCGTTCGTTTTCGACGTGGACCGAGAACCTGGTGCGCTCGACGCCGCGCTCGCGGGCGGCCGCACAGGTATCGCAGTCGCAGCCGACGGTCGGCGTCCCGGTCGTGTCGCCGGCGCCGAGCAGCGTCACCCGCATCGGTCGGTCGGTCCTCCGGTCGCCGCCGCGCGTCGCTCACACATACGACTGCCCTTCCTCGAGCGCCGTTCGGACGAGCGGGTGATCCCGCTGTGACTCGAATCGATCCGCCGGCAGGGCGTGGACGGTGAAGACGACGTCGTGCTCGAGTCCGACGCTGTCCGCGAGCCGTTCGAGTCGCTGCTCGCGGGCCTCGTCTTCCGCCGCGAGGACCAACAGCACCTCGACTTCGGCGTGGACGCCGCGATCGTCGCCCCGCACCGCGTCGCCGAAGACGACGAGCCGTTCGATCGCCTCGCCGTGCTCGGCCTGCGCTCGCCTGGCGAACGTCGCGGCGGCGTCGGCGTCGCCGTTGCCGTCTCCCTGTCGCGCGCCATCGCTCATGGGCGTGTGATTCGCAGCCGTCGCATAAAGGGTATTCCCCATCTTCGGGCGCCGCGTCGCTCGTTACTTCGTCTCGGGCCCGGTATCCGTCCCGGAACCGGAACTGGAACTGGAATCGCCGTCCGAACCGGCGTCCGCGCGCCCGTCGTACTCGTGTTCCCGGAGCAGGTCCGGCTCGACGTCGCGCAGGACCGCCTCGTGGGTCGCCTCGAGCACTACCGGCGGGGCGCAGTCGGCCTCCTCCGCCTCGAGCCAGCGGGCCAGGCAGAGACACCACCGGTCGCCTGGTTCGAGTCCCGGGAACTCGAACGCCGGCTCGGGCGAGGTGAGGTCGTTGCCGCGGGCCTTGCTGAACTGCAGGAACTCCTCGGTCATCACCGCACAGAGCTCGTGACGACCGCGGTCTGACTCGACGCGGCGACAGCAGCCGTCCCGCACGAACCCCGTCATCGGGTCGGTGCTACAGGGCTGCAGTTCGGTACCGTAGACGTTCCGATCGTCGGGCATGTCCGGCGAAACGAGCGGTGGGCGGAAAAGGGTGGGTCACTTCTCGGCGACGAGCGGCCGGCCATGGCGTTCAGTCGAGGGTCACCGACCGCGGATCGCCTTGTACCCCGCGTACACCGCGGTCGCCGCGAGTCCGACGACGACCGCGTTCGAGGCCCGCCCCTGGCGGAGCCTGGTGTAGAGACTCGACTCGGCGACGTGACCCTCGTAACCGCCGCGTTCCGCGAGGTCGGCGGTCGGTTCCTCGAGCCCGTCGTCCTCGCTCGGCGGGCGATCTTTCCGCTGTTGGTCGTAGAACACCGTCTCCATGAGCCGATCCATCAGCCTCGAGAGGGTCCGACCGAGCACGATCATGTTCTTGCCGCCGGCACCGACGGTGAGCTCGCGCTCCGGCTCTGCCGCGGCTTGGAGGATCGTCCGTGCGACCGTCTCGGGTGCGTAGACGGGCGCCGGGAGCGACGCCTCCCGCTCCATGTGGTTTTTCGCGTGCTCCGCGAACGGCGTGTCGATCGCGCTCGGCTTGACGAGCGTCACGGAGACGGGTGCGTCCTCCCGCTCCAGTTCCATCCGCAGGGAGTCGGTAAAGCCCTTGACGGCGTGTTTCGAGGCCGAGTAGCTGCCCTGCAGGATGATCGCCCGATCGGAGACGATGCTCCCGATATTGATAATCGCGCCGCCCCCGTTCCCTTGCATGCGCTCGGCGGCCTCGAGCGAGCCGTACAGCAGCCCCCAGACGTTGACCTCGAACTGCTCGCGCATGTCCTCGACCGGAACGTCCGTCAGCTTCCCGTAGATGGAGACGGCCGCCCCGTTGACCCACGTGTCGAACCCGCCGTAGGTCTCCTCGGCGACGTCGGCGATCTCGCGAACGGCGTCCCGGTCGCTCACGTCGGCGACGACGTATTCGGCCTCGCCGCCCGTCGCTTTGATCTCCTCGGTCGCCTCCCGCAACGCGTCCTCGCTGCGGGCGGCGAGGACGACCGACGCGCCGCGGTCGGCCGCCATCCGCGCGGTCGTCAGTCCGATCCCCGACGACGCGCCGGTGATCACGATCACCTGATCCTCGACGGCTTTCAGCGTCGGCGCACTCATAGGTACGCTCAGTACCGGCCCGACACGGTGCTACTTGTCGCCTGAAGTAGCATGGGGCGGCGCGTCCGTGCGGTTAGCCGGCCAGCGTTCCGTTCGCAAAATCAAATGCGGCGTGACGTCGTATGGTTCGTTCCGATCGACGCGGGTCGGAGCCAAATCTGACGCGGTCGCGGCCGTCAGTGATCGTGACTGTGGTCGTGGTCGTGATCGTGCGAATGGCCGCCGTCGCTGGCCGCGCTCTCGATGTCGCCGCCGGCCACGAGCGCGTCGTGGTCGCCCTCGATCATGTCCATGTTCTTCAGGTTGTCCCGCTCCTCGAACTCCTCGACAGCGTTGAGCAGGTCCTCCTGGGTCAGCCGCGTCCGGTCTTCGGTCAGCGCTTCCAGAACCGCCTCGCGGAGCACCATCCGCAGGTCGCTGCCGGTCAGCCCCTCCGTGACCTCCGCGATGAGGTGGGGATCGAACTCGTCGATCTTCATCTGGCGGGTGATGACCTGGAGGATGTCCGCCCGCATCCCGGAGTCGGGCTTGGGGAAGTTGATGATCTCGTCGAAGCGCCGCCAGGCGGCATCGTCGAGCTGATCGGGGTGGTTGGTCGCGCCGATGAGCAGGACGTCGTCCTCGATGAGCGAGACGTTGTCGATGCTCTTCAGCAGGGTGTTGACGGCGCGCTTGAGCGCGGCGTGTTCGTCGCTGCGGCGAGTTTTGGCGACGAAGTCGAACTCGTCGATAAAGAGGATACAGGGGGAGAGTCGCTTGGCGACCTCGAAGGTCTTATCGACGTTCTTGGCCGTCTCGCCGAGATACTGGCTCGTGATCATCGAGAGCTTGACCTCGACGAACGGGAGGTCCATGTCCCGGGCCAGCGCCTGGGCGGTCGAGGTCTTGCCGGTCCCCGGCGGGCCGACGAACAGCAGTTTGCCGATCTCGCGCAGGCCGATGTTCGAGAGGTAGTCGCGGTGTTCGATCGCCTTCGCGATCTTGTCGAGTTCGTTCTGCTGGTCGTCGGTGAGGACGAGGTCGTCGAGGGTGATGTCGACCTCCTCGGGCGCGCGGACCTCCACGAGGTCGAGCATCTCCTCGTCGTCCTCCTCGTCGAAGTACTCGTCGAGGAGGGCGTCGATCCAGACGCGGTCGGCCTGAATCGGGCGGTTGCGGTCGCGGGCTTCCTCGTGGGTGACGTCGAAGTTGTACTCCTCGCGGTCCGCGAAGTGTTTCGCCAGGGTCGGGTTCTCGAGCAGCCGCTCCTCGTCGGCGCGTTCGGCGAACCACTTCTCGGCCATCCCCTGCTGGGCGAGGGTGATCGTGCCGGAGAACTCGTCGCGCTCGGTGAACATCAGCTCGGAGACGGCCTCCCACGGGCGGTCGACGCCGGTCGCCTCGCGGGCGGTGGTGGTCGTGACCGAGAGCGGGCGGCTGATTCCGGCGGGTCTGCGGGACGGTCCCCTGCTGCCGCTGCTCCCGCTCCCGCTTTCGCCGTCCCCGTTCTCGCCGTCGTCGTCGACCCCGCCGGTCCAGTAGACCCGGCGGAACGACGGCGGGAGGTCGTTCTCGTCTAGCGTCCGGTCGTCCGAATACACGCTCGCCGTGAGCAGAAACTCAACGACATCGAGCGCCGCGTCACTCATTCGGTCAACGTACTCACTACACGCTCTTAACAGCGTCGTCCCGCGCAACGTATGCGACCGCCTTCCACCCGAACGACGCTCCTACGCCGCGCTCCACCGCGATACGCTCCGCCCGGTAGCTCGCGCTCCCGTCCCCTCCGCTCTCGGGACGGCACAACCGTTTTCGTGTATCGGCTCACACGCACGTGTATGAACGTGTTGCTGGGTCTCGGCGGCAGCGACGAGTCGGTGAAGACGCTCCGACGGACCATCGATCGAACGACGGCGGTCGGCGACGACCTCACCGTCGTCGTCGTCGACAAGCCCGAGGCGAAACGCTCGCAGGACGAGATGTACGACCAGGCGGTCGACGCGCTCGAGGAGGCCGGCCTCGACGACGTCACGGTCGAGACGCTCGAGGGCGATCCGGGCAGCGCCCTCGTCGATTACGCCGAACAGGGCGAGTACGACCAACTGGTCATCGGCGGGGGGACCCTGAGCCCGATGGGCAAGATCCAGCTCGGACCGATCACCGAGTTCGTCCTGCTGAACGCGCCCACGACGGTCAAACTGGTGCGATAACGATGGTGGGAGCGCGTCAGTATCCGGACGAGCCGTCCGGCCCGTTCCCCTCGCCGCCGACGGCGTTCGAGGATCGGGAGGGGCGGTCGATCGAGGTCCGCGCACCGGACGATTTCGCCGACGCGATCGACGATATCGTCGCGATGTACGTCGAGTTCGACCCCTCCGACCGGGCCCAGGGGATCCCGCCGACCGGCGAGGACCGCATCCGCAACTGGCTCGAGACGATCGGCGAGGACAGCGTCAACGTCGTCGCCCGCCACGAGGGCGACACCGTCGGCCACGCGATGCTCGTCCCGGACGTCGACGATCCGTCGACGATCGAGCGGGGAGACGACACCGAGTGGGAGCTGGCGATCTTCGTCCTGCAGGCCTACCAACGGGCCGGCATCGGGACGGTACTGCTCGAGAACCTGCTGGGCCACGCCGCCGACGTCGACACCCGGCGCGTGTGGCTGACCGTCGAGCGCTGGAACAACCCGGCGATCGCCCTCTACGAACGAGTGGGGTTCGAGGCGACCGGCACCGAGAGCTTCGAACAGGAGATGGCCATTCTGCTCGACGGCGACGACGAGTGAGGCCGACGCTCTCGGCCGCCAGTCTCGGCCGTCCGGCTACCCGCGGTTACACCGAGAGGACGGGCTGGCTCGCGTACGAGAGAACGTACTCAGCAGCCTTTTCGAGGACCTCCGCCTCGGCTTCCGTCACGGGTTCCCGCGGAAGCACGATGAAGTCGGCGTCGATCGTGTCCGCGGTGTCGAGGACGACGTTGCCCGGATGTCGAGTCTTCCGCGTCTGCGAGAAGCCGTCGTCGACCGAGGTCGCGAGCGACACGTCGGCGTCCGCGGCGATTGACCGGATCTCGTCGAAAAAGCCCTGCGTGCCCTCCGCGACGGCGGTTTCGTCGACGGTGCCCGCCTCGAGGCCGTGAACGACGCCGTGCCCGAGGACGAACAGGGCGTGGACGGTGGCGTCGTAGCGGTCGGCAACGGCGACGGCGTACTCGACGGCGGTAGCTGACTCGTCGCTCCCGTCGACCGGCGCGAGGACGGTGTCGGCGGTAAACGGCTCGCTGGCGTCCATACGCGGCAGTGGGTGGCCCGTCACAAAAAAGCCACCCCAGCGCCACCGGCTGCGGCCGGCCAGGCGTCGTCGCGACTGCCCGAACGGGGACGTTTAAGCGACCGCGAGCGAAACCTCCGTGTATGTTCGATACGGTCGTGGTCGCCACCGACGGTTCCGAGAGCGTCAAGCGGGCCGTCGACGTCGCGCTCGATCTCGCTGACCGGTTCGACGCCGACGTCCACGCCCTGTCGGTGGTCGACGCCAGCGAGGTCGACGCCTCACCCCAACAGCTCCGGGAGGAACTCCGCACCGCCCTCGAGACGACCGCCGACGCGGCGCTCGCCACCGTCGAGGACCGGGCGGACGGGGAGGTAACGACCGCGATTCGCGAGGGCCGGCCCGCCGCCGAGATCTGCGAGTACGTTCGCGAGGTCGACGCGGACGTGGTCGCGACCGGCACCCGCGGTCGCCACGGCGAGAACCGCCTCCTGCTGGGTAGCGTCGCCGAACGCATCGTCCGCACCTCGCCCGTCCCCGTCCTGTCCGTGCGCCAGCTCGAACCGACGGGCGAGACCGAAACCGATGTCGACGGCGACGACTCGGCCGCCGAGGTCTGATCGGCCGCCCGCCGCCGTCGACGGCTTCCCGCCGCCCGCACGCCGCGAACCGCGAGACCGGCGATTACTTCCCGGCCGGTCACGCAGGGCGTACCATGTACGACGAACTCATCGCGAGCGGCGACCTGCCGCTCGCCCGCAAGTCCGTCCTCCCGGGAACCGGCTTCTTCCTGCCTGATACCCTCGAGGAGGACCTCGAAGACCAGCAGATCGAGGCCGCGCTCGAGGGCGCCGAGGTCGCGGTCATCGCCGACCCCGACGCCGACGGCCTGGCCTGCGTCGCACTCATCCGCGAAGCCTACGGCGACGTACAGAACATTCCCGAACCCGAGGACGACGAGGACGCGGCCGACGCGACGGACGACGCCGACGAGGAGAACGTCGTCATCGAGGCCGGCGACGCCGACGATCCGTTAGAGGAACCCGAACCGACGCCGCACAACGTCGCGCTCGTCCCCGCCAGCCCCCACGACGTCGAGGACGCCCTGGCCCGCGTCGCCGAGTACGGCGACGAAGGGATCGATCTCTTCGTCTGCGACCTCGCACCCGACCGCTACGAGTACGTCGAGGACGAACTCGCGGCCGCGCTCGAGACCGCCGATCGGGTCGCCTGGTACGATCACCACCAGTGGGGCGACGACGTCGCGCAGTCCGTTCGCGACGCCGGCGTCGACCTGGTCGTCGGCGACTCCGACGAGGAGTGCAGCGCCGACGTCGTCTACCGGTCGCTCGACTACGAGTTCGACGAGCGGTACGAGGACCTGGCGGCGGTCACCCGCGATCACGACCTCTGGCTGCGGGAGGACCCGCGCAGCGACGACCTGGCGGACTACGCCTACTGGACCGACCCCGCGGAGTACGTCGAGGTAGTCCGCGAGTACGGCGTCGACCTGCCCGACTGGGTCGAGGAGTACATCGCCGAGCGCCGGGTCGAGAAGGAGGCGCTGATCGATCGCGCGATCGCCCGCGCGGAGTACCGCGAGATCGGCGGCTACACCGTCGGCGTCACATACGGCCGCTGTTCGCAAAACGAGGTCGCCGAAGCGATGCGCGAGGAGGGCGCCGACGCCTCGGTGGTCGTCAAGCCGGCCGGCTCGGCCTCCATTCGCGGGACCGACGCGTTCGACCGCTGTCACGAGGTCGCGGGGAAGGTCAACGGTGGCGGCCATCCCAAGGCCGCGGGCTGCAAGCCCGACATCTACGACGACATGCTCGACTTTGCGAACCACTGGACCTCCCGCGGCGCCGTGACGAAACAGGTCATCCTCGATGCGTTCCGCGAGGTCGTCGCGGACGAGGCCGACGAAGCGGACGCGACGGAAGACGAGACGACGGACGCGTAACCGCTTGCGTTACTGCGCGTGTAACTGTTCCAGCTTCCACGCACCGTTACTGTCGCGACGCGAGGTACCGCATCACCAGCTGGAGGACGTGTACGAAGACCCCGGCGACAGCGATGTAGACGCCGATCGTCTGGAGCGCGACCGACGCGGTCCGCTCGTCGCGCACCTTCCAGATCTCCCACCCCAGTCGCAGCAGGAACCCGAGGAAGATGAGCGCGAAGCCGGCGAGCAACACCGGCGCGTAGAACGTGCCGACGAGGATCGCCACGAGCCCGCCGATGAACGCGTAGTTCGCGTACGAGCCCCAGTGCTCGAACGTCGTCGACCTGGCGTAGACGTAGGCGGTGATGAGGGCGGTCAGTACGGCGACGACGACCGCCGTCAGCCCGAGGATCGTCGGCTGCGCCGCCCGCGGCGCGAACCGGAGCACGCCCGCGCCGAAGATTCCGAACGCCAACTGCAGGACGACCATCCCGACGAACGCGATTCCCAGGTCACCGCCCGTGACCCCGCGCTCGGCGATTCGCTGTCCGGCCATGATCGCGACCCCGTAGGCGATCGCGCCGACGATCGGAAACCTAAACAGGTACTCGTTGACGGTCGCAAGCGGCGTCACGACCAGAGCGTACATCACCGCGACGTTGATCGCCATCAGCAGGCTCGCGCCGCCGATTACGCGTGCGTCTCGGCTGGAGAGCCCGAATCCGCGCTCGGTCTCCCGCCCCGTTTCGAAGGAACTCATGTCTCGAAAGTAGTCGATTCGGCCGCAAAAGCGTGCACCTTACAGCTGAAACGGCGAGACTCCCGCTTCCGGTCTGCGGTACGCCTAGGCCTCGGACGCGTTCCACCGGTCCGAGAACGCCGTCCCGCACGTACACTGGGCGTAGGCGTGGATGACGTCGCCCTCGGCGTAGATGCCGCCGACCTCCTCGTTTTGCTCCTCCGCGAACGCGAAGACGAACTGCACCGCGTGGTCCTCGTCGCCTGGCGCCTCCGGACACTGCCCGCCCGTGAGGTCGTCGTCGATGATCCCTTCGAGGTTCATCGCCGACTTGGCGAACTCCATCGCACCGGTACCGGTCGCCGCCTGGAAGGCGCTCCGTCCGCGCTCGCCGTCGACGACGATCAGTGTGCCGTCGTCGACTCGGTCGCCGAACTGCTCGAGGCGTTCGTCGGAGACGTACGAGTCGGCCAGGAACAGCGCGACGTCCTCGGGCCGTTCGCCGGCGAGGAACTCCTCGCGTGGATCACTCATGGCCGCGGCTTCGCGCTGGAGGTGGAAAAAGGGCGGTATTCACGGTTCGGACGGTCCCCGCGGTCACAGTTTGATTTTCACCGTTCCGAGATCAGACGGACTCGACTCGCACAGCCGGGAGGAAACGAGTTGACACGGACGGATGCTCGGCTACACGCTTCGAGATCCGGCCGAGTCGCGTCTCGCCGACTTTGATTCCGATCCGGTTTCGCGCTCGATCTCGAACCGAGGTCCGGTCCGGACGACCGCGATCGGGCTACTGGTCCTCGAACTGCTCTGCGATATCGCTCAGGCTCTCGGTTGGCGGCTCGCGGGCGTCGTAGTACGCCGTTTCGCCGGGCGCGCGCAGTCCGTAGAGGAACTCGGGCTCGACGATGTCGATCAGGACCGAACCGTCGACCGGCACGTCGTGGTCGTCGATCCACTCCGTGAGCCGATCGGTCGCGCCGCTGGGGTCGCGAGCCTGGTCGGGCGTCTCGTAGACGCCGGGGATCGCCAGATCGTCGCCGGTCAGTGCCCGGTCGATCCGCGCGAACAGTTCGTCGCCGTCGAGGACGACGCGGACGACCTCGTCGGTCGGAAACGCGTCGCGGTCGTCGGCCGGAATCTCGAGTTTGACGCCGGTCGCGGTCTCCGTACAGGACGACCGGACCGTCTGGACTGATGGGTGATCGCTCGCAATTCTGTCTGCCATTGAAGAACGATAAGGTGCGGGACGGGAAGTCGACGAGTTACTCGTCGTCCTCGCCGCCGAGGAGTTCGTCGACGTCTGCGCTGCCGCGGTCGACGATCGAGGCGTTGATCTGTGCGACGGCGTCGGAGACCTCGCGGCCGCGGACGGTGACCCGGCGGCGCTCGCCGTCACGGGACGGCTTGTAGCCGGTCTGGCGGCCTTCCATCAGGACTTCCTTGAGGTTCGGGCCCGCGACCTCCTCGTTGAGCGGGCGCCCGGCCTCGTCGGAGCCGCCGGTGATCGTGAGCGTGTAGCCGTCGAGTCCGACTGCGCTACCGTCGACTTCTTCGCCGATCGACTTGCCGACGAATCGGTTCGCGTCCTGTTCCTCCGCCTCGAGCTGGTAGGACGACCCGGAGTCGGGGTCGCCGACGACGACAGTGAAACTTGCCATGCCCGACGGAAGACGGCGGTCGCTCAAAAGAACATCGATCCAACCGAACGTTCGCTATCCGGCCGCGGCTGGGCCGCACCCTCGACAAATCTTCAAAAGAGCGTAGAGCGCTCTTTTGGACAGCGGGGGATCTTCGTCCCGCGAGCAGTCGGCCCGCTCGAACAGTCAAGTACGTTCGTGTCCTACGACCGCTCGTGTTCATCGATCCGGAGCGACTCGAGGCTCGCCTGCGCGACGAGTTCGGCGGGACGCCAGGCCAGGCGCGCGTCGTGGTTCGCCAGGCGGTCGACCTCGCGGACGCCGGGCAGTACGAGGCCGACGTGGGGGCGACGCTGACGACCGACGTCGTTATCGACGAGTTGTCAGACGCGCCCGCGGGAACGCCGCCGGAGCGGTGGAACTGGTGGATCGGCTCGCTCGAGCTCGCGTACGGCGATTACGGTCGGTTCGGGATCCAACGGTATCGGAAATGACCGATCGGAGCAGAGGGAAACACCGATTGTCTTCCGCGACGTACGCCCGGTCGATGAGTCCGCTCTCGCGACCGGTCTGGCCGGCGTACCCGCTGTCGGTTCTCGTCGCCGGCCTCGGCCACTGTTATCTCGGGCGGTGGAAACGCGGGGCGATCTGGTTCGCGCTCTACGGCCTGGCGCTCGTGTTCCTGAGCGCGCGGACGATCGCGGGCGCGCTCTCCCCCGACGAACCGTTCGTGGTGACGGCGCTGCAGTTCGACGCGGTGAGTTACACCGACGTGGCCGTCCCGCTTGCCATCCTGCTGGTCTGTCTGCTCGACGTCTACCTCATCGGGTTGACCGAGCGGACCGCCGCGGGGGCGCCCGGGGCGGACGAGTTCCGTTCGAACAGTTCCTAATTTCCTCGACTGCGCCTCTGAAGACGGTTTCCGACCGCCCCCTCTCGCGAGCGCGCCGTCCCGAACGGACCCCGCGTGCGATTTTTGTGTGCCGTTCCCGAACGACGCGTATGGGACGGCTCGGCACAATCTTGCTCAAGGGACTCGGCGTGCTCGCGCTCGCGCTCGTCGTCCTGAGCGTCGTCGGGACGATCGTCGGCATCGTGCTGTCCGTCGTCGCGGCCGTCGTCTCGACCCTCGTGATCCTCACCGTCCTGGGGATCGTCGCGCTGGCGATCGTCGGACTGTTCTCGCTTCTCGGTGACGGGTCGAGGGCCGACGCGACCGCGGCCGCTCGGACGGCCGACCGCGACCGGACCGATTCGAGCACGGACCCCGAGGAACGGCTCCGATCGAAGTACGTCAGCGGCGAACTCAGCGACGCGGAGTTCGAGCGAGAACTCGAGCGGGTGCTCGAATCGGATCGGTCGGGCGGTCGGAGCGGACCGGACCGCTCGTCGGCGCGCGACGGGCACGCGGATCGGCGGCGACTGCGAGACCGATAGCCGTGAGCGGACTGCGAATTTTCGAGCCGCGAGCGGATCATTCGGGGCCGGAGCCGGCGCCCGCCGATCGGAACCAACGGAGGCAAACCGCTCGAGCGCCGACGGGGACGTAATGGACGTACGGTTGCTGGGCGGCGCCCGCGAGATCGGGCGGAGCGCGCTCTACATCGACGAAACGCTCCTGCTCGATTTCGGAATGGACTCGGGGAACCCGCCGGCGTTCCCGGTCGACGACGTTGACCCCGAAGCGGTCGTCGTCAGCCACGGGCACCTCGATCACGTCGGCTCGCTCCCCGCGCTCCTGTCGGGCGACGCGCGGCCGTCGATCCACTGGACGCCGCCGACCTACGACCTCGCGATGGTGCTCGCCCGCGACACGCTGAAGCTCCACGGCGGAACCTACGACTGTCCGTTCACCGAGGCCGAACTCGCCCGCGTCGCGGAGGTCTCGGAGACCCACGGCTACCGCGAGTCCTTCGAGGCCGCCGGCTACGAGATCACCTTCTTCGACGCCGGCCACGTCCCCGGCAGCGCCCACGTGTTGATCGACGACGGCGACACCCGCCTGCTCTACACCGGCGACTTCCACACCGAAGACCAGCGATTGCTCTCGGGGACGACCGCGCGACCGGACGCCGACGTCGTCCTCTGTGAGAGCACCTACTCGGACACGACCAGGCCGCCCCGCGAGGAGATCGAGCGCGAGTTCGCCGAGAGCCTCCGGACGACGGTCTGGGAGGGCGGCACCGTCGTCGTCCCCGCCTTCGCCATCGGCCGCACGCAGGAGGTGCTCTGCATCTGCGAACGACACGACCTCGACTGCTACGTCGACGGCATGGGCAAGCGCGTCACCGAACTGTTCCTCCGCGAGGGGAACCGCGAGTTCCTGCGCGATCCCGACCTCTTGCGCCGCGCGAAGGGCAACGCGAGGTTCGTCGACGGCCGCGACGGCCAGCGAAAGCGGATCGCCGATCAGAACACTGTCATCGTCACCACCAGCGGGATGCTCCACGGCGGCCCCGCGATGACCTACGTGCCCGCGATCCGCTCGCATCCGACGAACAAGATCGCCATGACCGGCCATCAGGTCGAGGGGACGCCGGGCCACGAGTTGCTCGAGACCGGCAGCGCCGAACTCGACGGCCGGATGCTGCGGGTCAGCGCCCAAGTCGAGCAGTACGACTTCTCCGCGCACGCGGATCGGGAGGGGGTTCGCTCGTTCCTCGAGTCCTACGAGGACGCGCGGGTGCTGGTCAACCACGGGGATCGCTGCGAGGCGTTCGCCGCGGCCCTCCGCACGGACGGCTACGATGCCAGTGCACCCGAACTGGGCCAGCGCCTGACCGTCTGAATATCGCAGTCTGCGGCCCGTGATCCGTCGTTTGCGTTCGATATCGACCGTCGGCCGTCGACTGCAACCGTCTACCGACGGCTCGCGGCTCCCGCCGCGACCGATCTTTTTTGACTTCGGGTCCGTAGGTGGTCTCGGCTGACCGTCTCGACCGACGTCGACCGGTCGGGTTTCCTCGTCACTACACCATGCCAGTCGCAGCCTCACCGATCGATCCCTCACTGCTCGCCGGGTCGGCCCTGACCGCCGCCCCGCCGCTTCAGGCGAACGTCCCGGATCCGCTCGAGACCGGCGAACTGCTGTGGGTGTTTCTCATGCTCACGATATTGCTCGTGACCGCGCGGGCGCTGGGCGAACTCGCCAAGCGCTTCGACCTACCCGCCGTCGTCGGCGAGCTCTCCGCCGGAATTTTGCTCGGCCCCTCGGTGATCGACAGCGTCGCCGTCGTCACCGAAGCGGTCAATTGGGTCGAGGGCTACCCCGTCGGACCGCAACTCGAACTCGTCGAGGTGATCGCCTGGATCGGCCTGCTGATGCTGATCATCCTCACCGGGCTCGAGACGGACCTCGATCTCATCGTCTCGAAAGCGACGGAATCGACGCTCGTCGCCCTCGCGAGCATCGTCGTCCCCTTCGCCGCTGGCTTCGCGTTCGCCTGGTTGCTCCCCGAGCAGTTCCTGGCGGCCGACGGCGCGCGCCTCGAGTTCGCGCTGTTCATGGCGGTCGCGATGAGCATCTCGGCGATTCCGGTGATCGCGAAGATTCTCATGGATATGGGCCACGTGAGGCGGAACTTCGGCCAGATCACGCTCGCGGCGGGGATGATCAACGACACGATCGGCTGGATCCTGCTGGCGCTGGTCGCCGGCCTGGCGGAGGCTGGGTCCGTCGAGCTGACCGAGACCGGACAGACGCTGCTGTGGCTGGCGGCCTTCCTCGGCGTCGGCTTCACGGTCGGACTCCGTGCCGTCCGCCGGATTTTCATCTGGGTCGACAACGTCGTCGGTGGTCAGGTCGCGAAGATCACGACGTTGATGGTGCTGGCGCTGGGCGTCGGCTCGTTCACCCACGCGCTCCACCTCGAGGCGGTGCTGGGCGCGTTCGTCGTCGGGATTCTCGTAGGGCAGGTCAACCGGTTCGATTACGAGACCGAACACACCTTCGAGGTCGTCACGATAGGCGTGTTCGCGCCAATCTTCTTCGCGATCGCGGGGCTTCGCGTCAATCTGGGGACGCTGGTCGAGCCGCTGGTGTTTGCGGTCGCCGTCGCCGCGCTGGCGATCGCCGTCACGGGGAAGTTCGTCGGGGCGTACGTCGGCGCGAAGGCCGCCGGGCTCTCGAACTGGGAGGGCGTCACGATGGGGGCCGGGCTCAACGCCCGCGGCGCGATGGAGATCATCGTCGCCACGATCGGCTACGGGATGAACGTGCTGACGATCGAGATGTACTCGATCGTCGTGATGATCGCCATCGTCACCTCGCTGATGGCCCCGCCGATGCTGCGCTGGGCGCTGCCGAAAGTCGAGATGAGCGAGGAAGAGCGCGAGCGCATCGCGCGCGAAGAGCGCCTGCGCGAGAGCTTCGTCGCCAACATCAGCCGCGTGCTCCAGCCGACCCGCGGCGGCGCCGACTCCCAGTACGCCGCGCGGCTGCTCGGCCCGCTCGTTCGCGACACCGAGATCGAGCTGACGACGATGTACGTCGCCATCGAGGGAGACGGAGGCGGAACCGGGACCGATCCTCGGGGCGGCCGCTGGTTCGCGAACGCGCTCGACCGCCTGCGCGGGACCGACCCGGAGTCGAACGATTCCTCGGGAATGCGAGCAGCCCCAGCGACGGACGACGACAGCGAGTTCGTCCAGCCGGCGGACCGAGCGGGCGCGGCGGTCCGAAGCGACCGGCGAACGGAGGCGGATTCGGACGCGGGCACGGGGACGACCGACGAGGAGACGGAGCTCTTCGATCGCCTGGCCGACGAACAGAGCGGCGTCGCCGCGGAGGCGTTCGACCTGATCGAGCGCCGGCTCGGCCCTCAGAACCGATCGCCCCGGACCGTGACCCGCGAGGTGGTCGGCAGCGTCGCCGAGACGATTCTCGACGAGGCCGCGGAGGGATACGACCTGCTCGTCCTCGGCGAAGCCGGCCGGGGGAACGATCCCGACGAGCCGCTGTTCAGCGAGACCGTCGACTACGTCATCCAGCACACACCCTGTCCGACGATGGTCGTCAGCACCCCCTACTCCGGCGAGACCGCCCTCGAGCGGACGGACACGACGTTGCGACGGATTCTCCTGCCGACCGCGGGGACGGAGTACAACCGTCACGCCGCCGAGATCGCGTTCGCGATCGCCGCCGAGGAGAACGCCATCGTCGAGATCGTCCACGTCGTCAACGAACCTCAGGTCGACGACCGGTTCGCCGAAGAGCCCGACCTCTCGAAGGCGATCGAGATCGGCGAGGAGATCGTCGATCGCGAGGCCGAACTGGGTCGCCAGTTGGGCGCCGAAGTGTTGACGACGGTCGAAGTCAGCCAACGGCCGGAGGCAACGATGATCGACCTCGCGGACCAGGACGACGTCGATCTCATCGTCATGGGCACCGAGATGCGACCGGTCAGCAAGCGTGCGTTCTACGGCCACCGCGTCGAGTACGTCATCCAGAACGCCGACTGTCCGGTCGGGATCGTCAGTTCGATCTGAGGGGACGGCTGTCCGCGGGACGCGCCCCGATCCGGCAGACTCAACGCGTACGGTTTTCTTCGGTGTCAGCATTGTGGCGTGCGTGACTGATTCCGACTCGAACGCCGGTCCCGAGGCGGACGACGACGATCTCTCGTTGAGCGACGCCGAACGAACGGCGCTTCACGAACTCCAGTTGAGTATCGAGCACGTCCACCGGGCCTACGGCACCTTGCTCGAGTTCCATCACGAACTCGGCCACGCGATGGATCGGATGAGCGACGCCGAGGAGCGGCTTCGCGAGGCCGGCCACGAAGACTGGGCGGACGAACTCCGAGACGATCACCTGCCGTCGGGCGCGATCAGCGACCAGTGGACGTTCGAACTCGTCGAGGAGTTCTCGAACGAGTTCCTCGAAGAGGTCGACGCCTTCGATGAAACCGTCAGAGACGAACTCGCGGACGGCATCGACCACGTCACCGAACGCCGGCAGAAGCGACAGTTACGCGAGCGCGCGAGAGACGGCGAAGACTGAGTCCTCGACGCGAACTGGGCTCCGAGACAGGTACGGAGACGAGTCCGGATCGAACCCGACGGCGTGCTCCCGTCTCAGATCGCGTCGATGACCTCGTCCGCGAACGTCGACAGCGCCTGCTCGGAGTTTTCGTTTTCGACCCCGACGATCACGTGATCGACGCCCAACTGCTCGAGCTCCGCGAAGTAGTCGCGGAACCACTCGACGCCGGCGCGATACCCCAGGTGGAGCTGGTCGGGCTCCGCCGCCGGATCGTCGGCCAGTTCGACGCGGACCGCCATCGCGAACGGCTTCTCGCCCGCGTCGTCGCGCCAGGCGTCGACGTAATCCTCGAGGGTCCGTTCGGGGAGATGGTAGAACAGCCAGCCGTCGCCGTGCTCGGCGATCCACTCGCGGGACTGGCGCGCGTTCCCGGTCGGGAGGAGCGGAATCGTCTCGGCGGTCGGCTTCGGCACGACGTCGAGTTGCCCCTGGAGGGAGCCCCACTGCCCCTCGAGTTCGGGGAACTCCTCGCGCCAGACCGTTCGGAGGGCGGCGACGTGCTCGCGGAACAGTGCGCCGCGCTCGTCGCGGTCGACGCCGAAGGCGGGGTACTCGGGGTCGCGGTCGCCGGAGGCGACGCCGAGGACGAGTCTGCCGCCCGAGAGGCGGTCGACGGTCGCGGCGGCCGTCGCGACGTGCAGCGGGTGGCGCAGCGTGAGGACGATACTCGACGTCCCGAGTGCGATGTCGTCGGTGTGGGCCGCGACGTGGGAGAGCCACGGGAAGGTATCGAACGTCTGGCCGGCGTCGCCGAACTTCGGCCAGTAGGTCGGCACGTCGCGGGCCCAGAGCCCGTCGAAACCGACGGCTTCGGCGTGGGCCGCGAGGTGGAGCTCCGCCTCGATCGAGGGCCGCGAGCGGTTCGCGCCCGTCAGCGGGAATCCGGCGCCGAACGTCAGCCCGTCCGCGTCGAACAGTCGTCGATAACCGGCGTTCTCGTATCCGTCTGGCATGCCTGATCGTCCGTGCTATCGGCCGCTGACCAATGACGGTGACGCTGTGCGGAGTCGGCTGCCGGTAGTCGCCGTCGCTCTCGGTTTCGATTCGTCAGCTTGTCACGCTCGGGCCGGACCGCGGGCGCGCCAGGCGCGGCGACGCGCGGCGGGTAACACGCGACACGCGAGACGCGACGCTGACGGGCGAGACGCTGACAGGCGACGGACGGCCGAAAAAAGTCGAAATTCGGATGTGGACGCAGCCGAATGCCGAGTAGCTGATCAGGCGATCAGTCGTCGGCGGGCGCCCCGGCGCCGCTCTCTTCGGCCTGCTCCTTCGTCCAGGAGAGCTTGCCGCCGGCCGCGAGGATGGCGCGCTCGCGCTCGGAGGCGTCGAGCGTGGCCGTGTACTCGTCCTCGCCGTTGACGCGGACGGTGAACTCTTCCTGGCCGGCAGTGACGGCGTCGTAGACGTCGTCGACGATTTCGACTTCGTCGCCCTGCTCGATGTTCTCGTAGGTGTCCTCGTCGATCGTCAGCGGGACGATGCCGAAGTTGAAGAGGTTCGCGCGGTGGATGCGCGCGAAGCTCTGTGCGAGGACGCCCTCGATGCCGAGGTACATCGGACACATCGCGGCGTGTTCGCGCGAGGAGCCCTGGCCGTAGTTCTCGCCGGCGACGAGGAAGCCGCCGTCGGCCTCGAGCGCGCGCTCGGCGAAGGTGTCGTCGACGCGGCTGAGGGTGAACTCGGAGAGCTTCTCGATGTTCGACCGGTACATCAGGATGTCCTGGGTCGCAGGGATGATGTGGTCGGTCGTGATGTTGTCCTCCATCTTCAGGAGGGCCTCACCCGCGATGTCGGAGCCGAGCTGGTCCTTCAGCGGAACGTCGCCGATGTTGGGGCCCTTGACGAGTTCGTCGTCGACGGCCTCGTCGGGCGTGATGAGGTCCGTCTTCGAACCGGTATACTCGTCGGGGAGTTCGATACCGGGGGCCTCGAGGTCGCCGAGCTCGTCGGCGAGGTCCCGCGGATCGACGATCTCGCCGGCGATCGCCGCGGCGGCGGCGACTTCCGGCGAGCAGAGGAAGACGTTGTCGTCCTCGATACCCGAGCGGCCCTCGAAGTTGCGGTTGAACGTACGCAGCGAGACCGAGTCGGAGGCGGGGACGTGGCCGATGCCGATACAGGCACCGCAGGTCGCCTCGGAGAAGTTGACGCCGGCGGCCATCATCTCAGCGACCCAGCCCTGACGGGCGAGCATCTCGGAGGCCTGCTTGGAACCGGGTGCGACGATCATGTCCGTCTTCCGGTCGACTTCGCGCCCTTCGAGCATCTTCGCGGCCGGGAGGATGTCCTCGTAGCCGCCGTTGGTACAGGATCCGACGATGACCTGATCGACGTCCTGGCCCTCGACCTCGCGGACGGGGACGACGTTGTCGGGCATCGACGGCTGGGCGATCAGCGGTTCGAGGTCCGAGAGGTCGACGACGATCTCGTCGTCGTACTCGGCGTCCTCGTCGGGCTGGAGCTCGACGTACTCGTCGCCGCGACCGACGCGCTCGAGGTAGTCTTCGGTCTGCTCGTCGGTCGGGAAGATCGACGAGGTCGCACCGAGCTCAGTCCCCATGTTGGTGATGGTCATCCGCTCGGGTGCGGTCAGCGTCTCGACGCCAGGCCCCGTGTACTCGAGGATCTTGCCGACGCCGCCCTTGACGGAGAGGCGACGGAGGAGCTCGAGGATGACGTCCTTGGCGGTCGCCCACTCGGGGAGTTCGCCCTCGAGGCGGACGTTGACGACTTCGGGCATCTCGATGTAGTACGGTGCGCCGCCCATGGCGACGGTGACGTCGATCCCGCCGGCGCCGATAGCGAGTTCACCGAGCCCGCCAGGCGTGGGCGTGTGGCTGTCCGATCCCAGCAGGGTCTTGCCGGGTGCCGCGAAGTTCTCGCGGTGGACGTTGTGGCAGATGCCGTTGCCGGGACGAGAGAAGTAAGCGCCGTATTTACCGGCCGCAGAACGCAGGAAACGGTGGTCGTCGGTGTTCTTAAAGTCGAACTGGTAGGTCTGGTGGTCGCAGTACTGAGCTGCGATCTCGGTCTGGACTTCGTCCAGCCCCATCGCTTCGAACTGGAGCCAGACCATCGTCCCAGTCGTGTCCTGAGTAAGTACCTGATCGATCTCGATCCCGATTTCCTCGCCGGTCTCGAGTTCGCCCTCGACGAGGTGATCGCCGAGAATCTTCTCGGTGAGAGTCTGTCCCATAGCATGCGGAAGTCGGCTTTCCGTCCTGATAAATCCCGCTGTTTCTATTGCGGATGCGCGTTACGAATGCGTTCGCAATCGGTATTGTTCGCGTAAGTATTGCCAGCCAAGTGGACGTTCGTGAGTCGATACGCGATTCCCCCTCAGATCAGATCGCTCGCGAGCGGAGCGAACGGCGGTCCCGTGTTCGGTGATACCGAACGGTCGGGTCGCTACGAACGGACACGCTTTTCTCGCCGCCGGGGCGTTTCGACAACAAGGATGTTCCGTTCCGGTGCCTTCGTCGCCGACCACGTCTCGCCGACGACCGACGCGCAGATTCAGCCGAACGGCGTGGATCTCACCGCCGACGTCGTCTTCGAGCAACTGGAGCCTGGTCGCATCGGCCGGGACGGCAAACAGATCGGGGACCGCGTCGCCCGGCCGCTCGAGGAACTCGAACAGAAGACCCCCGACACCTACTACCTGCCCGAGGGGGCCTACATCGTCCGCTACGGCGAGCGCATCGAGATTCCCGAGGGCCACATCGGCTTCGTCTACCCCCGGTCGTCGCTCATGCGCAACTCTTGTATGCTCAACACCGCCGTCTGGGACGCGGGCTACGAGGGTCGCGGCGAGGGGCTGTTGCAGGTCCACCACGACGTCGAGATCGAGCGCGGCGCCCGAATCGCGCAGTTGGTCTTCGCCGAAGCCGATCACGACGACGTCTACGACGGCAGCTACCAGAACGAGAACCTCGACTGAGACGTCGGGACCGGACCCGGTAGGTACCGAGCCTCGACTGCCGATTCGCGTACCGTTTTGCCGCTCCTCTGCGTAGTCTCGTCCGACTCCGGCATGATGGCGACCACCCACGTGTTCACCGGGCTCGCGGTCGTCGCGCCGATCGCGTACGTCCTCCCCGAGTTCGCGGTCGCGCTCGCGGTCGGCGCGATCCTCGGCGGGCTCGTCCCCGATTTCGATCTCGTCTTCGCCCACCGGCGGACGCTGCACTTTCCCGTCGCCGGGCTCGCGGTCGCCGTCCCCGCGGTCACCGTCGCCGCCGTTTTCCCTTCAGCAATCACCCTCTTCCTGGCCGCCTTCGCCGGCACCGCCTGGCTGCACGCCGCGAGCGATTCGATCGGCGGCGGCCCCGAGATGGACCCGTGGAACCACCGGTCCGACCGCGCGGTCTACGATCACGTCCGCGGGCGATGGCTCCGCCCGCGGCACTGGATTCGCTACGACGGCGCGCCCGAAGACGCCGCCCTCGCGGTCGCACTCGCAACGCCGGCGCTGTTCGTCTTCGACGGCTGGCTCGCCGCCGTCGTCGTCGTGGGCGTCGCGGTCTCCCTGGGCTACGCGCTCCTCCGGCGTCGCCTGGTGGCGTGGACGCCCGACTGGCTCGAGTGACTCGAACGGAGATATCGCCCGTCGAGACGGTCAGCCGACGGCGACCGTCCCGCAGTCTGAAGTCGGAACGCTGATACGCCCGCTCGCCGACCGATCCCGTATGATCGACGTTCTCGCCGCCAGGACGACGCACCTGGTTTTCGCCGCTCTCTGGGCCGGCAGCGTCTGTTTCGTCGCCGCCGTCGTTCTCCCGCTGGCACGCGACGGCGCGTTCAACACGACCCATCCGCTCGAGGTCATCTCCGGAAAGCTCACGACGGTCTCGCGGGTGAGCTCGCTCGTCCTCCTGCTCTCGGGCGGTCACCTGGCGGGGTCGCTCTACACGACCGAGACCCTGTTCGGGACGACGAACGGGCACCTGGTGCTCTCGATGGTCGCGCTCTGGCTCGCGCTGACCGCGCTCGTCGAGATCGGTGCGAAGCGCTTCGAGGCGGGACTCACCGGGAAGAAGATCCGCGAACCGGCCCGTGACGCGCTCCCGGTGTTTCGGGCGGCAGCCGTCGCGGCCATCGGCCTGCTAGTGGTTGCAGGGCTGCTCTCGACCAATGTCAGTACCTTCTTCTAGCGCACCTGCCTTTCAACCTGAAAGTCTTGGTAATGAACATTCTTGCGAAAGATACTTAGTCAGTTACTGTAAGGTACTCGATAATGATCAGGGGTAAAGACATGGCCCTCTCGCTGGTCGCGGTGGGGACGGCCGCTGTGGCCGGCTACGTCTTGCGGTCGGAACGGTCGGACGTCGGTGCATCGCGTTCGAAGGCCGACCTCGGCGCACGTATCATCGATCCCGACGAGATACCGCCCGACGCGACGGTCGTCGACGCGTCCGCGAACCGACTCGGCGAGATTCCCGGGGCGCGGCGCGCGCTCGATCGGGCCGTCCGCAACGGCGCACGCGAGGAGTGGGAACACGTCACAATCGACCGCGACGGAGCCTGGTCCGTCGTCGACCGAATCCGGGAGTCGCTGCCCTATTACGACGCCGACGGGCGCGCGTACAACGGCGTTTACGTCCGGTACAACGACCAGGTCGTCGTGCTCGACGCGATCGGCTGGGCGCGTCTCGAGGATCCGATCCAGTAGCTGATTCTCCGTCTCTCGTTTTCCACTCGTTTCGGCGTTCACGACGGCCGTAGCCGGTAGTCGAAGCGACTCGGTCGGGCCGACACCGATTCCCGGGCCGAGAGTCGGAACCGCAATCACTACCATACCGGCCGGCCGACCCCTACCCATGCAACTGGGCCTGATCGGACTCGGGCGTATGGGACAGATCGTCGTCGAGCGCACGCTCGCGGCGGGCCACGACGTCGTCGCCTTCGACTTGGACGAGGCGGCCGTCGCGACGGCCGCCGAAGCCGGCGCCGACCCCGCCGACTCGATCGACGACCTGACCAACCAGCTGGGCGCGGACAAGCGCATCTGGCTGATGGTCCCCGCCGGCGAGGCGGTCGACGTCACCCTCGAGGAACTCGAGTCGCACCTGGACGGCGACGACGTCGTCGTCGACGGCGGCAACTCCTACTTCGAGGACTCCGTCCGGCGCGCCGAGTCCTGTCCCGCGGCGTACCTCGACTGCGGGACCTCCGGCGGCCCCGCCGGCGCGGAACTCGGCTTCTCCCTGATGGTGGGCGGCCCCGAGTGGGCCTACGAGGAACTCGAACCGGTCTTCGACGCCGTCGCGACCGGGCCGGACGGCCACGAGCGGATGGGTCCCGCTGGCTCGGGCCACTACGTCAAGATGATCCACAACGGCGTCGAGTACGCCCTGATGCAGGCCTACGGCGAGGGGTTCGAACTGCTCCACGAGGGCCGGTACGACCTCGACCTCGAGTCGGTGGCGTCGGTCTGGAACAACGGCGCGGTCATCCGCTCGTGGCTGCTCGAACTCTGCGAGGAGGCCTTCCGCGAGGAAGGCTCCGATCTGGGGACCGTAGCCGACCGCGTCGAAGGCGGCTCGACCGGCACCTGGACCGTCCAGGAGGGGCTCGAACAGGAAGTTCCCCTGCCGCTGATCTACACCGCCCTGGCCGAACGGTTCGGCTCGCGGGCCGACGACGGCCGGTTCTCGCGCCGGCTCGCGAACCGCCTCCGGTACGGCTTCGGCCGCCACGCGGTCCCGCGTCGAGAGTAGCCCGGCGCACCGTCTCGAGGGATCGTAACACGTATATCTCACTTCGGAATACTCGGTTGCAGTCGCTTTTCACCCCGATAGTGGGGCCTACTGAACCGTTCTTTTCTCCGACTGTGTCGGGATGAAATATTGGAACATATTCTTTACTCCCGGTCCCGCACCACTGGTTATGAATTCGTTCGAGTCCACATCCGTCCCCACCGAGACGTCGCTCAGCATGACCGTCATCAACCTCGTCGCCGACGCTGACGACACCGATCCGGTCGAACTCGCCCCGCTGTACGACACGATCGATCCCGACCTCCTCGACTCGCTCGTCGACTCGCCTGGCTTCTCCAGCCTCGAATTCACCTATCACGGCTACACCGTCGCCGTCGGCGAAGTAAACGGCGAGATCGAAGTCGAAATCGCGGACGCGAACGCTCCGATCGACGACGCCGCCGAGCCCGACCTCGTCGACACCGAATCCTCGACGTAAGCCCGAAATCCTTCGTCCTCCTGATCTCGACGGCCGCTCGAAGTCCGCGCCGAAGCTCGCCGGCCTGGCGAGACAAAAAGGGAACCGTTATGTCTTCGTTCCCGCTAGCCGTTCGTGAGGGCGCGTAGCTCAGTGGACAGAGTTCTTGGTTCCGGACCAAGATGTCGGGGGTTCAAATCCCTCCGCGCCCGTACAGCGGGAAACGGAGCGACGAGCGAACCGGCAATAGGTTAGAAAGAGACCGGCGAGGATCGAGCTGTTCGCAGGGTTCGAATCCCACCGCCTGTTGCACTCTCAGTTTCTGCCGACTCCGATCCAGTAGCTTGCGGTGATCGTTTTACGAAGCAGCGGTGAGAAACGCCGAATCCTGCGTTCTCGGACGGTCTGAGAACTGCCGGAAGACACGTTCACCCCTGACTGCTGCAAAGAGTATTACCCCGGATTTTCGATCCACTTGCGTTCCACGAGTCGACGTTAAAGAACCGGTCGATTGGACGGGGACTAGGATCGTGGTCGGAGCGACTAGCCGGGCGAGTCCCGTCGTGGATCGCGGTTCGGTGCTCCGGTTCGGGCGGATCGCGTCCCGCGGACAGAGACCCACCACGTTTGCAAGTGAAGCCGGAGCGAAGGGTGGGGGAGGGGGGTCGATCGATGGAGACCGGTGGGGGAGAATTAGCGTCGCCTCGCGACGGGCTCTACCCAGGAAACGGGGTCCGTCTCAGCCGGTGACATGTAACCGCTTTAGATGAAATCGTGGACTGTTCCAGTTCGTAGTTCCATCGAACATGGATTCACGTGAAACGGTGGTGTGTCTGAGTTCACTTGCATCAGATGAAAAAGTGGTTTTAAATACCGCTTCTCGCTTGGTAGGGACATGCCTCGGTTCGAGCGGAAGCAGAACATCTTCCGGAACAAGGACGCACTGGGGGAGTCGTACCAACCCGAACGGATCGAAGAACGGGACGAAGAGATCGAGGCCTACATGGACGCGCTCCAGCCCATCATCGATGGCTGGGAGCCAAACAACGTCTTCCTCTACGGGAACACGGGCGTCGGGAAGACCGCAGTCACCGAGTACCTCCTCGACGTGCTCCAGGAGGACGTCACTGAGTACGACGACGTCGACCTCTCGGTACTGAGCGTCAACTGCAAGACGCTCAACTCGTCGTACCAGGTCGCGATCGAACTGGTCAACACGCTCCGCCCCGACGGGGCTGAGATCAGCACGACCGGCTACCCCCAACAGACCGTCTTCAAGAAGCTCTACAGCGAACTCGAGGCGCTGGGCGGGACGGTCGTTATCGTCCTCGACGAGATCGATTCGATCGGCGACCGCGACGAGTTGCTGTACGAACTGCCACGGGCTCGATCGAACGGCTATCTGGAGTCGACGAAGGTCGGCCTCATCGGGATCAGCAACGACTTCAAGTTCCGCGAACAGCTCGATCCGCGCGTCCAGGACACGCTCTGCGAACGCGAACTGCAGTTTCCGCCGTACGAGGCGTCCGAACTCACCAACATCCTCGAGTCTCGAGCCGAGGTCGCGATCGCGGACGGCAGCTACGAGACCGGCGTCCTGAACCTCTGTGCCGCGCTCGCCGCTCGCGACAGCGGGAGCGCCCGCCAGGCGCTGGACTTGCTCCGACTCGCCGGCGAAGTAGCGGAGAACAACGACGACGACGTCATCCAGGAGGACCACGTCGATCGGGCGCGGTCGAAACTCGAACAGGAGCGGGTCGAGGAAGGGATGCGAGAACTAACGACCCACGGCCGGCTCGCCCTGCTGGCGGTCGTCTCGAAGGCGGCCAAGGAGTCGACGCCCTGCCGGACGCGGGAGCTCTATCAGGAGTACCAGGCGCTCTGTGAGTCGTCGGGGACTGACTCGCTCGCCCAGCGGTCGGTGCACAACCACCTCTCGGATCTCCGGATGCTGGGGATCCTCTCGGCGAAGGAAAACCGCAGCGGTTCCCGGGGCAACTACTACAGTTACGAACTGGACGTTCCCTTCACGAGCGCCGTGGACGCGATGTCGGACGTGCTCTACCTCGACGAGGAGATCGAGACGATCCGCGACATCGCTCGGATGAACGGTGTCGTTTGAGTCTCCGCTCGGCCCGCTCCACCCCCACACCACCTTTGCGAGTGAACACCGTGGGTATCGACGCCACTCGCCCGTTCACTTGCAACAGTGGTGTCTCACCGCATCGTTCGGTTCCTTCCGATGGACGAGTCCGCTCGCCGAACCACCGGCGGAGCCCGAACGGCGCGACGATAGCCGGCGTTCACGTGAAACCGTGGTGTGTCTCTGTGACACTTCACTTGCAACGGTGGTGTGTCCCCGGTCAGGGTAACTACGAACGATCGGCCGGAACGTGCCACGTGTTTTATATCACCGTCCGCACAACGCCAGGAGTGTTGTACATCAGCGATGGGAGGGGAGAAACTCAATATCGCAGTTCGGTTCTTCGGGGGCGCAGGGAATTACACGAGCGTTCTCGAGCGGTTGTGCAAATACATCCTCGCTGAAAACCCGTCCGAAACGGCGGTCATCGACTGGATTAAATCGAATACTCGCGCGACGAGCGACGACGGGATTCGGCGTCGGCTGACCTTCCTCGAGCGGATCGAACTCCTCGCGTTCGAACCGGATCGCGTTCGGCTCACCCGATCGGGGATGGCGTGGCTGTCGGAGACGGATTCGGCGGTGCTCTACGAACTGCTCTCGACTACTGTTCGCGGGTTCGATACGATGCTCGAAGCGCTCCTCGACGGGCCGAAAACGGACGCCGAGTTAGGCGACGTTATCGAATCCGAACACTCCGAGTTCGGCTGGAACGACGCCTCGGGTCCCGCACAACACCGCGGGTGGTTACAGAGCCTCGGATACGTTACGCGATCCGACGGCGTGAACTCGCTCACTGATCGCGGACGGGAACTGGCTCGACGCCGGACGTCGGGGTATCCGGCTCTCGAACGCGGCGAGCGCTATACGCAGACCGAACTCGAGACGGAACTCGACACTAACTTCGGCGCGTATATCAAGGGCATCAATCCTCGCACGGACGAAGACGGGGACCTCGAGTTCGTCGTCGTCAAAGCTCACGAAGACGGCCCGTACGCCGACGAACTCGACGCGGAGCGGTTCACCTATATCGGCGAGGGTCTTCCCGAAAAGGGAGATCAGCGACGAACGGCCGCGAACAACGCCCTCGTCAAACAGGCCGATCGCTCGACCGTCCCGGTGTACTTCTTCTATCAGCCGGCGGATAGCGACGAACTCCGATACGAGGGCCTGGTCGACGTCGTCGACTCGGAGTACGTCTCGCGGGGCGGCCGAATGGTCTATCAATTCACGTTGGAACGGCTCGAACTCGCCCGTCCGGCGGAGTTCGAGACGCTCACGGAGTCGGTCACCCAGAGCGCAGACGGCGGTGACCCCGGTGACGACGAACCGCCCCTGACCGACGATACGGAGGAGTTCACGCCGGTCCAGCGACGAGTCCGTTCGAGCGCGTTCCGAACGGCGGTTACGTCTGCTTACGAATATCGATGTGCCATCTGCGGTAAATCACGCGAGTCGCCGAACGGGACGCTCGATATCGAGGCCGCCCACATCTATCCGAAACGCGAGAACGGGCGCGATGACGTCCGGAACGGGCTCGCTCTCTGTCGGCTCCACCACTGGGCGTTCGATACCGGCTGGCTGGCGGTTTCAGACGACTATCGGATTCTGGTCGCCGACCAGCCCGACCTCGACGGCTACGAGGAATTCGAGCCCCTCGAGAACGAACGGCTCACGCTGCCCGACGACGAGGAACGGCGTCCACACGCGACGTTTCTCGCCGCGCATCGAGAGCGACACGGATTCGAATCGCCGTAACGGGTCGGATTACCACGGACGCGGTCTCGCTTTCGAATTACCGGATTCCCATCGTCCCCTACTCGTACGTGTGCGATCGCCGCGATGCACGGCGGGGCCGTCTCGTTCGGTCAGGGCTCATCGGCGTCTTCGCGTCGGCGCTCGCGGTCGCGCTCGAACGCCCCCGGATCCGGTCCGAGATAGGTCGTCGCGAGCGATCCGTCGCGGGCGAGTATCGTCGCCTCCGACTCGGCACCGTCGGCGGGGCGGTACGGCATCGTCGCCTCCGGACCGATCAACACGAGTCCGACGCGGCTGGCCTCCGCCCTGATCTCCCGAAGGCGGCGCCTGGCCTCGCGGCGCGCGTCCGGATCCAGCGGACCGACCTCGTCGCGACTTTCGCCGGGCCGGACGTCCGCGAGCAGCGTGCGCGTGACTCGATCGATCCGCGCCAGGCGCTCGCGGACGGTGCCGTGGATCGGACGAGAGTCGCCGTCCGGGTAGTCTCGAGCAGTCGAACTCGATTCGTCGAATCGGTCGGAACCGTCACGGCTCCGAAAGTCATCGTCTGACATGGGTTTCGGCTCACGGATACGGGAGCGTCTGCGCCTCAGCGCCGAGACCGGCTCCGTCTGCGAGTAGATTACCTATCTCTGCAGAGCTACCGTCACTTCCGTCCACATTTCATTCCGAACCCTCTTCACTTAATAACTTTGTATATACGAATGTCCAGATACTCGTCTGCGTATATAGGGCTCTAAGAATTCGTTCTCGGATATGATTTCAGTCCCATGAGCGGGTTCTATTGCCACGTAGAACGCGGGGCCCGGTATGCGAGAACGCGCTGACTGGATGGTCCCGACTGACGATGCGATTCTGGAGTATGTGCGGGATGCCGGCGAAGTTCCGCCGGCGGTTATCGGACGGAATATTGATTCTCATCCGAATTACACCGGTCAGCGCTGTCGCGTGCTCGCCGACCAGGGACTGCTCGACCGAGAAAGCGACGGATATTATTCGCTCACCGATCTGGGGAACCGATACCTCAACGAGGATCTCGAACCGGGCGAACTGGATAGTAACTCAAAATAGCTCGTCCCCGATCAGGTTCTGCTCTCCTGTGATCGCAGTTATCGCTATCGTCCAACCGCTGTAGAGTCATTTCCGTCGTTTAGAACACGCTTTCCGTCCTCTTTTATAATATTCGGGTCTAAAAGCAGCGTATGGAACGCGGTGTTCGCCGTCGCCTCGATGCTCTTATCGCTCTCGGAGCGAGTCTGCTCGGGATCGTCCTTACGTATCTGCTTTTGAGTTCAGAGGCTGACCCTCTGTTCTTCGTTTTCTCCTTTTTTGCCGCAGTTGTGATCGGCATATCGGCGTTATGGTACGTAGAAGGGTGACTCACACCGGTCGCCTCTCCGAGATGAACCCGACGCCGTTGTCTAGTCCGTAAGTGCCCGAATCGGGCCAATTCACGTTCACACAGGTTCGCGAAGCGCCCAGACGTCCTCGGTCGGATCGAGCCGGTGCGGTTCCGTCCCGCGGTCGGTCAGAATCCCGGTGTGATACAGCATCGCCTTCAACTGGAAGACCGTCGGCGAGTGATAGACCGATCCGTCCTCGAGTTCGGACCGCCGGAGGTCGCCGTCCTCGGTCAGTACGCGGCTCCGGACCCCGTCGTCACCCCGGACGAACAGCTCGACGGTGAACGACGGGTGGAGTTCGTGCAGATACGTGACCAGGTCCACCAGCGACGGCTCGGCGATCCCGTCCGCGTACATGTGTTGGAGCTCCCGGACGAGCAACTCCGTCGCCCGGTAGTCGAAGACCACGCGCCTGGCCAACTGGCCCCATTCGGGCGCGAGGTCGACGAACCGCTTTCGCGACCGGTACCAGTTCTCGAACTCGGCGAGCGCCGCCTCCGCGGAGCCGTACCGCGATTTCGCGAACCGAACGACTTCCTCGCCGAGCGCGGTCAGCTCGACGGTCACGTCGTCCTCGATCAGCCCGAGGAACGCGGCGCCGCGCCTGGCGTCCGTGACCGCGCCGACGACCTTGTATTTGGACAGTAGGTCGGCGGTGTCGCCGTCGGCGTAGTGGGCAAGCGGATAGCCGAGGTAGTTCTTCGGGTGGTTCAGGCCGAACGACGTGTCCGCGACTCCCTGGGCGCTGGCCTGGAATCGCAGCGCCGTCGCCTCGGTGGTCGTCCGGTTGCCGACGACCCGCGGGGCCTCGAGCACCGCGACTTCCCCCGCGGAATCGACGCCGAGGACGCCGACGTTCAGCTCCGTCGCGAGCGTGCGGTCGGTCTCCGAGATCGCGTCGACGGGCGCGGCGAGGTAGGCCGCGTTCGCCTCGTTGAGCCGATCGTAAGCCTGGACGATCCCCCGCTGCGTGTCGACGCCGCCGCTCGCATACCCCTTCGCCTCGATAGCGATCAGCGGCGGCTCGTCGCCGAGGCGGTCGACGGCCAGCAGGTCGGAGTCGAGGTCGCGAACGCCGATCAGGTCGGGATAGCCGCCGCCGATTCGAACGTGGTTGAACGGCGCCAGGCGATCGCGGATCTCGGGAGCGATCGGCTGGCCGGGGAGCCACTCCGCCTGCGAGAACTGCGTGTCGGCCACCGCGTAGCCCCGCTGTGCGGGGTCGTCGCCGTCGTCCGTGCCGTCCGGAAAGAGCCGCCGCTTGGTGTGAGCCAACACCTGCGGTTCCGAGAGCGATCCGACGCCGGCCGCGCTGCTCATGCGCCCCGATTAGACGGGACTCGCAATAATGTTTCGACCGCTCGACATGGAAACGGCCGAGTCGCGAGCGCGACGTCACTCGCTCGTTCGGGTCGATCCGTCTCCGCCGTCAGATGTCCCACTCGTCGGAGTCGAAGCCGCTGAGTTCGTCCGAGAGGAACTCCTCCTGGAGCCGGTACTCCCCGTCGGGGTAGTAGTCCGGTGTGCCGGTCTCGAACCCGCTGAACACCACCCGCTTCCGGTCGAGTTCGCCCCACTCGGTGTACCGGATCGGCTCGGCGAACAGCGTGTCGAGTTCGACGGTTCCCATTGCGTCGGCGACCGCGACGGGGTCTGCCTCGCCGGCGTCTTCGATCGCCGTCGCGATCAACTGCGCCGCGACGTAGCCGAGCGAGGCGAGGACGCCGAACTCCTCGCCGGTCGATTCGTGGTACCGCTGTCCGATTTCGTCGTAGTCGTCGGTGTACGGGTACGGTTGGTGGGTTGCAAGGTAGCCGTCCGTCGCCGCCTCGCCGAGCGCGTCCCAGGCCGGTTTCGCCTCGGAGACGCCCAACGTGTATTCGGTCTCTATGTCGAGCTCCTGTTGCTGTCTGAAAATGCTGTACGCCCCGGTGGGATGGGAGGTCGCGATCAGCGCGTCGAACTCGTCGGGGAAGTCCCGGAGGTAGGCGGTGAAATCGGATTCCATGAACGGCGCCACCGCCAGCTCGAAGTCGAGGTCGTCGGGAAAGACCCGTTCCATCGCCGTCTCGAAGGCGCGACCGTACTCATAATCCGCGACGATCGCCCGGACGGTGGTCAGCTCCTGGCCGTCGATGAAGTTCGCGATCGCCTGCGCCAGCGTCGGCGCCGGGAGCAGCCCCAACCGATAGGTGTACCGTGAGTCGCGGGAGATGGCCGCGTGACTCCCCACCTGATTGAACACGACGGGCACCTCGTGTTCCTCGGCGACGTCGGCGATTCGGATGCCGACGTCGCTCGAGACCGGTCCGGTCAGCGCGACGGCGTCATCGCGCTCGATGAACTGCGTCGCGGCGGTCACCGCCTCGCTGGCGTTCATCTCCGTGTCGACCCCGTCGTGAACGAGATCGCGGTCGAGCATGCCGCCGTCGTCGTTGACCTCTTCGAGGCCGAACTCGAACCCCCGTTCGAACTCCTGTGCGACCAGGGCGAACCCGCCCGTATACGGATGGACGCCACCGATCAGCAGCTCATCGTCGTCGCCCCCGCCGCCGATCAGACACCCCGCGAGCGCGCTCGCCCCGACGCCGGCGCCGGTTAGCGAGAGAAACCGACGCCGCTGCACGCCGGAACTGTGATAATTGCTACCCTGTGGCAAAGTCATAGTTGTGTGATACTGACGACAAGAAATATAATTAACTACCATTCGCATGGGTGCGAGTGGCGACCGAAACGACGCTGGCCGACCGTGGTGGTCGCGAACGGGACGGCCCGATTCACTCCCCACCGACGGCGAACGCACCGGACTCGAGTTCGCGCACGATTCCGGCGACGTTGGCCCCCGCTCCGAGTAGGGCGAGCGCGACGCCGGCGAGCCAGTCCGCGGACCAGGCCTCGGCGACCGCGACGAGCCAGAGCGCGCCGACGAGGACGACGCCGCCGGCGACGATCAACTGGACGAACCGCTCCATAGCGCTTGCTACGTCCGCCTGGCCCAAATAGCCCGCTACTGGCCCGTCCTCGGATCGGCTTCGATCACACTGAGAACAAGCGTTTGTATCTCCGGCCCGTAAGCGAGGTATGAACGAGCCGACGCTCGTCTACGACGACGACTGCGGCTTCTGTACGTGGTGGGCCGACTTCTTCGACGAGCGGACGGACCTCCGCATCGTCGGGTTCAGCGACCTCACCGACGACCTGCGCGAGCGACTGCCTGACAACTACGAGGACTGCTCGCACCTGATGACCGACGACGGCGTCTACTCCTGTGGGGCCTCGATCGAGGAGGCGCTCGTCCGCACCGACGTCGCCGAGCCCGCGGGGGACGTCGTCGGGTTCCTCCGACAGTTCAGGGATTACGAACAGTTCCGCGAGCAGTCCTACCGCTGGGTCGCCGACAACCGCGACCGGTGGGGACAGCTTCTCTCGAAGACGCCGCCGGCGCGACAGGAGTCCGACGAGGACTGAGCCGCCGAACGGCGCTCGCCGTCGCTCACCGCAACTGGGGCTCACGAATCCGTAACTCCTCGATCGAGACCGGTCCCACGTACGTCCCGACGCGCTCGCGAGACCACCACCGGCCGGTCTCGTCGCGCTCCTCGGGCGTCGTGTACCGGTAGCGGTACCGGACCGCGCGGACGTGTGTCGGCCGCTCGCCGTCGAACGGATCATCGGCGAGCAAGGCGAGCGTATCCTCGTCGGCCTCGAGGAGCTTTCCCAGCAGCCGGAAGAACCACGGATGCCGGCGCGGCGTCGGCGACATGGCGGCGAACCAGAGCTGCCAGTCGAGTCGGAGGTGGGACGGTGCGACCTGCGGCGGTCGGCGCCCGGGATCGGTCGGCTTCCCCTCGAACCGATACGGCCGCCACTCCGTGTCCGCGGTGATCTCCTCGTCGGTCGTCCCCTCGACGACGACCTCGTAACGGTCCCGCGTCACCGAGCCGAACGCGCCGTAGGTGTTGACCAGGTGGAGCGGATCGAACGCAGTATTCATCAGCTGGGTCTCCGAGAGCATGTTCCGCGCCGGGCGGACGCTCAGGCCGACGACGAGCACGGCTACGATGACCGCCAACACCTCGAGATACAGCGGCGTCGACGCGGTCGCGGGCGCAGCGATCGGCAGCACGGCCGCGAGCGCCCCGTCGCTGAATGTCGGGATCGCCAGGACGATCGTGAGCGCGTTCAGCCAGGCGAAGTTACCCGTGAGCATGAGCCAGCCCTGGAAGCCGATCGTCGCCGCGCCGGCCAGCGCCGAGAGCGGCTGGGGCGCGAAGTAGAGGAACGGGATCAGGAGTTCGACGACGTGATTGCCGAACGTCTCGATCCGATGGAAGCGGTCCGGCAGGTGGTGGGCGTACCAGGAAAGCGGGTTCGGGATCGGCTGGGTCTCGTAGTGGTAGTCCATGCAGGTCAGGTCGCGCCAGCAGTCGTCGCCGCGGAGCTTGATCAGGCCGGCGCCGAACATGTTGCGAAAGAGCACCCACTGGAGCAACAGGAGGACGACGAACGGCGGCGCGGCCGACCCCGCGCCCAGGAAGATCGCGAGGAAGCCGGTCTCGCAGAGCATCGACTCCCAGCCGTAGCCGTAGAACGTCTGGCCCGCGTTCGCGAAGGAGAGATAGAGTACCCACAGCACCGCCCACAGGAGCATCGACGCGGGCGTTGCGTACCCCTCCGGCAGCCAGTACGGTACTGCGAGCACCACCATCGCCGACAGCGCGACGCCCGACCAGGCCGCGATCCCGATCGCGCGGTCAGTCGGAACGAGATAGAAGAGGCTCGGCCGCTCGCGAAACGAGACGCCGTCGACGTACCACTCGATGGGCAACAGGCCGTCCTCGCCCGCCAGCGGGCGGAACTGATACGCGGCGACCAGAAAGGCCAGCAGATACAGCAGCGCCAGGCCCCGCTGGAAGGCGAACCGGACGAGCCAGTACTCGTCCCCGAACCACATGTCCGACCGTGACTCCGCGGACGGCCAAAGGCGTGACGCGTGCGGTCGCGGCCCGCCCTAGCCGTCGCCGTCCCGAGACCGCAACGCGGTACCGGCGGCCGCCACAACGAGGCCCCCGAGGGCCAAGATGGCCAGGCCAGGCGCGTACGAGCCGGTGACGTCGTGGAGCGTGCCGACGAGTACGGGACCGAGGAAGCCGCCGATCTCGCCGACGGCGAAGATGAAGCCCACGGCGGTCCCGGTCAGCCGCGCGCCGATCCCCTCTAAGTCCGGCGGAATCGCCCGGATGAGCGGCGAGAGGCCGCCGTAACCGAACCCGGTGACGAGGACGCTGCCGACGAGCAGGAGGCCGATATCGGTCGCGAGCACGCCCGTAACGCCGAGGCTCGCGATGATCCCGCAGACGATCAGGGCGGTCCGGCGAGCGCCCACGCGGTCGGCCACCGCGGGGACGGTGAGCACGCCGACGACGTTGGCCGCGACGAGTAGGCTCGTCGTCCGGCCCGCCTGGTCCGGTGAGACGCCGCGGGCCTCGAGCACCGCCGGGAGCCAGCTCTGCAGCCCGTGGGCGAGCAGCAGGTACATCGTCCCGATGACGACCACGAGCTGTAGCTCGCGGTGGGTGAGGACGAGTTCGAAGTCGTGGCGGATCGTCGCGAGCGTGCGCGACGAGCCGTCGCCGTCTGCCGCCGCGTCGGCGTTCGCGGCCGCGCCGTTGGCCGCGCGGTTGTGCGCGTCGATCCGCAGCCGACGCGCGACGACGGCCCACGTCAGGCCGTAGCCGATCGCGACGACTCCGCTCCAGAAGAACAGCGCGCGCCAGCCGCCCAGCGCGGGGCCGAGGATCGGCCGGCCGACGGCGAAGGCGCTCGCCGTCCCCGTCGACGCGCCGACGAGGTAGATCGAGGACGGGACCCCGGTCTCGCTCGGCGGGAACAGGACGGAGACGAGCTTCGGCAGGCCGAACGTGACGGCGGTCGCGCCGACGCCGAGCAGCAGCGTCGCCGCGAGCAGCGAGGGGAATCCGGTCGCGAAGCTTCGGACCAGTTGGGCGACGCCGTAGACGAGGACGCCCGCCGCCAGGCTCCGGCCTGGCCCGATCCGGTCGATCGCCATCCCGGTAAAGAGCGCGATCGGGATGTAGGTCAGCGGGACCGCGCCCGCGACGACGCCGGCCTGGGTGTTCGAGAGCCCGAGGTCGCCGATGATCACCGGGAGGTACGCTGGCAGCGAGAACCAGACGAACATCAGGAACGTGTAGCTGAGCGTCGCGACGACGACGGCGCCGTACGCGCGACGACGGTCCATCCGCATCCGGTCGGTCATCCGACCGAGGATGGGGGACGGCGGTCCGAGTAGTTTGGCCTCGCGGTACGTCTGCCCGGAATCCGTCTCACCGCCGATCGGCCGACCTGTCGACCGGTCGAGCGGCGAACGCCCGAGCACCTGAACATCCGTGCGGTTCTTTCCGTCCGCGCGTCGTCCGTCGTCCTATGACGCCCGCCGAGTACGCCTTCCTCGACCGGGCTCGCGTCGGCCGCCTGGCGACGGTCGACGACGCGGGCCGACCGCACGCGGTGCCGATCTGTTACGCGATCCTCGAGCCGGACGCCGCGGCCGCCGCTTCCGCGGGCCGGGCGAGCACGAACGATGAGAACCGCGACGAGGACGAACCCGACGTTCGAATCGTCTCCGCGATCGACGAGAAGCCCAAAGAAACGCGAGACCTCCGGCGCGTTCGGAACGTCCGGGCGAATCCGCGGGTGTGCCTCCTCATCGACCGCTACCGCGAGGACTGGGCGCGCCTGGCCTGGGTGCAGGTCCGCGGCCGGGCCCGCGTCCGCGACCCCGATTCCGATTCCAACGCCGCGACGTCGATCCACGCTGCTGCCGTCCGCGCGCTCGAGACCAAGTACGACCAGTACGAGACCCACGACCTCGGCGAGCGACCGATCATCTCGATCCGCGTCGGTCGGACCGTCTCGTGGGGCGCGCTCGACGCGGAATCCGACGAATCCGACGGAAGGAAAGACGGCTGACCGCCGGTCGGCCGTTACTCGGGAAGGAGCGACCGCTCGGCGTTCCCGACGATGAGGAGCGTCCCGACGGCGATCGCGACGGTCGTCACCAGCGGGTTCACGAGGCCGAGCGCGGCGGCGGGGACGGCGATGGCGTTGTAGGCGAACGCCAGGCCCAGGTTCTGTCGGATGCGATCGCGCGCGGTCTGGGCCAGCGCGAACGCGCGCTCGACCGCGGCCAGGTCGTCGTCGACGATCGCCAGGTCGGCCGCGTCGGCCGCGAGCGCGGTGCCGCTACCCAGCGAGATCCCCAGGTCGGCCGCGGCCAGCGCCGGCGCGTCGTTCGTCCCGTCGCCGACCATCGCCACGCGTCGATCGGCCGTCAGTCGGCGGATCGCGGCCGCCTTCCCGTTCGGGGGGACGCCGGCGAAGACGCGATCGACGCCGGAGTGGCGGTCGAAGGCGTCGGCCGACGCTCCCTCGTCGCCGGTCAGGACGACAACGTCGATCCCGTCCTCGTCCAGCGCCGCGACTGTCTCCTCCCACGCCTGGCGGGGCTCGTCGCCGACGACGACGATCCCTTCGGCGGCGCCGTCACGGCCGACGACGACCGGAAGGCGGCCGGCATCTCGCGCGTCCGCGATCCGCCCTTCGAGGGCGCTCGAGAGTTCCCAGCCCCGCTCCCGGAAGAGGTCGGGGTGCCCGACCAGAACCGTCTGGCCGTCGACGGTTCCCTCGACGCCGGTCGCGTGTGTCCGGAAGTCCCGAACGTCGCCGACGTCCCGGCCGCCGGCGGTAGCGGACCCGCCGTCCGCGTGCGTCGACGTATCGGCGGCAGCGTCGTCGTCGTCACCGTCGAACGCCCGTGCGATGGCCGCCGCGGCCGGATGGGCCGCGCGCTGCTCGAGGGCCGCGGCGGCGGCCAGGAGGTCCGCGGGTGCGTCGGCCTCGCGGACGGTCATCTCGCCGGTCGTGAGCGTGCCGGTCTTGTCGAAGACGACGACGTCGACCGACCGCAGGCGCTCGAAGACCGTCTCGTCGAAGACGACGATCCCGCGGTCGAGCGCCGCCTGGAGGCTCCTGGCGACCGAGTAGGGCGTCGCGAAGCCCAGCGCCCACGGGCTCGCGACCATGAGGGTCATGAGGACGGAAAGCGAGACGGTAATTTCGTCCGCGCCGATCAACAGCGCGCTCGTGCCGACGACGAGCGCGGCCGCAAAGACGAGCGGGGTGAGGACTGCGGCGAGTTCGTCGGCCCGGTGGGTGACGCCGTGGTCGGCGCTCTGGACGTTCCAGACGACCCGCGTAAGCCGCTCGATGCTGCTGGTCGTCTGGTCGCCAACGTCGACGACCGCCGCGTCGGTCGTCACGACCGAGCCGCCGACGACCTCGTCGCCCTCCCGCTTGGTCACCGGCAGCGACTCGCCGGTGACGACTGCCTCGTCGACCGCACACTCTCCTTCGGCCAGGCGTCCGTCGACGGGGATCCGCTCGCCCTCGCGGACGAGCACGCGGTCGCCCGACTCGAGGTCCCCGACGGGAACCTCCGTCGTCGACCCGTCGGCCGCGTACAGCCTGGCCGTGTCGACCTGGGAGACGGTGAGGTCGGTCAGCCGGTCGGTCGCGCGGCGCTTGACCGTCGTCTCGTAGTAGGTCGCGCCCATCACGAGCGACGCGACGACGATCGTGAGGTCGAAGTAGATGTCCGTCCGGCCGAGGCCGGAGGCGATCGCCGCGTAGACGTAGGCGCTCAGAATCGTCAGCGCGGCTAGCAGGTCCGTGGTCGGCCGCCGGAGCTTCAGGCTGACGTAGGCGCCCCGCAGGAGCGGCCCGCCGGTCAGGTAGACGATCGCGCCCGTCATCACGAGGAACAGCGGGAGGTACATCGGCCCGCTGAAGCCGGTGAAGACGTCCTCGAAGTGCGCGATCGCCCCCCAGTTGGTGAGCTCCGTGAGGTACATCGGGTAGAACACCGCGACGAACGGCAACAGGAGGAACGAGCCGAAGACGATGCCCACCACGTAGCGCATCTCGAGCATGTCGTCCGCCCGGCGCTTCCGGAGGCCGGTCATCTCGCGGGCGCGCCTGGTGGCGCCGGTGTCGTCGTCGGCGGTCGCCTCCTCGCGCAGGTAGGCCGTGTAGCCGACGGTGCTCAGCGCGTCCTCGAGGTCGGCCGCAGCGATCCGGTCGGGGTCGTGATCGACGCGGATCGTCTCGGTGACGTAGCTCGCTTCGGCGTCGGTCACGCCGTCCCGTCCCTCGGCGACGGCCTCGAGGAACGCCTCGCAGGTCGCCGAGTGCATCCCGTCGATCCGGAGGAAGGTGCGGACGGCGTCTTTCTCGTCTCGATTTGCGCCCGAGTCACGGCTCCGATCCCGCTTCCGGTCCCCGGCGCCGCCGCTCCGTTCGGACGGCGCGGCCGCCCCGTCGCTCTCGCTCGGTCCGAACTCGGCGGCGACGTCGCGACAGCCGGTCGAACAGAAGCCGCTCGCCGCCGGCTCACCGTCGGTCGCCGGTAGCGGCGTCCCGCAGAGCCGACAGCGGTCGCGCTCGCGTCGGTCGCCCCTCGCGCCGTCCCCGTTCGCGTCCGTGCCCGCGCGTCGATCGCTCACGGTAGTCGCTGCGGGCTCGACGGCTATAACAGTGGCCGATCACGCCGGTCGCCGAGCCCGTCCGACAGCCCGATCGCGCGCGTCTCGCCCTCGCCGGGCGCGAGTACGACCGCACTCGGCCCTGCTAGGTCGTGTCCAGATCGAGCCGCGAGAACGACCAGGCGTCGATCGCGCTCGATTCGAGCTCGAGCCCGTCCTCGAGATCGCGCGCGAACAGCGTCCTGGCCGCGGGTTGCAGGAGGGCCGAAAGCGGGAAGCGGGTATCCGGATAGAACCGGAAGCGCAGCGGCGCCGGCAGCGTCGCGCCGAACGCTTCGAGATAGCCCCGGTCGGCGTAGTCGTCGAGCGCCGCCACGAGCAGACGGTCGAGCGCCGCCCGCTCGGACTCGACCGCTCGCGGGACCGTCTCGACGATCCGCGCGTGGTCGCCGACGCCCGAGACGACGAGTGCGGCGACCGGCTCGTCGTCCCGCCTGGCGACGTACGTCGTGTACGACTGGGCGGGGTTGGCGAACCGCCAGCGGTAGAAGTCGGCGGTCCGGTTCGTGTGGATCGCGTCGGGGACCGCACGGCGGTAGACCGCCGCGAGGGTGTCGGCCGGCGGCGTCTCGTACCGTTCGATCGCGAGGTCGGAGTCGGAGTCAGCGAGCAGCCGGTCGCCGGCCCGATGGGAGGTCGCGACCGCGTTTTCGATGGTATCCGTTACGGTAGCGGTGGCGGCGGCCGCCTGCTCGTCGAACGACTGCGGCTCGGTCCCGCCGGCCTCGGACCCGTCTCCGGTCGGGGTCGGGACGATATCGGTCACTCGCTCGAGCGCGCCGAGCGGGTTTTGCGGCCGGTAGTAGGCCGGAACCGTCCCGATCTCCCGCCAGCCGTGCTTCTCGTTCCCCCGCTTCGAGTGCTCGTTGGGGAAGTTGAAGAAGAACGACGGCGCCCCGTCGGCGTAGCGCTCGACGGCACGGGTGTTCATCCGGTCGAACAGTCCGCGTCCGCGGTGCTCCGGGTGGACCATCGTGTCGCAGGGTTGGAACGCGGGCAGGACGGTCTCGCCGGCGCGCATCTCCTGTGCGAACAACGACCGGAAGCCGACGGGCTCACCGTCCGCGGTCGCCACGACGATCGGGACGTGATCGACGTACGGGTTCTCGCGGAACTTCCAGCGGAACCACTCGGCGCTCCTGTCTCGGCCGAACACGCTATCGTACAGCGACAGGAACGTCTCTCGGTCGCCGGGCTCGAACGTGCGGACGGTGTATCGCGTCGCCGTTCGGGTTTGGGGGCTCATGGTCGGGGCGCGTCACGCCGGCAACGGGGCGGTCGAAGACGCCCCGCTATCCGATCGCGACGACTGCAACTCCGTCCGGGAGCGAAAAGCCGATTCGGCCTGAATATGCCAATTTTGACAGGTCAACAAATCGGTTGACGCGGTCGTCTGTCGCCGCGGGCGACCGTCCGCCGTCGTTGCTCGTCCGTCAGCCGCCTCCACGTCGCTCGACCGCGGTCCCGTCCTCGCCGACCGCGACCGCCAGGCTGCCCTCGGGAGCCAGCGAGACGGCGAGCAGCGATCCGGGCGCGTCGGCGTCGACCCGCTCCCAGGCGGTCGCGCCGCGGCGTTCGTAGATCTCCCCGCCTGCGCCGCAGGCGATCGTCTCACCGTCGCGGTCGCCGCCATCGCCGTCGTCTCCGGTCCGCCTGGCGAGGCCCGACAGCGCGCCGTCGGAGACCCGTTCGGGCGTCCACGTCGACCCGTCGTAGCGGTGAACGACGCCGTCGTCCGCGCTGACGAGGCAGTCGCTCCGGCCGGCCGTCGCGACGCCCGACAGCGTTCCGTCGGCGCCGTCGATCCCGACCCGGGCAAACGAGTCGCCGCCGTCGGTTGTCTCGAAGACGCCGTCGTTCGTGTCGCAGCAGTAGCCGACCGACGCGTCGGCCAGGGCGACCCCGCTCAGGCTCGAGCCGCTGCCCGGTTTCACGGGGTCGTCCCACGAGGGCTCGCCGTCGCGGTAGCGCCCGCGGCAGACCGCCCCGGAGCCGTTTATCAGCAGCACCGTCTCGTCGCCGCTCGGGCCGCCGACCGCGACTCCGAGCCAGTTGTCGGTGATGTCATCGGGCGCCGTGTAGTCGGTGTGACGGCCGGTTTCGGTCTCGATCCGGCCGACCGCGCCGCTGTCGCCCGCGACCCAGACGACCTCGCCGTCCGCCGTCGCGTCGACGCCTCGGAGGTCCGATCCGGCGGCGCCCGGGCCATCTGCGAGGACGACCGTCCAGTCGTCGCTGCCGTCGCCGCCAACGGTCCTCCCGCCACCGCGATCGGCGGCGATGACGACGCCGCCGTCACCGACCGCGTACGGGCCCGTTTTCGTAACGCTGACGTCGCGAAGCGTCGCCTCGGTCGGGGTATCGACGGGGTGCCAGCCGACGGGTTCGGTTCGATCGCCGTCGCCGCTCTCGCCTTCCCCTTCGGATTCGCTTTCGTCCGGTCGCGCACCCGTACTCGTGCTCTCGTCGGTCTCGCTGAGCCCTGCCGTCGCGTCAGTAGCGGTCGTTCCGGCGGTTTCGGCGGTCTCGGCGGTTTGGGCGGATTTAACCGGCTCGTCGGTTCCAGCCGGTTCGTCGCGTTCGCCGGTCTCGGTGGCGGCCGCCGCCCGGTCGGGTGCCGCGGGTTCCGTCTCGGTTCCCGGTTTCGGTTCCCGGTCTACGTCTCTCGCCGGGTCGCGAGCACCGACCGCTTCCGACTCGCGCCCGGTCGGTTCCCGATCCGTTCGGTCGGTCGAGGCCGCTGCGTCCTCGTCGCCGGCTCGATCGCGAGCGGACCGCGCCTGGCGGAGGTACAGCACGACCGGCGGCACGACGTACGAGGCCAGCGCGAGGACGACGAACCAGCGGTGAACGATGGTCAGCGTCCCGAACGCGGTCAGCCCGGCCGTCGCGACCGCGTGGATCCAGGTCTTAGTGTAGCGGCGGAAGAAGGGGACGAAGCCGTCGCCGGAGCCGGAATCGTTGGTAGAGGTGGCCATTGGCGAACCGTTGACTCGACTTTCGCTAGCGGACTGTCGATCAAAAGCGTGCTGCAGGCGGTTCGGGTCCCGTCCCGACCGCTCGCGATTAGAAGCCGTGCGACTCGTCGATCAACACGAGTTGGGTCCGGTCGTCGACCCGCTCGCGTTCGAGCGAGCCGAGTTTGCCGACGGTGCTCCTGCCTATGGAGCTCCCCTGCCTGTAGACCTCCTGTGTGCGGGCGTCCTCGAGCGGATAGGCGTACTCGCGGACGCGCTCGACCGCCGTCTCCCAGTCCTCGACGATCTTGTTCGTGCTGCCGATGAGAACAGGCTCTCGGCGATCGCGTTGACGCCGTCGACGAAGACGCGGACATCGATATTCGGTCTTCGACATTCGAGACGACCGTCTCGATCATCTCGTCGTCCGGGCCCCGGTCGAAGCACGACTCGCCGACGTCGCGGTTGTCCACGAAATCGCCCTTCGTGTAGTAGTCGTCGCTCATCGCGGTGGGAACGCTTCGTCGCCGCGGGAATCAACGTGGAGCAAGCGAATACCGGCACCGGCGCTCGATCGTTCGAACCGAGCAGAAGGCCGCCGCTATCGTCCCCGAGGCCGTGGCCGTGGCCGCGGTCGCGTCCCGAGCGAGACGCTGAGCACGCCGTTGTTGTAGATGGCCTGGCGCTCGTCGCCGAAGGCCAGGCCGGGCGGGAGCGGCGTGAGGGTCCGTTCGGTGACGGCCCCGCCGCGCTCGACCGCGATCCGAAGGCGGCGCGAGTCGGCTTCGACGGTCACGTCGTCGAGGGGCGCGGGGGCAAGGTCGACGGCGACGCGAAGTCGGTCGGCCGGCCCGTCGTACACGACCTGCGTCGGAAACGGGAACGGCGCCGTTTCGGAGGGTGGAGTAGCGGACATACTCGCCGTTTCGGCGAGCGCCGGAAACGTCCCCGCGTGCATCGATGTACGCTTAATGTGCCGTCGTGACACGGGTGGCCGCGATCAGAGGTAGCCGAGGTCCGCCAGGCGCTCTTTCGTCCCGTCGCGCATCTCGACCTCCTCGACGATGCCGGCGTCGGCGAGCGGTTCGAACTGCTCCTCGATCCGCCGCCGGAGGCGCCGGACTGTCTCGGGTTCCTCGTCGCTGACGTCGGTGCGCTCGAACGGGTCGGTCCGGACGTGGTGGAGGCGCTCGAAGCCGTCGTCGCCGCGGACGTACTTGTACTCGGGCGTGCGAATCGCCCGCAGCCGGCGGTCGTACTGCCGGACGCGGTCGGGAATGTCGCCGAAGCGGGCCTCGAGCCGGTCGATCGAGGGTTGGGGTGCGACGTACTCGGCGAAGACGGCGTCGCGGGCGTCGTCGCTCGAGCCGGGGTGGAGCGACCGGCTCGACCACTGCTCGCGCAGTTCGGGGTCGTCGATCCCGGCTGTCTCGAGCAGCGTCGCGGGGAGGTCGAGCAGTTGGACTAACTCGTTGCGGCGGCCGCCGTCGGTGAAGGGGCCGCCGTGGAAGACAAGCGGGACGTTGAGCAGCGTGTCGTAGAGATTGTACTGGTGGCCGAAGAAGCCGTGTTCGCCGATGTGCTCGCCGTGGTCGCCGCAGACGACGAGGAGCGTGTCCTCCCACTCGTCGTGGGCCACGAGCGCCTCGCGGAGTTGGCCGAGCTGGTGGTCGACGTAGGCCAGTTCGGCCCGGTAGAGCCCGCGCAGCATGGCGAACTCGCGGTCGGAAATGTCGTAGTCCTCGCAGTCGTAGGCGCGGGGGTCCTGCCTAACCGCGGTCGCCTCCTCGTAGCTGGCGCCTTCGGGAAGGAACCGCTCGGCGTACTCGCGGGGCGGGTCGTACTCGACGTGGGGCTCAATGAAGTTACAGAACAGGAAGAACGGGCGGTCGTCGGTCCGACTGCCCAGCCAGTCGTCGATCCAATCGGTCGACCGGTTGGAGCCATCGTCGCCCGCGGGCTGGAAGACTTCGCTATAGAGGATATTAGCGGCGTTAACGAGCGGGTTGCCGTCGAAGAGACGGTTTCGCGTCGCGATGAGCTTCTCCCGGAGGTCCTCGCCGCGGACGACCGCGCCCATGTCGGCGTCGGACTGGATGTACTGCCAGCCCTTGCGAAGGTCCTCGAAGCCGCGGTCGAAGCCGAACTCCTCGGTGATCCAGGTGTTGTTCGAGACGCCGATCGTCTGGTAGCCCGCGTCGGCGAAGGCCTCGGGGAGCGTCCGGAGGTCGTCGTCGAGGTAGGTGTGATTGCCGTGGGTCCCGTGTTCGGAGGGATAGGTGCCAGTGAAAAACGACGCGTGGGAGGGCAGCGTCCAGGGGGCGGTCGCGAACGCGTTGTCGAACGCGGTTCCCTCGTCGGCGAGCCGCGTCAGCGTCGGCGTCGGGTGCGCACCCACCGAATCGTCGCCCGATCCGGCCCAGCCGCCGGACGCGGCGGGGTCGGTGCCGACCGTATCCTCGTCGTCCGGGAACGGTTGCATGCCAACGCTCTTCGCTCGAGCCGTATCGAGAACAACGAGAACCACGTTCCGAATAGTACTATGTGACTCGTCGTCACGTCCGTTGCGGTCCGACATATACACGTTCTCCGCGGCACGCAGGGAAGGTCACCAGCCCGGAGTATGCAGGGCCGTAATCGCTTATATCGGCCGCTCCCCGGGTAGATGCGCCCGATTCCGGTAATATCCGATTCTGACCGGAGACTTCCGGGCGGCCCGCACCGTCGCGGCGCAGAGTATTCATCTGCCGGTCGAATCTTCATCCGGTCGGAACCCGTAGACTCGGTGAGCGGACGCCGGCGGCGCCGCCGAGCCGGGAGTCGACGACTATCGACTCGTATCGAACCAGGCGAGTCGAGCCTCGGTTCGTCTGCGGCGCCGCCAGGCCCGTCGCTCGGAGGCTTTCCGATGAGTGAACCCCACGATCACGACGCGGCGACGGACGTGTCGATAGACGAAATCGGCGACCTCGAGGAGTTCGAGGAACTGACGGAATTGGAGGGACCGACCGGCCGAGTCGCTTCGATGGTGACTCCCGCGCTGTCGAGCGGTACAGGCCCGATGGTCGCCGGCGGACTCCTGCTGGCGGCCGCGATCCGGGCGCTGGCAGCGAATCGATCGCGAGCAATCCCGCTCGGCATCGCCGGCACCGGCCTGTTCGGCTACGGACTGTATACCAGGCGATCGAGCGACGACGCGGCGAGCGGCGTCCCGGACGTCGAGGGCGGAACCGAGGGCAAGGAGTCCTCGGACGAAGCGAGCACCGCCACCGGATCCGACGACGAGGTCGCGGGCGGACCCGACGCCGGCGACGACGACGCGGAGTCCGTCGAGCAGATCGAGTTCATCGAGACGGACGACGAGCCCAGGCAGAAGCCGGGCCTCGATTCCGACGAGGAGGAAGATCCACGGCGCGACACCGACGAGGACGTGGAGATCGACCTCTCGGACGCCGCGATGGCCGACGAGGCCAGCGAGGCGACCGGGCCAGATCCCGAACAGGCCCAGCCCGCACAGGTAGAGGACACCGAGCCGGACGAGAGCCCCACGGAAGACGCCTCCCACATGAAGGTCGATCCGTCGGAGGCGGACGAGTCCGAATCGGAGGCCGACGCGACCGACGAGCCGGCCGAGGACGACGAGTCGGACGAGAGCGAGGAATAACCAACCCGATCCGCCGTCACGACCGTCGTTACTCGACGGCACTCGTCTCCGTTCCGACCGAATTCGACGGCTCCCGTCTCCGTCCCGACCGAGAATCGAGTCGCGAACGACGGCGCAGCGTTACCGCGAGGCGGCGACCGCACGCCGGCCGAGACCGCGGACCCCGCCGTCGCAGCGGAGCAGGACCGGCGTCGCGACGAAGGCGGCGACGACTAGGCCGAGCGCTCCGCTCCCGGTAAGCAGCGGGGTAAAGTCGACCCAGCCGGCGGCGATCGCGGCGACGAGCGACGCGAGTGCGAGGACCGTCGCAACCGCCCTGGCGGCCAGCGGACGGCTGGTGCGGATCGGCCCCCGTCCCGTGTCCAGCGCTCGCGCGAGGACGGCGAGTTGCCAGCCGGCGAGCGCGCCGAGCGACGCGCCGGCCAACAACACGGCGTCGGGATCCGCATCGGTCGTGACGAGGGCGCCCCCGGCGACGGTGACCGCGAGCGCGAACCCGACCGTGCCGCGGTGGGATGGATACCGATCGAGCAGTCGCCAGGCGACCAGCAGGAAGGCCAGCCCGACGCCGGCACCGGCGACGACGTCGACGACGTAGTGGACGCCGAGTCCGACCCGAGAGAACGAGACGAGCGTCACGAGCCCGGCGGCGCCGACGTACCGCTGGCGGCGCGTGCCGACGGCGAGGTACTCGGCCAGGCTCAGGTAGACGATCGTCGTCATCATGGCGTGACCGCTGGGAAACCCGTAGCCAGTTGCCGTCGCGGTGGCGTAGTACAGCGGGTGGATCGCCTCCGGAAGCGCGCCCACCTCCGCGAGCACGCGTTCGGGCCGCGGGAGCGCGAAGACGTGTTTCAACCCGGCGATAAGCGAGAGGCCGGTCAGCGCCAGGCCGAGGACGGCGGCGGCCTCGTCTCGGCGCTCCGTCGCCACCCAGTAAACGACGCCGAGGAGCGCGCCGAGAAACCAGACGTCGCCGAGCTGGGTCACGAGCCCGAGGACGACGACGGCCCATTCGGGGACGAACTCTCGGAACATCTCATACCAGCCGATCCCGCGAGACATACCTCACGTTACGTCGGACGGACTACTTAAACGGTTCCGCCTGGCCGCGGCGGTCGGCTGATCGGTCGATGGTTTCGGCAAGGCGGATCGATCAGTCTCACGGCCGATCCACGACGTAACCGAGGCGTTGTCGTCAGCGGCGGTTTGTTGCTCGACAGCCATCGAGCCTGCGATTGCCTACTTCACTGGGCGGCCAGATTCGATCGTCGTTCGACAATCGTCAACCCAAGAGAAAATATTATGTTACCGCCACCAAAAGCGGAGAAAAATGCCTCAGCAGGAGAGAGCTGATCGTCCGGTCACCAGTCGAATCGAAACGGAGGGGCGGTAGATGGGCTCGAAGAAGCGGCGCGAACGAGCGACGGAGTCGTCGGCGACGAAGACGGAGACGACAACTGAGTCGACGACGGTCCAGCGGACGAGTCACGGGACGACTGCGGAGTCGCGGCCACGAGCGGCGAGTAGCGACCAGCCTGGCGTGGTGGACGTCCACGGACCGAACCCGGACGAGTTGTACGGCGGGAACCCGATGGCAGCGTGCGACATCGGCGGGACTGCGCCGGCACCGACGCCCAGCGAATACAACGTCCAGCGAGCCCTCAGTGGGACCGACACCACCCAGGGCGACGTTCCCGACACGGTCCTCGAGGTCCTCAGCGAGGGCGGCCGGTCGTTGGATCATCCGATCCAACGCGCCCTCGAAGAGCGTCTGGATGCGGATTTCTCGAACGTCTATATTCACACGGGCACGAAAGCCGCCGAAGCCGCCGACGCGATCGACGCGAAGGCGTTCACCTGCGGGAAGGACATCGTCTTCAATGCCGGCGAATACGATCCGGAAAGCCCGGAAGGGCAGTTCCTGCTGGCCCACGAGTTGGCCCACGTCCGTCAGCAGACCGGTACGGCGATCAGCATGATGCCGAAGTCGAATGCCGATCTCGAGATCGATCCTGACCCCCAGCTAGAGCGCGAGGCCGATGAAGCCGCGGCGAAAGCGCTGTCGGGTGACGAGCCGCTGGTGGTCAACCGACTGGGGACGGACGTGCACGTTCAGCGGATGGCTATTTCTGATCGTCTCCCCCTTATGAGCGGCAGCGAGGAGGAGTCCCGTGAACTGGTCGTGGACGAAGTCGAAGCTAAACCCGAGGCGCTAGCTGAAGAAGTTCGCACAATCAAGGAAAACCAGACGAGATTGTTCGCCGCAGTCAACACCGAGCGTGGGCCAGTCGACGTTCTCGGCGAAGCGGCCGGGCAAGGTATCGTCGGTGGAACTATCGGTCTTGGTGTCACTGCTGCGACTGCAAACCCGGTACTCGGGTCACTTGTCAGCGGTGCAATGTCTGATGTCGGAAAGACCCTTTATGGAAAACTTTGGGGGAAAGGTCGAGAGACGATCTCCAACACTGGCATCCCCGAAGTCAACCTCACTCAACTCGGTGGTGCCAAAGAGCGGATTGAAGATTTGATCGACGAAAAGCTGCGCCAGCGGTTCGGTGGAGCTGATTACGGTGGTGGATCACGGGGACTTAGTTAATTATGAAGGCAAAAATCACTGGCGAAGACGATCATCGAGTTGGACTTCATGTAATAGACAACAATGGGGAAAAACATCGAATCGAAATGGAGTTCGACGGCCAGATCAAGTTTCATCAATGTAACGAATATGATGACAAAGCAATATCTAGAACTCCAAAAGAAAACGAGTTCAATGAGCAAGCGCGCCGCTTCGCCCAATATTACGTCTATCTCGAGCGTGGCTACGATACGGTCCCTCCGCGTATCCATCCAGAGCGACTCAATGCCGTTCGCATCGCCATCGCTGGGCTCTCTGAGTCGGCGTTCGAGCAGTACTTCGGCGATCTCTACCAGCAACTCCGGAGTTACGAGGATGCGACCGTCGACCGCGTGATCGACGTTCCATCGGCGGCCTCGAGTTCCGAATCAGTTCTCTACCGCAAGCACGTCTATCTCGGTCTCGATCCCCTCGAAACTGCTCTCCACGAGGAGGCCGAAAATTTGGCCGGTCGATACGGCCTGGATCTCACCGAAACGCCAATCGAGACACGGTCGCTCGAGGAGCCGACGACAACTGATCTCGAAACGTGGGAACGGTTCTCTCAGGAGCTTATGGAACTCGCCGCCGATGAGAACGTAAGCCTCTCGGATGGACTCCAGCTCGGTGGCGTCTCATCGGTACACATGGCGTACATCGACGACGCTGGCGAAGAACACGTCACCGAATCTGTGGAACCGTTCGACCGTGAACCCGATACGCGCATCGAACTGCCCGTAATGGACATCGCCACGTTCGACGAGTTTCGAGACTATCTCAACCACAATCTGGCATGCCAGGTCCGTGACTGTTTCATCCGAATGGGGCTCGAACCCCCGGAACCGTTCCAGATCCTCGGATACGGTGATTTCGAAGCCGCAGAGCAATACAACCGACTCGAGATGTATCCGAATTATATCGATCCAACGGAGAAAACAGCCTTCATTTAAACCACATGGGGATGAGTGCGGACCCGCCCGAGCCGTTCCGTATGCTCGGGTCTGGTGACTACGACTTCGTCGAAAAGTACCGCCACTTCGACTGCTACGAGGATTATCACGACTGTAATAGCTCGATCCCGGGCTATCGATGATCGGTCTCCAGGCGACAACTTCGATGGGAGCAGCTGCCGTCTCGGTATGCGACCTGGCTCCGAACAAGTTACTGTACTCGTCGAGGAGGCGGCGATCCACGGGCGGTGCCAAAGCGGCAGTGTCGGCCGTCCCAGTTCCAGCCAGATGGAACCACGACCCGTCTCGCTAGACCAGTCGGACGTTGCGTACGCGCTGCCCAGCGTAGATAGTTGATTGAGATCCGAACCCGTTCGGGTATCGCTGCGGGCGACATCCAGCGTGCTCGAAAACCGGATGTGCGTAACTTCTCGGACGGCCGCATCCATACGGGCGCGAACGCTGCCGAAGCGACCGACGCGAAGGCGTTCACCTGTGACATCCGTAATGTTCCCGCTCGATAGAGGGTCACTGTAACCCGACAAAACCCTCATTTCCCCGTCAAGTGTAGCCTCTGGAAGCGACCGCCGTCGTCGGCGCGTCGAGGGGACCCCTATGAGTGAGACAACGGAGCCCGAGCCCGAACACGAGCGCATCGATCCGGAGTACGACCACCGCCGCGAGGAGGGCGTCAACGAGGCCGCACTCGAGGCCCTGCTCGATGAGTACGCGATCGGGCGGGACGATCACAAGAACGCGCCCGCCTTCGTGATTCGACCCGACGACGTTCAAGAGGTGTTGCGCCTGCTGCGCGACGAGGCGGGGTTCGACCACCTCTCGTGTATCACGCCCCAGCAGTACGAGGACCGCTACGAGTCGATCATCCACATGACGAAATACGACCGGCGGACCCACGAGGTGACGCTGGTCGTCCCGCTGCCGACGGCCGATCCCGTCTGCGAGAGCGCCGAACCCGTCTTCCGGACGGCCGACTGGCACGAGCGCGAGGCCTACGATCTGGTCGGCATCGAATACGAAGGCCACCCAAACCTCACCCGAATCCTCCTCCCCGAGTCATGGCAGGGGCACCCCCTCTCGCTCGATTACGACCAGAACAAGCCCCAGGTCGTCCAGTATACGAAACACGCGAACCCGCTCGAACAGAGCCACCGTACCCCCGAGTCGGAGACGATGATGATCAACATCGGGCCCCACCACCCGGCGACCCACGGCGTCCTCCACCTCGAGACGGTGTTGGACGGGGAGACGGTCGAAGACGTCGAGCCCGACGTCGGCTACCTCCACCGCTGCGAGGAGCAGATGTGCCAGCAGGGCACCTACCGCCACCAGATCATCCCGTACTCGAACCGCTGGGACTACACGGCGAACCTCCCTAACGAGTGGGCTGTCGCCCGCGCGATCGAAGACATCGCCGACATCGAAGTTCCCGAATACGCCCAGGTTCTGCGGACGATGTCGACCGAGTTCGGCCGGATGCTCGGCCACTTCCTCGCGCTCGGAACCTTCGCGCTCGACGTCTTCGGCGACTTCACCGCTATCTTCCAGTACGCCTTCCGCGACCGGGAGGTCATCCAGGACATCTTAGAGGACCTGACCGGCCAGCGGATGATGTTCTACTACTTCCGGCTGGGCGGAATCTCGTGGGACCTGCCCGAGCCCCGCGAGGAGTTCATCGAGAAGTGTCGGGACTTCCTCGACGCCCTCCCCGCGAAGATGGACGAGTACCACGCCCTGATCACGGGCAACGAGATCTTCCAGAAGCGGACGATCGACACCGGCTTCATAGCGCCGGCGGTCGCTAAAAACTACGGCTGTACAGGGCCGGTCGCCCGCGGCTCCGGGATCGACTACGACCTCCGCCGCGACGACCCCTACGGCTACTACGAGCACCTCGACTGGAACGTCGTCACCGAGGAGGGCTGCGACAACCACGCGCGGATGCTCGTCCGGATGCACGAGATCGAGGAGTCCGCGAAGATCATCGAGCAGTGTCTGGACCTCGTCGAGGACTGGCCCGAGGACGACCGGACGGTCCAGAGCAACGTCCCGCGGACGCTCAAGCCCGACCCGGGGACCGAGACCTACCGCGCCGTCGAGAGCGCGAAGGGCGAACTCGGGATCTACATCCGCGCGGACGGCTCGAACTCGCCGGCCCGGTTCAAGATTCGCAGCCCCTGCTTCCACAACCTCTCGGCGCTGCCCGAGATGGCCGAGGGCGAGTACGTCGCGGACCTGATCGCGTCGCTCGGCAGCTTAGACATCGTGCTTGGCAGCGTCGATCGCTGAGCGTCGCCGAGCGTCGACTCCATCCCGCCTTTCCCCGACCGAACCGCCCGCCCCGCTCACTCGCTTTCGTTCCGCGGCTGTTCGTCACCCCCGCCTTCCGCCAGATACGCCCGACAGTGCTCGCGCGCGGTCAGAATGTGGTCGCGCGTCTCGCCGGTGGCCTGGTCCGCTAGGCCGTCGAGTTTCTCGGCGACTTCGGCGATCCGATCCCGCTTCGGTCCCGGGTCGGGCTGGGTTAGGTGACCCTCCTGTTCCTCGAACACGCCCGCGGTGATCGAGTTTAGTTGCGACTCGACCGTCCGGTCCGCGGTGTCGGTTGCCTGCTGGAGCCCTTCGCGGACCCGCTTCAGATGGTCGTCGGGATCGTGATCGCGCTCGCGATCGGACGTCTCGTCTGCCATATCGGCATTCGACCGCCCGAACGGGTAGCGTCCGGGCCTGCCGTTGACGGTTCCGGCCGCCGACGCTCGCGGCGTCCGGGACGCCTCCGCGGGCGACCGCACCGAACCTATTTCAGGGTGTGAGCGCTATCCACCGGCGTATGTCTAACGGAGAGTTCGAGGGGTACGGCGGGCGACACGTGCCGGAACCGCTTCGCGAGCCGCTGGACCAGTTGGCGGCGGCCTACGACGACGTGGCCGACACCGAGGAATTCAGAACCGAACTGCGCGACCTGCTCGAGGAGTTCGCCGGCCGCCCGACGCCGCTGTACTACGCGCGCAACCTGAGCGATCGCTACGGCGCCGACATCTACCTCAAACGCGAGGACCTGCTCCACGGCGGCGCCCACAAGATCAACAACTGCCTCGGCCAGGCGCTGCTGGCCAAGCAGGCCGGCCGCGACCGACTCATCGCGGAGACCGGCGCTGGTCAGCACGGCACCGCGACCGCGATGGTCGGGGCCCTGCTCGACCTCGACACGGAGATCTACATGGGGCAGAAAGACGCCGAGCGCCAGGCGATGAACGTCTTCCGGATGCGGCTGATGGGCGCCGAGGTCAACGAGGTCACCCGCGGTGGCGAGGGCCTGGCCGACGCCGTCGACGCCGCGCTAGAGGACTTCGCCGAGAACGTCGAGGACACCCATTACCTGGTTGGTAGCGTCGTCGGTCCCGATCCGTTCCCGCGGATGGTCCGGGACTTCCAGAGCGTCATCGGCGAGGAGGCTCGCGAGCAGATCCGCGAGCGTACCGGCGACCTGCCCGACGCGGCGGTCGCCTGCGTCGGCGGCGGCTCGAACGCGATCGGACTCTTCCATGCGTTCCGCGACGACGAGGTCGACTTCTACGGCGCCGAAGGCGGCGGGGAAGGCGCCGACTCGAACCGCCACGCCGCCCCGCTCGCGGCGGGCAAAGACGACGTAATCCACGGGATGAAGACGCGGGTCATCGACGACGACGTCGACGTCCACTCCGTCTCCGCGGGCCTGGACTACCCCGGCGTCGGTCCCGAACACGCTATGTTCCGCGCCGTCGGTCGCTGCGAGTACCAGGCGATCACCGACGACGCGGCGCTGGCGGCCTTCCGCGAACTGAGCGAAACCGAGGGGATCGTCCCCGCGCTGGAGTCCAGCCACGCGGTCGCCCGCGCGATCGAACTGACCGAAGCTGGCGAACACGACACGATCCTCGTGAACCTCTCGGGGCGGGGCGATAAGGACATGGAGACGGCGGCCGCGAAGTTCGACCTCTGAGTCGGTCAGCGGCGGGTATGGCCGACGCCGCTCGCGACGGCGCGGACAACTGGTATCGTCGGCGATGTCGCCGACCCGGTGACGCTGTCGCCGTCGTATCGACGGGGGCATACCCATCCGCAACTCAATCAGCCGCGCAGAGAAGAATCCGTGGAGCATCTCGGGTCTCGTTTCGATGCCGATTCCAACAGAGAGCCGCCTTCCACCCTACGCTCGGAGCGCGGGTTCGACTCGCCGTAGTCCGCCGGCTTCGGCTTAGAAGACCGAGGTTCCGATCGTCGCGATCGCGAATCCGAGAACGACGGCCGCGAGGACCGCGTCGCCTTTCGTGCCGAAGCCGCCAGCGGTGTCTTTCGTCGTCGCCACCAGCGCGACCATACAGCCGATCAGCGAGAGTATGACGAGTGCGCTGTATGCCAGATAGGATGCCATATCCGGATACTGTGGGTATTTCCTACTAAAGCTTGGGAGTTTCCGGCGCGGCGCTGCGACCCTGCGACCGAACGATTATAATACGCTCGTTTGCTAGGTCGACTACCATGCGGATGGAACTGCGGGTCTGCAAGCACTGTTACAACGGCGAGCACGGCAATCCCCGGAAGACGGCGATTACGAAGGACATGGTCGCCTGCGCTCGGCGGATCCGGGAGTACAAAGACCTCATCGGGATCGACTCGCTGTACGTTTCGATGGTCGAGGAGGGGGACAACGGCGGTGCCGAGGCCCTGACGGTCTACGTCGCGAGCATCGAACAGGACCAGATCCAGATGAACGACACCCAGCTCGTCATGGAGGACGCCGACGGCAACATGCTGGTGTATCCGGATCCCGACGACGTCCTCGAAGTACTGACGCGGAACATCGACCAGATCGCCGACCAGACCAGGCAGGACGTCACGGTCGAACTGTCCTCGGAGAGCGCGGAACTGCTCTCCTGACGTCCGACGGTCGCGGTCGGGGAGGGTCGCTCTCAGTTCCTCGGCGGGTCCCGATTTCGGTTCCCCGGTACCGACGAGACGCGCGGTTCGGGCCCCTCTCGGGTTTTCGTGGCACGCTCTCGACGATATGCGATCGGTAGCGACGGGTCCGGGACGATAGCGTTCCCGAGCGCTATCCCGTCGAATGCAGTGATATGGGACGATACTCGCTCCTACTCGAAGGAGCAGGCGAATCGCGGAACGAACGCGAAAACGGATCGAAACGGTGAGAATACGACCGTCCGAACGTCGGCGGACGGCGGCTCGGTCAGCCGTCGGCGATCAGGGTCAGCAACCGACTACTCGTCGGTCGCCTGGCCGCCGTCGGCGGCGATCTTCTCGGCGTCGGGTTCGGGGTCGGCCTGGTCGGCCGGCTCGCGCTCGTCGCTCCGTTCGCGGAGTTGGCGCTCGTACCGGATCCGGAGGATGTTCCCGTACATCGAGAGCGCGAGCCCGATGAACAGGACCAGGACGCCGATGTTGATGGCGATCGTCCGGAAGATGTTCCCCTCGTTGAACACCAGCGTGTCGGGGACCGGGTAGCCGCCGTAGGTCATGCTGCCCGCGAGGACGCCGGCGATGCCGACGATGACCATCGCGCCGAAGATGTTCGTCGCCCACTTCCAGGTCGGCTTGAGCCGGAGGTTCTCGATCCCGGTCGTTTCGTGCTCGTCGGGATCACCGTGGAAGTTCGGCGTCGACTCCTTCGGGAGGAACGCCTTCATCTCCACCGGGTAGAAGGCGGGATGGCAGGCGTGTTCGAAGGTGTGGAACATCACGCCCATGAACATGATGACGCCTAGCAGCCCGTGGAAGGCGACGAAGCCCATGACGACCGACTGCGTGTTGTAGAACGTCATCAGCCAGGTCTTCTGCCAGATGAGCAGGCCCGAGATCATCAGCAGGACCAGCTCGACGGTGAAGATGGCGATGACACCCTTCCCGACGTACGACAGCAGCGGCACCTCGTCGGCCTTGTAGCCGGCGAACTGCTTGGCGTTGGGGTGGCGCTCGTCGGCGTAGCCAAGCGCGAACTTGACGTCCTGGATGAACGCGGCCAGATCCTTCTTGAGGTCCGGCAGGACGTCGCCGAAGTTCGAGCGGCTCGACGGGCGCAACAGCATGTACAGCACCCAGAAGACCGTCAACACGATCAGCATGAAGCCGGCCAGGCGGTGGACGGTCAGCACCCAGATGTTCCCGCCCATCAGCTCGACGAGCCACCATAGCTCGGCGTTGAAGGCGATGGAGTATCCCGTAAAGAACAGGAAGAACACCGTCAGCGCGAGCAACGAGTGGAAGACGGTGGTCACCCGGGAAAACTTCCCGTGATCGAGGTTCGTCATCGGGACTCACCTCCGTCGGTCGCGACCTCGGCGTCGCGGTCCGCGCTGGTCCCGGCGCTGGCCGGCGGCTGCATTCGGTCGGCGAGCCGTCGGAACGCCGCCCAGTGGATCACGACCATCAGGATGATGAAGATCCCCATGATCACGTCGGCGAAGTGGATTACGGTGAGCAACGCGTTGATGAGCGGCTCGGTGTTGCCGGCGACCCAGCCGGAGCCAACGCCGCCGCCGGCGACCGTCGGCCTGACTCGCAGAACGGTCTGGTAGACCGGGCCCTGGAAGAGCCAGACGCCGCCGACAGCGGCGGCGACACCTGCGATCGCAGAGACCCAGAACGCGGCGGTGTCGACGACCCCGCCGTCCGCTGCGTCCGCGTTCGTGTCCGAGTGTGCGCGTTCCTCGCTCATGATTCGAAGAGGTGGGCGTCGTCGCCGAAGATGACCTGCATCGCTTCGTCGTTGAAGAACGTGCCCCTGTCGCGCTTGTCGAGCTCGTCGGCGATCTCGCCGGGGGTCCCGACCAGCAGGGCGTTCGTCGCGCACTCGTCGACGCAGGCGGGGCCCTTGCCGGCCATCTGGCGTTCCTTACAGCCGGTACACTTGTCCATCGTGCCGCCGGTGCCGACGATCTGAGCCGCGCCCTCGTCGCTCTCGGGGAACTGCGGCGCGCCGAACGGACAACCAGATAGGCAGTACTGACAGCCGACGCAGAGGTCCTCCTGCAGGTCGACGAACCCGTCGTCGCTCTTCTGGAGCGCGTTGGTCGGGCAGACCGAGACGCAGGGCGCCTCCGCGCAGTGGTAACACTGCATCGGCAGGTTCGTCTCGCCGGGACTGGCGCCGTCGTCGAGCGCCGCGGTCTGCTGGCTGTTGTAGCCCTCGTCGGCCTCCTGGCCTTCGAGCATGTTCACGATGTCGATCCGCTCGCGGTCGGGACCGACGTCCCACGTTCGTTTGCAGGCGACGACGCAGCCGCCGCAGTCGATACACGCTTCCACGTCCGGGAAGAGCCGCATCCCCTCCCCGGTGGTCATCGTTCCGTCGCTGATTCGTGCGGTCTGAGATTCGTTTGTGGACATCGTTTCGTATCAGTCGTCTGCGAGCATGTCGTGCTCTCGCACGTCGTACTGTTTCTGGAGCCCGAGCCCTTCCTCGTCCTGCGGGAAGTCGATGAACTCCATGTCGAGCTCCTCGATCCGTTCGGGGGTTGCCTTCTCGACGCGGACCATTCCGACCTTCGTCTCCTGCATCTGGGTCTCGGCGTCGAAGCCGCTCGCGGTGATGAGGTTCACCGAGTCACCGATCGCGAGCGGCTTCATGCCCTCCGGCCAGTTGCCGGTCTTGTCCTTCCCGTGGACGACGCCGCCCCAGTGGTACGGCAGGAAGATCTCGTTCGGGTTCGGTCGGTAGTCGACCTTCGCTTTCACCAGGATCGATCCCTTGTCGTGGGAGGTGATGATTACGTCGTCCTCGCCGCCCGTGATGCCGAGTTCCTCCGCGCGGTCGGGGTGGATCTCGGCGTACATGTGCGGCTGGCGGTCTGCGGTGAGAGCGTTGTTCCGCGTCTCCGCGCCGCCGCCCTGGTGTTCGACCTGGCGACCCGAGGTGAGGATCGTGTCGAACTCCTGTTCGTGGACCCGCTGGGTGGCCTGCTGCTGGGTCGCGCCGTTGTTCTGGTCGAGCCGGTAGACGTTTTGCTGCTGGCCGTTAGCCGGCCACTCCTCGGCGAGATCGAGGTGCGGGCTCTGGATCGGTTCCCGGTGGACGGGCACCGTATCGAGGAAGTTCCACGCGACCGCGCGGGCCTTCCCGCGGCCCGTCGGCGGGTCGGGCTGCTCGTTGTCGTACTGCTCCCAGAACTCCATGTCGAGTTCGTGGCCGTGCTCCTCGACGAGCGCCCGGGCCGCGTCCGCCGGCGAGTGATCCTCGCTCAAGGCGTACTCGACCGGCAGCGTCATCTGGCTGGGTTCGGTGACGTCCTCGGGCAGCGTCGTCGTGTAGTGTGGGTACTGCGGAACGCCCTCGACTTCCCCGTTCCACCAGTCGGGCTCGTACGGTTCGCGCAGCATGTCGAGCCCGTCTTCGCCGTGTTCGTCGACGGTCTCCTGGAGCGGGTACTCCTTGTCGACGTCCATCGCTTCCCAGTCTTCGGGCGACGGAGCCTCCGTGCCCCAGTTGGCGCGGAAGTCGTGGCCGCCCTCGCGGGGATCCATGTCGTCGCGCCAGATGATCGGCGTGCCCGTGTGGCCCTCGCCCCAGTAGGGCCAGGGCAGCGACCAGTATTCGCCGCTGACCGGCAGCCCCTCGGACTCGGCGCGCAGCGTCTCGGTGCTGAACGCGTAGTCGTATTCGCGGTGTTGCTGGAGCTTCTCCGGGGACTGCTGGTAGCCGATCGAGCGGGTTCCGAGGTTAATCTCCCGCAGCGCGTCCTCGTAGGTGCTCTTGCCGTTGTGGATCTCCTCACCGGTCCCCCAGTCGAAGTGCTCGCCGAAACCGAACCGATCGGCCAGCTCCTGCATGATCTGGAGGTCCGGCTTGGAGTTGTGCGCCGGCTGGCCGGCGGGCTCGGACCACTGGACCGACCGGTTCGTATTCGTCAGCGACCGGTAGTGCTCGTACTGGCTCGAGGCCGGCAGCAGCAGGACGTTGTCTGTCTCCGGCAGGCCGCCGGCAACGGCCGGGAAGACGTCGACAACGACCAGCAGATCCAGGGCCTCCATGGCCTTCTTTAGCTTGTCCATCTCGCTGATGGAGTTCGCCGAGTGACCCCAGAGGAACAGCATCTTCAGCGGGTTCGGCTGGTAGAGATTCGACTCGTGGAGCCGATCTTCCTGAGCCAGCGCCGCCTCGTACCAGCGAGCGACGGTCAGCCCCGACTGGAACATCATCGACCGGGTCGTCACCTCGTTCGGCCGGTACGCGTCGCCGCCGAGGTCGTCCTGGACCTCGGTGTCGAGCTGAGCGGTCGTGACGGTCTCTTCCGTTTCTCCGAGGTCCGCCCAGAGGTCCTCGGGCATTACGTCGAACCGACTGTACAGGTCGTCGAAGTCCGTGCTCCCGCTGGTCCAGGGGCTCTGGTCCCAGACGTCGGTCCAGTGAGCCCACGAGCCAGGCGAGCTCACCGAGTAGTAGCCAGGGAGGATGTCGGCGTCGACGCCGAGGTCGGTCGCGCCCTGAACGTTCGCGTGTCCGCGCATGACCTGCAGGCCGCCGCCCGAGCGAGCCGCCGAGCCCGACGCCAGGCTGAGCAGGGCGTAGGATCGGATGTTCTGGGTCCCGTTGTTGTGCTGGGTCCCGCCCATCGCCCACTCGATCTGGACGTTGGGCTTGTTCTCGATGATCATGTCCCCGATCTCCCGGAGGTCGTCCGCGTCGATCCAGGTGATCTCGGCGACCGTCTCCAGGTCGTACTGATCGAGCTCGTCGTAGGCGTCCTCCCAACCGTGGACGCGATCCGAGAGCATCTCCTCGTCGAGCTCGTCCTGCTCGTCGAGGTAGTTGATCAGCCCCATCATGATCGCCACATCTGTCCCGGGCCGCATCCGGTAGTAGTGGTCGGCGTGGGCCGACGTCTTCGTAAACCGGGGGTCGATCGAGACGATCGTCCCGCCGCGGGCCTGGCCCTCCAAGATGTGCTGCATCGCGATCGGGTGGGCCTCGGCCGGGTTCTGCCCGATGATGATGTTGAGATCGAAGTTGCGGTAGTCGTTGATCGTGTTCGTCATCGCGCCGAAGCCCCACGTGTTCGCGAGGCCGGCGACGGTCGGGGAGTGACAGATCCGCGCCTGGTGGTCGACGTTGTTAGTGCCCATGAACGCCGCCAGCTTACGGAAGGCGTAGGCCTCCTCGTTGGAGTGGTGGGCGCTGCCGACCAGCATGGTGCTGTCAGGCCCGTACTCCTCGCGGACGTCCTCCCACGTGTCGGCGATCATCTCGTAGGCGTCGTCCCACGTGATCTTGCGCCACTCGCCGTCCTCGCGGATAAGCGGGTGCTTGAGCCGCTTGGGCGAGTGCTCCGTCTCGAGGATGCTCGCCCCCTTCGAGCACAGCGAGCCGTTGTTGAGCGGATTTTCCTTCCAGGGCTCCATCCCGACGAACGAGTCACCGTCCTTGACGGCCTTGAAGCCGCAGCCGACCGAACAGTAGTTGCAGATGACTTTCGCCGTCTCGGCGTCGTCGTGAACGCCGGTCGGCTCTTCCTCGTCGTCGCTGAGGACGTGCCCCGTTGCCCCACTACCGAGTATCGTTGCCCCGGCCAGCGCGGTCGCTTTCATGAACGACCGTCGGTCGAGGTCTAGCGTGACTGGTTCCGTACTCATGCTACAGTTGTCCGCAGTGTTTCGTATCGGTTCGTGCACCGACTACACCGATCGCTAACATACGATGGGGTACTCTTCGTTCCTAATCAAGTTTCGGAAACCCGAACTTGCCTTTGCTCAACACTTACACGAGAAATAGATAGTTGAGTTACAGTATCGGTCTAACTAAAACGGCTTGCATGTTCAGGACGTAACACTTCCCGTCACGTAAGGCCTTTTACTGAGGCAGCGTACTCACCGTCAATGAACGTCGGGTCTTTCGTCTGTTCGTGTGCCGATACGTGCAATATCGATCTGGAGGCCGCGCGCGAAGGGGTCGATGACGTCGACGTCGCAGCCAGCTCGCAGATGCTCTGCCAGGACGGGTTGCCCGGGATGGAACACGTGATCGAGGAACACGACCTCGATCAGCTGATCGTCACCTGTCCCGAAGCCGCCGCCCAGGAAAAACTCCAAGACGTCGCATCCGAGCACGGGCTCCACCCCGACGCCATCGAGTTCGTCGACCAGCGCGAAAGCGCCGGCTGGGTTCACGGCGAGAGCGAGGCGACCGCGAAGACGGCGCGCCTGGTCAACGCGCGTCGCGCGGGCTTGGAAAACGAGTCGATCCACCGGTCGCTTACCCACGAGGCCGGCGACGGCGTCGCGGTCGTCGGCGATCCGGAGACGGCGGCCGCCCTCGCCGACACGGCCGACGTGACCCTGATCGCCGACGGACGGGACTTCGCCGACGCCGACTACGACCTCGACGACGTGACAATCGAGCGCGGCCGCGTCGTCGACGTCGACGGCTCCTTCGGCGAGTTCGAGCTCACCCTCCGCGCGCAGGTGACCGACGACTGCATCTCCTGTATGAAGTGCGTCCACGCGGGCCCGGCGGACAAGGTCACCAGCTACCCCGTCGACATCGATCCCGACGTCGACGACGAGTCGCTGCCCGAGCTCTGTCCGACCGACGCCATCGACCTCGACGGCACCGAACGGACCGTCGAAGTCGACCAGGTCGTCTATCCGGCCGCGACCGACGCGGCCCGCGGCGGCGAGATCGGCTTCTACACGGCGCCCATCACGTCCGCGAAGATCGCGGCGATCGAGGACCAGCTCGGCGGGATCACGAAGCCGGAGTTCCTCGACCTCGAGATGGACGTCTGCGCGGCCGGCGCCTCCAGCCGCGTGGGCTGTAACGAGTGCGTCGAGGCCTGTCCCCACGACGCAGTCGAGCGCTCGCGGATCGACGAGGTCGAGTTCGACCCCGAACTCTGCCAGAACTGCGGGGCTTGTACGAGTTCGTGCCCGACCGGCGCGACGCAACTCCGCGAACCCTCGAACGAGCGCATCGCCCGCGAGGTCGAGGCGCTGCTCACGCCCGACGACGTGAACCAAAGCTGGATCCCCGGTCGCGGCGGCTCCGGACTCGACGAGGCCATCGTCGCCTTCGTCTGCTCGGAGCAGGCCGAAGACGCCCTGCGCGAGTACGGTCGCCTGGCCGCGTCGGGGAAGGCCGAGGTCGAGTACCCGCCGATCCTCCCCGTGCGCGTAAACTGTACGGACACGGTCGGCGAGGCGCACGTGATGCACGCGCTGGCGGCCGGCGCTGACGGCGTTGCCATCGTCGGCTGCGGCGGGAGCTGTCTTCACTCCGGGCCGGATCCGAAGGCGGAACTCGTCGAGCGAGTCAACCGCGCGACCGGGGATCTGGGTCTCGACGATCGGGTCGCGTTCTTCGCGCCCGATCCCGACGCGCCGGCGACGTTCGTCGAGGACCTCTCGTCGTTCACTGCCGGTCTCGACGGCTCGCCGGTACCGGCCGGCGACCACGAGGCGACCGGCGAGATCGACGACCCCGAGCGCGAGAACCCGGCCTTCGACAGTCACGCCTGGACGCTCGAGAGCGTCCGCGCGATCCTCGAGCACGTCGACCCCGAACGCGACGTGATCCGCGGGCTGAAGGACTTCGGCCGCGTCGAGGTCAGCGACGCCTGCACGCTCACGCCGACGTGTTCGAACCTCTGTCCGACCGACGCGCTCCGTCGGACCCGGACCGGTCTCGAGTTCAACCACGAGCGGTGCGTGAACTGCGGGCTCTGCGAGGACGGCTGCATCGAGGACGCGATCACCGTCGAGGACGGACTCCACCTCTCCCTGCTCCCGGAGAACCAGGCGAGCGAGGGCGCGGCCGCGACCGACGACGATCCGGCCTGGTCGACCGTCTTCGAGGGGACGATGCTCGAGTGTAAGAACTGCGGCACGGAGTTCACGAGCGAGCGGTCCGCCGAGCGGATCAAGGACGAGGTCGGCGACCTCGTCTCCGGCATGGCGCCCCAGGCCGAGGGGAGCATCTTCGACTACTGTTCGGACTGTCGATCGATGCTCCTGTACAACCGGGGTGGAAACTGATGGGTATGGATATGGAAGCGCTGTACGCGGCCCGGCTCGACCTGGTCGAGTTCCTGGTGACCGCGACGCACGACGCACCGGGCGAATCGTTCATCGACGACGTGCTCCACGGCGACATTGCCGCGCCGTCGGGTAGCGTCAACGACGAGTTAGACGAGGGGTTCGCGCTCCTCGAGGCGTTCATCGAGGCGAACGCGGACCGACCGACCGAGGACGTCGTCGACGACCTCGAGATCGAGTTCACGCGGCTGTTCATCGGGCCGCGACCACCCGTCCTCCCCCACGAGACCTATTACCGGGAGGACACGGACTACATGGGCGACGGAATCCCGAAGGTCGAGGCGAGCTACGGCGCGGCCGGCTGGAGCCCGCCGGAGAACTATCCCGAGGAGAACGACCACATCGCGGTCGAACTCGCCTTCCTGCGGTACCTGGTCCGCTCACAGCGGCGGGGCCGGGAGGAGGCGCTGGGCTTCCAGCGCGTCTTCCACGAGGAACACCTCTCGCACTGGATCGACGACTGCGCGACGGCGATCACCGAGGAGGCCGACGAGACGTTCTACGAGGCGGTCGGTCACCTGCTGGCCGGCTACACGGACTTCGAAGAAGAGATCGCGCTACAGGTGAGTTAAGCGGTTTCGCGCGTTCGAGTTCTATTCCGACGATTCGGTCGTTTTCTGCCGTTCCTTCTCCTTGAGTTCCTCGGGGAACGAGACGTCCCCGTCGACCTCGTCGTCGTTGATCTCGTGGGCGCCGGTGTGCGTCCACGCCTCTTTGCCGTCTTTCTTGTCGAGCGCCGGTTTCGGTCGCCAGTCGGTCTGTTTCTTCGTCATTCTTGATAGCTCCTAACAGCAGTTTCCTCTAAGCCTTTTCGCTCCGATTTCGGCGGATCGCCGCGCCGTTCTCCCGCTTCCGCTGCCGTCGGTGTCTCCTACTGCCATCCCATCATCGTCGCCGTCGGTGTCAGATCTCGGGCGGGGTCTCCGCCGTCTGTTGATCGTCGTCGAGGAAGACTCGCGCGAACAGGTCCGCGTGCAGCTTGAGGACCTGGTCGGGATCGAGTCCAGTCTCGCGCGCCTGGCGGGCCAGGAACGCCCCCAGTTCGTCGCTTGGTTCGAAGGTCACGACCGCTCCGTCGTCCTCGACTTCGAACTCGACCTCGACGGCGCCGGAGAGCAGGTGCTCGACCTCCAGCAGCGCCTGTTCGACCTTCTCCTCGACGGCTGCTGAGCGGTCCATAACCCGCGAGTCGCCCCACTCGTCGGCGGCCTGCAGGAAGCGGTCGCTCAGCTCGAACGAGAGGGTGTCGACGCCCTCGCCGTCACCGTCACTACCGCCCTCGACGTCTCCCGCGGTCCGTTCCGCGTGCTCGTCGGTCATACGCGATTACTGCTCCGGCGGGAATTCCTCGGGAAGCGGATCCATCTCGCCGAGTTCCGCGTAGACGGAGACGACGAGCAGGCCGATCGCCAGCAGGACGACCAGGCCGACGAGCCCGGCGACGCCGCTCTGGCCGATCCAGTCGCCGTACGTGACCGAGCCCATGCTCGAGGAGACGTTCAGCAGGGTCACGAAGACCCAGCCGCCGGCCGCGAGTAGGCCGGCGAGGATGACCGTATTCTGTCGGAGTGCCGTTCGAAGTCCCATACTAACGAGTAGTCGTGTCGTTCGTCCCGGCATTAACGTTTCGGAGGGCGACAAAACGAGTCAACGAGGTCACCGATTCGAGCCCCGACACCGGAGCGACGGCCCGGGACGGACACCGCAATCGTATCGTCGGCGACGGCGTCAGTCCAGTTCCCAGTCCGCTTTCTCCGCGGCCGTCTCGAGCGGGAGGTACTCCCAGTCGGCGGCCTCGGCGATCGCCTCGTCGTCCTCGTCGACGCCGATGACGAGCATCCGCTCCGCGTAGAACATCGAGGTCCTATCGATCTCCTGCAGCCGCTCGCTCGGGTCCGTGCCGCTGCCCGTGAAGAAGTCGGCGTCGACGCTGTACTCGCGCTGGAACTTCGTGATTGCCGGTGTCCCGACGTCGCCGACGATTCCGATCCAGTCGGACCAGCCGTAGGCGTCCGCGAAGACGGCCGCGGGATGGGCCAGCCGCTGGACCGCCCGGTAGGTGAAGGCGATCGTCATGTCGTCGACGCCGCCGCCGTGGGGGCCTTCGGCGGCCGAACCCGCGGGCCGAGGCCCGCTGGCCGCCCCCTCTCTCCTCTCTCCGGTCGCGCCCGTGCCCGCCCCGCCGCCGCTCGTCGGGATCCCGGCGGGCTTTTGCGCCTCCGACCTGGGAACGCGCGGTGCCGGTTGCGACGCGGGATCGGGCGCGTCGCCGCCCGACTCGTCGCTCCCCGTCTCGCCGGCGGTCGCTCCGTTGGCGTCGCTCGCGGCCTCGCCGGTCTCGCCGGTCTCGCCGGCCTCGCGGTCCGGTTCGGATTCGGACCACCTGGTCGTCGGTTCGGCGTCGGGATCGCCCTCGCCGCGCCAGAACCAGTCGCCGGGATTCGATTCCTCGGTTTCGTCATCCTCGGTCTCGACGTCGAGATCGTCGAGATCGATTCGTTCGGTCATTCCGTATCACCTCTCTGGGTCGCCGCGGGTATATCGGCTGCGAGGTCGGCCAGGCCGAGCCGCTCGAGCGTTTCCTCGGTCGGCCGCCCCTGCTCGTCCCACCCGCGGCTGGCGTAGTAGCGGTCGAGCATCGCTTCGAAGGAGTCCGTCGCGACAGCGGCCCCGTCGTTCGGACCGCCCTCGAGCGGTTCGGTCAGGTTCACCGGGAGTTCGTCGTCCGCCCGCGAGAACCCCTCGCGGACGTTGAACAGCCGGACGAGCGTCCAGACGCGTTCGCCGACGCGCCGGAGGTCGTCCGGCTCGTAGTCGCGGCCGACCGCGGCGAGCAACTCCGCGCCGAGGTCGGGGACGAGCGCGTCGCCGACGAAGTCGTCGGCGATGAGGCTCCAGAGGACCGCCCGCCGGTTTTGCTCGGCGATGACCCGGTCGACGCGCTCGGCGGTCGTCCAGTCGCCCTCGACCGCTTCGGTCTCGACCGGGCGCGCCCGCCGGTGGCAGGCCCCCCGATCGCTCGTCGCGTACGCGAGCGCCATCGCCGCCGCCCCGCGCGGATCGTACGACGGCAGTTCCATCCCCTTCACCGAGGGGATCAGGTCGGGCGCGTCGTAGGTCTCGGCCGCCGCCTCGACGCCGTCGGCGAGCGCGTCCCCGAGCGGCGTCGATCGCGTCGCGATCTCCTCGATGAGCTCGCGCGCCGCCGCCTGGTCGCCGAACTCGAGGTCGCGGTCGACGTACTCCTCCTGGCTCGCGCGGATCGCCCAGGCGACCGCGTTGCCCCCCGAGATTACGTCCAGCGCCAGGCGATCGCAGATCGCTCCGAGGGCCGCGACGGCGTCGAAGTCGTCGATGCCCAGGCCCGCGCCCAGCGCGATCGGCGTCGAGCCGCGGGGGACGCTGTCGCCGTCGTCGCCCGCGACGCGGAAGCCGCCGGGAACGGGGTCGTCCTCGCGCTCGCGCTCGTGAGCGGCGTCGCGGACGGCCTCGATCCCGATCTCATCGGCGCCCTCGAAGGTGCCTTCCTGCCAGCCGTGGGTCGGGAGGACGCCGACTTCGTTCGCGAAGTCGAGCGTCTCGAGGGTCTCGCTGGCGGCGTGCCAGCGGCCGGTGTCGTCGTCGGCGAACGCGGTCTCGTACCGGTCGCGGAGCTCCCGGAGGTCCTCGTCAGGGTCGGGCGACTCGCCGCGCGCGACGATCGCTTTCAGGCGCTTGGCGCCCATGACCGCGCCCGCGCCGCCGCGGCCGGCGTGGTGGTCGCCGCCGTCGGAGGCGATGGTGGCGTAGGCGACGCCGTTCTCGCCCGCGGGGCCGATACACGCGACCGCCGCGTCCGGCGTGCGCTCGTCGGTCTCCCGGGCGTCGAGGCCCCACCAGTCGTCGGCCGGCTCGATCGAGACCTCGCCGTCGGCGATCGAGAGGGCGACCGGTCGATCCGCCCGTCCGGTGACGAGCACGCCGACGTGATCGCCCAGGGAGCCGGCGAGTCGACCCGCCATCGACCCGCCCGCGTAGGAGTCCAAGAACGCTCCCGTCAGCGGCGATTTCGTCACCACGACGTACCGCTGTTCGCCCGGCAGGTAGCCGGTCAGCGGCCCGGTGAGAAAGAGGAGAACGTTCTCGTCCCCCAGCGGGTCCGCGCCCGCGCCGACCTCCTCGTAGAGGTACCTGGCGCCGAGGCCCTTTCCCCCGACGTAGTTCCGTAGCCACCGCTCGGGCACCGGTTCGCTCGTCACGGATTCGTTCGCGAGATCGACGCGAACGATGCGGTCGCCCTCTCCCATGAAGTCCCGTGACGGTAAACGGCCTCGAACCATTAAGCGTTTCTAGCTCGTCGGCCGCTGAGGCGGCCGATAGGACAGCGTTCTGCCACGAACGGGAAGAAGAGAACGTCGGGTCCGTTCGGATCGGCGGTCGGCGACCCGTGGTCGGTGGACATCGCCGGTGACCGATCGCCCCTGGCCGGTCAGACGACGTCGACGACCGGACTGTCGCTGGTCAACTGCGTGATCACCACGCGCGGGACTGCCCGTCGCTCGCGGATCTCGTCCGCGATCTCGCGCGCCGTCTCCACGAGGTCGGGGGTATCGGCCATGTTGAGGAGCGGAATAACAGTCGCGCCGTCGGGAGCATCCTTGAACCCGCCTTGCTCGCTCGTCAGCATAGTCGCGACGTCCGTCGCCGAGATTCGATCTCCCCGATCGAGTCCCGTGATGGCCGCGACGCGCTCGGGTCGGTGGACGTGCTCGTCGTCCAGTCGCTCCCCAACGATCTTCGCGCTCGCGATGGGAACGACGACGTCGGCCGCGGCCGGCAACTGGGGTTCGTCCGCGGCCGGCGCCTTGAACCACCTGGTCCGCGCGCCGTCGGCCTTCACGACGATCGAGACGCCGTCGCGTTCGGTCGCGGTCGCGAGGTCGTCGACGGTGGTCGTCTCGTACCCCCGGTATCGGTCCGGCCGCTCCTGCGCTCGAACCAGGCCGATCGGCCACTCCCGAACCGAGCGGAGCGCCTCCCGCGGTTGCTCGGTCACGTGCACCGCGGCCACGTGCTCCTCGAACGGCGGAATGCGAACGGTCGCCGTCACGACCGCCCGCTCGAGACGGTCCGCGAGCGCATAGAGGGTCGATTTCTTACCGCCCGCGCCGACGACGCACGTCACGTTCCCCGCCGCGTCCAGCGCCTCAACGAGGTTCATATCGGGGTCAACGAGATAACAGCACTTGTAACGCGCGTTCGGCGACGACCAGGCCCGCGACTCGAGTCCCGACGTGCTCCGACCGATTCGATCGACTCGTCCGAACCGGTTCCGACTACAACACGCCGTGTTCGTCCCGCAGCGTCCGGTACAACGTCAGGTAGCGGTCGGCCACCGCCGACCGGTCGTAGTCGGCGAACCGATCGTCGTACTCGCGGTGTTCGAGGTTGCCCCCGTCGAGGATGGCCTCGGCGAGTTCCACCTCGCTGGTGGTCCGGAACCCCCGGTCCCACCCCTCGACGAGTTCGTGGGCGCTCGAGTTCGCGTGGTACTCCACGATGCCGACGCAGCCGGCGGAAAGCGCACGCAGCATCTCCGTCGGAAAGACGCAGTGTTCGGCCGTCTGAGCGAAGACGTGCGCGCCGCGGTAGGCCGCGATCCGCTCGTCGAGCGACAGCTCTCCGGTGAACGTCACCCGATCGTCGATCCGGAGATCGCTCGCCAGCTGCTCGTAGTCGTCCCGTTCGGGCCCGTCGCCCACGACCTTGGCCGACCAGTCGCGGTCCCGAAGCTCGGCCAGCGCGAGCAGCAGGCTCTCGAGGTTGGCCCCCTCGTCGAGCCGCCTGGCGTAGATCACGTCGACTTCCTCGCCGGTCTCTCCCTCCCGAATCCGCTCGCAGTCGACGGGGTTCGGGACGGTCGTGACGATGTTCCCGTCGGCGCCGCGCTCCCGGACCCACGTCCCGACGAGTTCCGAGGGCGCGACGATTCGGTCCGGCCGGCCCGTCGCGAGCCCGGTCCACCGCGTGTCAGCGACACCGCCGTCGCCGTACCACTCGACGATCAGCGGCGCCCGCGCGAGCGCTGCGCCCGACCTGGCCGCGAGCACCTGGCTCGCCGGCCGCGCGCCGGCGTGGATCGCGTCGGGTCCCGCGGCCGCGAGGACGAACGGTAGCCGAAGGTGAAACGAGGCTCCGGCCTCGAGACCGGTCGAGACCGCGTGGTAGGTGACGTTGCCGCGCTCGAACGTCGACTCCTCGCCGGCCCAGAACCCGGCGCAGTAACAGTGGACGTCGTGGCCGCGGTCCGCGAGGAGGTCCATAACGGTCTGAAACCGCCGGTTCGTCTCGGTATCGCGGTGGTGGACCGTTTCGAACGAGACGAACGCGACGTGCATCTGCTCGCTGAATGTGAGCGAGAGGATAAAAACCCTACTCGTTTCCGTCGCCGACGGGGCCGCGCGTGTCGAGGTCGTTCGGTTCGATCGACCTACTCATCGCTTTCGTCGTCATCGCCGTCTTCGTCATCGCCGTCTTCGTCGTCGTCCTCATCTTCGTCTCCGTCGTCATCTTCGCTGTCATCCTCGTCGTCTTCACTGTCGTCTTCGTCCGAGTCGTCGCCATCGTCGGATTCGGAGTCACCACCGTCGTCCTCTTCGTCTCCATCGTCGTCCCCTGATTCATCCTCATCGTCCTCATCGTCCTCTTCGTCGTCTTCGTCCTCGTCGCTCTCGTCCTCATCGTCCACATCATCCCCGTCGTCCGCATCGTCCTCGGGCTCGCCGCTCCCCTCGTCGTCCGCGTCCCCGGTATCGCCGGCCGCCCGGTCGTCGCCGCCGACCTGCAGCGAGTCGAGTTGCTCTAAGTCGGCCTCGCTCGCGGTCTCGGAGTCCTCGACCGTGTCGTCCGCGAAGAGCCCCGGGCCGACGACCGCGACGGTCAGCCCGAAGGCCACGAGGATGAGCGCGGTCGTCGCGAGGACGGTCCCCACCGGCGACGGGTCTGTCTCTCCTGCCATCGATCGCCTCGGCTACGCTCGTCGGTTTTGTTAAGCGCCGCCATCCCGCCGCTCCCGGCGAACTGCGCGGCTCTCGGCGTCACCTCGTTCGATCGCGCCGCACCGGTCGATGCGGGATAACCGGCCCCTACCGGTCGTCGCTCGATTCGCGAGGCGATTGCACCGACCGAAACGACTACCCCCTCGAGTCCGTACGGCTGTGGCATGGGCTACGACATCGAGCGCTATCTCAATATCCGCAGCGCGTACGGCGCCTCGTTCGGTCCCGACGGCGACCGGCTCTCGTTCCTGATGAACACGACCGGCACCCCGCAGGTCTGGACCCTCGACGCGCCCCGCGCCTGGCCCGAGCAGCGGACCTTCTACGACGAGCGGGTGACCTTCGCCTCGTGGTCACCCGAGCGCCCGGAACTGATCTTCGGGATGGACGAGGGCGGCAACGAGCGCGCTCAACTGTTCCGGCTCGACTCCGAGACGGGGAAGATCGAGAACCTGACGGCGATACCCGACGCCAAACACCGCTGGGGTGGCTGGAGCCACGATGGCGACCGGTTCGCGTTCACCTCGAACCGGCGAGACGAGGCCGTCTTCGACGTCTACGTCCAGAACCGCGACGAGACCGGGGACGACGCGACCCTCGTCCACGAGGGCGACGGCTGGCTCTCGCTGGCGGGCTGGAGTCCCGACGACTCCCGGCTGCTCGTCTCGCAGGCCTACTCCAACTTCGATCAGGACCTCTCCGTCCTCGACCTCGAAACCGGCGAGCTCGACCACCTCACGCCCCACGAGGGCGACGTCCGCTATCAGAGCGCCAGTTGGGCTCCCGACGGCGAGGGGATCTACCTGGTCACCGACGACGATCAGGACGGGACGGCGGCCGCGGACACGCTCTACCTGGCCTACCTCGACCTGGCGACGGGCGACCTCGAGACGGTCATCGACGGGGACGGCTGGAACGTCGACGGCATCGCGCTCGACGACGAGACGGGCCGGTTCGTCTGCTCGCGCAACGTCGAGGGCTACACCGAGCTGACCGTCGGGGAGTTCGATGCCGACGACCCCACCGAATTCGAGACCTTCCCCGAGCCCGACCTGCCCGGTGGTATCTCCGGCGGCGTGAGCTTCGACCCCGACGCGGAACGGTTCGCGCTGTCGACGACCGGCGATACGGTCAACACGAACGTCTTCGTCGTCGACACGGAGACCGGCGAGGCCGAGCGCTGGACCAACGCGCCGACAGCGGGCATCCCGCCCGAATCGTTCGACGAGTCCGACCTCGTCCACGTCGAGAGCCTCGACAACCTCGAGGTTCCCGGTTTCCTCACGCTTCCCGACGACTACGAGGAGGGCGACGCAAACGACGGCGACGGCGTCCCCGTCATCGTCGACATCCACGGCGGTCCAGAGAGCCAACGCCGACCCTCCTTCTCGAGCGTCAAGCAGTACTTCCTCGACCGAGGGTACGCCTACTTCGAGCCGAACGTCCGGGGCTCGTCCGGCTACGGTGCCGAGTACGCCGGCCTCGACGACGTCGAGAACCGAATGGACTCCGTCGCCGACATCAAAGCGTGCGTCGAGTGGTTGCGGGACCACCCCGCGATCGACCCCGATCGGATCGCGGCCAAGGGCGGCTCCTACGGTGGTTTCATGGTGCTAGCCGCGCTGACCGAGTACCCCGACCTCTGGGCCGCCGGCGTCGACGTCGTCGGCATCGCCAACTTCGTCACGTTCCTCGAGAACACCGGCGACTGGCGCCGCGAACTCCGAGAGGCCGAGTACGGCTCGCTCGCCGAGGACCGCGGGTTCCTCGAGGAGATCTCGCCGATCAACAACGTCGAGAACATCGAGGCGCCGCTGTTCGTCCTCCACGGGGAGAACGACCCCCGCGTGCCGGTCGGCGAGGCCAAACAGATCGCTGAGCAGGCCGAAGCACAGGGCGTCCCCGTCCGAAAACTGATCTTCGAGGACGAGGGCCACGGCTTCTCGAAACTCGAGAACCGTATCGAAGCCTATTCCGAGATCGCGGACTTCCTCGACGAGCACGTCTGAGGCATCCGCTCCGCCTCGTCTGCACGTCCACTCGCCGTCGAACCCTGATCGATACACGCCGTTCTATACAAAAAACATACATGACGGGGCCACGGAGAATCCGTCATGGCCGCCATCAAAACGTCCTCGCTCACCAAGCGCTACGGCGGGTCGGTCCTCGCCGTCGACGACCTCGACCTGGTCGTCGAGGAAGGAGAGATCTTCGGCTTTCTGGGGCCCAACGGCGCCGGCAAGTCGACGACGATCAACGTATTACTGGACTTCGTCCGGCCCTCCGACGGCACCGCGACGGTGCTCGGCTACGACGCCCAAGACGAGACCGAGCGGATCCGCGAACGGATCGGCGTCCTCCCCGAAGGCGCGACCCTTTACGATCGGCTCACCGCGCGCGAACACCTCCAGTGGGTCATCGACACGAAGGACGCCAACGACGATCCCGACGCCCTCCTCGATCGAGTCGGGCTCACCGACGACGACGGTGACCGTCCCGCTGGTGACTACTCGAAAGGGATGGCCCAACGACTCGGGTTCGGCATGGCGCTGGTCGGCGATCCCGACCTCCTGATCCTCGACGAACCGTCCTCCGGTCTGGACCCGACAGGGATGCAGGAGATGCGCGAGATCATCTCCGCGGAGGCAGACAGGGGAACCGCCGTGTTCTTCTCGAGCCACATCCTCGGCGAAGTCGAGTCGGTCTGCGATCGCATCGGCATCATGAACGAGGGCCGCCTGGCCGCGACCGGGACGCCCGACGAGCTCAAGGGCGAACTCGATCTCGGTGCGCAGATCACGCTCGATGTTGGGCGCGTCCCCGACACTCTCGGACTCGACGGCCTGGCGGGCGTCCGCTCCGTCAGCGTCGAGGGGACGACGATCACGGCGACGTGCACCGATCCGTCGGTCAAGGTCGACGTCGTTCGACGCGTCGCTGAGGCGACGACCGTCGAGGACATCGTCTCCGAAGACGCCTCGATCGAACAGTTGTTCAACACGTACACGAGCGACGACCGAATCGACGAGGAGCCGACGGCCCCGGAGGTGACGGCATGAGCACGCTCGACGTCGCGCGGAAGGACTTCCTCGACGTCCGCCGAGCCAAGGTCATCTGGCTCATCGGTGGGCTCTACGCCGCCATCATGGCGTTGTTCCTCTACTTCGGACAAACCGGCGTTTCGAACCCGAACGTGCGGAACGCGCTCGGGGGCCTGACCGGTATCGGCGCGGTGTTTATCCCCCTTATCGCCCTCGTCGCGGCGTACCTCGCGATCGCGGGCGAACGCGAGTCCGGCGGCATCAAGTACCTCCTGTCGATCCCGAACAGCCGTCGAGACGTCGTTCTCGGCAAGTTCCTCTCCCGGACGGCGATCGTCGCCGCGGCGATCGTCGTCGCGTTTCTGGTGGGTGCCGTCCTCACTCTGGTCTGGTATCCGTCGCTCGAGGCCGACGTCTTCGTCGGCATCGCGTCCCTGACCGTGCTCTATGCGCTGACGTACGTCGCCGTCGCGATCGGTATCTCCGCGACGACGGCCTCTCGATCGCGTGCGATGGGCGGGGCGATCGGCTTCTTCTTCGTGACGAACGTGTTGAACCTGTTCGGGCCGTTCCGCTTCGCCATCGAGTACCTTTTCAACGACCTCGCTGGACTCGGTATCTCCAATATGCAGGTCATGTTCGTCCAGGTGCTCCTCAGTCCGACGGCCGCGTACGTTCGTTCGACGCCGCTCGCGTACTCCGCGGATTCCGTGTCGGATATTTATCCGTGGTTTCTCCAGCCCGAAGTGATGGTCGCCGTCATGCTCGCCTGGCTCGTCGTGCCGATCGCGCTGGGGTGTTGGCGGTTCGAGCGCGCCGATCTGGGGTGAGGGATCGAGGAGCAGACGGTCTACCGACCGAGAGGCCGATGGGCCGCGGAACCGCTATTTGATCGGCCGATGCGCCTCTATCGGTGCACAGTCAGCTGATGACGCCCGTTTTCGTCGCGACCTCGCGGGCCGCCCGCTCGTTCATCCCGTCGCCGAGGATCGTGTAGCGGTCGCGGATCTCGTGGCAGGTCGTCAGCGCCTCGATCACCGTCTCGTCGTCGATGCCGAGCTCTGCGGCGGTCGTCGGCGCGTCGATGCTCGCGAGAGCGTCGCGGATGTCCCGCCAGATCCCCCGATCGCCGCCGTGGAGGTAGGCGGACATGATCGAGCCGACGCCGACCTGGTGGCCGTGCAAGGCTGCGCCGGGCGCCAGGCGATCGAGCTGATGCGAGAAGAGGTGTTCGGCGCCGCTGGCGGGCCGCGAGGAGCCGGCGATACTCATCGCGACGCCGGAGGACATGAGCGCCTTGGTGACGACCCAGGCCGATTCCTCGAGGCCGGGCCGGATGAGGTCGGCGTTGTCCACGAGGATCTCGGCGGTCATCTCCGAGAGCGCGGCGGCGTACTCGGAGTACTCGACGTCTTTCAGTCGCTTGGCAAGCCGCCAGTCCATGACGGCGGTGTAGTTGGAGATAATGTCGGCGCAGCCGGCGGTCGTCAGCTCCCAGGGTGCGTCGGCGAGGATACCGGTGTCGGCGACGACCGCGAGCGGCGGCTCGGCGGCGACGCTGTGGCGGGAGTCCCCGTTCGGGACGGAGCCGCGGTTGCTGAGGATTCCGTCGTGGCTGGCGGCCGTCGGAACGGACAGAAAGCCCATCTCCAGGTGGTGGCTGGCCATCTTCGCGATGTCGATGGCCTTGCCGCCGCCGATGCCGACGAGATAGGCGGCCTCCTCGGCCTCGGCGGTCTCGATCACCCGTTCGACGGCGTCGAAGGTCGCTTCCTCGATCGTGACGATCGCGGGCTCGATCCCGGCGGCCTCGAAGTCGGCGGCGATGGGCGCCGCCGCGACCTCGCGGGGGGTCGGGCTTGTGACGAACAGCGGCCGCCCCTGAAGGTGGAGATCGTCGATCACGTCGACGACCTCGCTGCGAACGCCGTGGCCGACGACGACGTTTCGCGGGAGGCGGATCCACGTCGACTTTTCGAACATACCAGATCCCACTCACCGACGGGATATACGTGTTTTTCCTCGCGGTCCGCTGCGGATAGCGCCGGCGGTCGAACCGAAGCGGTGAGTCGTTGCCCTCCGCTGCGCTCCGTTGCCGTTCAGGTTACAGTCGGTCGGATCACTGCGTTTATCCGGCAAGTCGGACTCTCGAGACGTGTCCGACCGGGAACAGGAGTCAGTATGTTAAACTCGTACCCGATTTCTCTATAGGACTATTTACCCATACGGAATGTGCTATATCATAGGTTGTAACGGAAACATTCCATTTCATCTCGAACTGATGGACGTGCGTATTTCACTGTATAATCCGATGTATTAGACACAATCTGGGGTGCAATTGGCGAGAATGGGCACATATTGTGCGGAAACACCGCGAGATTATTGAACCAGGCCCCCCTCCATCCTGTCTCTTGCAAGAATCCCTCTGATGGGATTTGTGCGCCGATAGGCTACATCTGAATCGGTGGTCTCTCGAATGCGCACTCCAGTCGGAACCAAAAGTCAACTATGCATTCATATTCGTGTTGTGTCTATTCCTCGGTCATTATAGTAATTACTATCAATGTAAGTAATGTTTCTTCTTAGAGCGGCGGCCCAATCGTCGACCGGCAGCACAAAACCGGTCGTCTCCGGCGAAGTAATAATTAAGTAACTAGATGCGCCAATTATCGTATGGGTTCGCTGACGTACGACTTCTCCGATGAGACGGTTATCGTCACCGGCGGCTCGTCCGGAATCGGTCGCGAAATCGCGCGCCGATTCGGCGCGGCCGGTGCCACGGTCGTCGTCGCCGACGTGCTCGAGGAACCGAAAGACGCCGACGAATCGATACCGACCCACGAACGAATCGAGGACGCGGGCGGCCGCGCGACGTTCGTCGAAACGGACGTCTCGGATCCCGACGACGTCGCGTCGGTCGTCGAGGCCGCCCGGGAGTTCGGCGGTGTCGACGTGATGGTCAACAACGCCGGCATCTACCGCCACGGATCGCTGCTCGAGACGCCCGTCGATGAGTTCGACCAGGTGCTGGCGGTCAACGTCCGCGGCGTCTTCGCCGGCTGTCGCGCCGCCGCCCGAGAGATGCTCGCCGCGGACGACCCCGGCTGTATCATCAACACAGCCTCGATCAGCTCCGAGTACGCCCAACTCGGCCACACCATGTACGACGCCTCGAAGGGTGCAGTTATGATGCTCACCCGCGTCGCCGCGCTCGAACTCGCGCGCTTTGGCATCCGGGTCAACGCCGTCGCACCCGGTATCATCGAGACCACGTTCGGCGAGGAAACGCCCGACCTCGAGTTCGATCGCACCGTCGACGACCGATTCATCGCCGGCGACGCCGCGCTGCCGGATCCGGACGACCAGGCGATCGAGACGGACATCCCGATCGGCCGGTTGGGGACGCCCGAGGACGTCGCCAGCCCGTACCTGTTCCTGGCGACCGACGACGCATCGTACATCACCGGTCACCTCCTGTACGTCGACGGAGGGTATCAGATCCTCTAGCGCGTCGCGGCGGTATCGACGCGCCGGCGCTTTGCTATCCTGGTAGTAGATCGAATAGCACGTTTGTGACGCCCGATGAGCCGTCGCTATCGGGTGTCGGTTCGCCATCGATCGGTTTTCGACGCGACGCTCAATCGGCACCCTGTTTCGGCGGATGGCCACAGTGCGGACAACTTGCGGCGTACTGCTGGTGGTCGACCGTCCCATCGCAGCGCGAACACTCGTATCGCATACGCTCGTCCTCTATCGCTGATCACTAAAAGGTTGCTACGACAATTGACGAACATCGATCGACGCGGCCAGGCGGCGTTCGACCGCATCGACGTCGCGTATCGAACTCAATCGTCGCCGGCCGCCACGTCGGGTCGGTAACTCTCGCTGATCGCCTTCCACTTGTTCGTGCGGAACCGCCAGTAATTGATGGCGGCGGGAACGGTCGTCTCCGCGAGGAAGGCCAGGTACAGCCCCCAATACCCGAGCGTGGTCGTCGCTCCGAGGTACGCGAGCGGAATCGACCCCCCGAAGATACCGAGGAACTGACTCGCGAAGGGCACCCTCGTATCGCCGCTGGCGTCGAGCGGGCCGGACGCGGCGGCCGTCACGCCCTGAAAGACGACGGCCACGCAGGCGGCGTACACGAGGGACACGGCGATCGGCACCTCCGGACTCGTCGCTCCGTCGGCGAACAGGACGACGAGCCGCTCAGCGACCGTCGCGATACACCCCGCGAAGACGGCGTAGGTCGCGACCGAAAAGCGGACGATCTCGCGGCCGTAGGCCTCCGCCGTCGCCTCGTCGTTCTGCCCGAGCGCCTGGCCGACCAGGCTCGAGGCGGCCAGGCCAAAGCCCCAGCCCGGCGTGTTCATCAGCCCCCAGATGCGGCGGGCGATGACGAACGCGGCGACGGTCGGTTCGCCGAAGTGATCGAGGATGGCGAGCATCGGAAACTCCGCGACCGTCCAAACGAGGTTTCGGGCGCCAATGGGGAGGCCGATCCGCCCCAGATCGCGGATCGTCTCGGGATCGACGTACCGTCCGGTCGGGTCCACGCGAACGGGGAAGGCGCCGATCGCGGGCGCGCGGCCGTAAACGAGTCCGATCGCGAACGCCGACGTGGCGGCGACGTTCGAGAGGACGGTCCCGAGCGCCGCGCCGGCGACGCCCCAGTCGAGCGCGAAGACGAACAGCCAGTTCAATCCGATGTTGGCCACAGCCCCGCCCCCGCGCACCTGCATCGCGGTGTAGGCGTCGTCGGCGCCGACGAGGGTCCGACTGCCGACGAGGTTGAGCCCCGCGAAGGGGATACCGAGCCCGACCACCTGGAGGTATCGCGCCCCGTAGGCGACGGCCCGGTCGTTGCTGCTGAGCAGCCCGACGAGTTCGTGGGGGACGAGCCAGAAGACCAGCGTCACCGGCAGGCTCATCGCTACGACCAGCGCCGTGCTCGAGCGGACCGCCAGGCCCAGTTCGTCGCGGGCATCGGCGCCGTAGCGCTGGGAGACGAGGGCGATCGTCCCGCCGGCGACGCCGCCGCCGATGGCGAACGCGAGCCCCCAGAACGGGCCGGCGAACCCGACGCCCGCGACCGCGGCGGTGCCGACAGCGACGCCCACCATCGCGACGTCGACCGCGTTCTTCGACATCCGGGCGAGACCGGTGACGATGCGGGGCCAGGCGAGTTCGGTCGTTCGGACGGCGCGGTCGCGATCGATAGCGCCGAGGCGGGCGAGCGCGAGTCCGACGGCGCGGATCGCGAGCCGCAGCGGATTGGGGACCGATGGCACGAGGGGACGGCTCTCCGTTCCGGCGGGTCGTCAAAGGCTGTTGGTTCCCCGGCAAGCCCTTCCGGCTCGGTCGCCCGCCGCGACGGACCCCGCCTCCCCACAGGCGTCTATCGGTCCCGCTCGAGCGGCTCGTGAAACGTCACGCTGGCGTCGAAGCCGACCGCCTCGTAGCTCGCCGTCGGCCACTCGCCGGTCGCCGTCAGCACCTCGATCCCGTCGGCGACCAGAACCGTGTCCTCGCACTTCGCTCCCCGAACCGTCGGATTCCACGCGTACGGCAACGGCTCGCTGATCGGCGTCTCCGAGTCCGGCGTCGCGGTCCACTCGCGGCTCTCGTAGCCGATCGCACCGCCCTGGTGGTGGCGTCGCCACTCGTCGGGGTAGTCGACCTCCGCGTAGGCGGTCCGAATCGCGTCGAACACCTCGCCCGCGGTCCCGCCGGATCGCGCCGCCGCCGCGGTCGCCGCCGCTGCCGTCGCGGCGACGCGACACGCCGCCCGGTGGCGGTCGCGAAGCCAGGCGGGCAGGTCGAACGCGACCGTCCGAGTAACGGCGACGTTGTGGCCGCCGCGCTCGGCGACGACCGTCAGGTGGCCGAACTCGCCCAGCGGCGCGTCCGTCGGCGTGAAGTGTCGCTGCGCGACGGCTCGGTCCGCACCGCCCACGAGGACCACCGGCGCGGCGAACCCGCGACGGGCGAGTTCGCGCCGCAGTCGCGCCGCCGCCTCGCGCTCGGTCGTCGCCGAGTCGAGGTCGGCCCCCACGGCCTCGACGGCCCGAGTGGCCGCTCGACACGCCGTCCGGTACCGATCGCGTTCGGCCGCCGGAAGCGACGTCCGGAGCGGCGACGGATCGACCCTCGCCAGGCCGTCGATCGGGACGTCCGCACCCGCCGGCGCGTCGCTTCGGTCGGCGACGGCAGCCGGGAGGGACGACTCGTGCCACTCGTACCGCTCGATCTCGAGCTCGACACCAGCCGCCTCGAGCGCCGGCAGCTCCTCGTCGCGAACGCGATCGATCTCGTTGTTCGGTGCGAGCAGCCGCACGACGTCGCCCTCTGCCGGCACCCCGAGTGCGGCCGCGCCGACATCGCTCGCCGCGTCGATGACGACGTCGCCGCCCGCGAGCCAGGCGACGTTCTCCGGCCGAAGCAGCCACAGTTCCGCGAGCGATCGGTCCGCGAGCGTCTCTCGAATTCGGCTTCGCTTGACAGTCACTGGTCGCTCCATATCTACGCGGAGCGACGGTCTCGCGCATAAGCGTTCCGCCGAGACGGCCGTTCGCGCCGGCGATCGGACGATGTCGTCGGTTCGGAAACGACTGGAACGTTCTGTAATGAAGAACAGTAGTCCGATCATTCACGGCCGCTATTCGGCTCCTCCTTGCCTCTTGGATTACAATCGTAGGAATGTAATCCAAATGCGGACGCCCGCCAGAGCGGCTCGCGATACTGTGCGTGCCCCTCGTGTGGATGGCGGGCGACCGGTCAGTACTCGACTGACCGTACAGTCGACCGAGGGCATCGATGGATCGCCGACTCGCAGCCGCCGCTCGCGGCGAGCGGTGAGTGCGCGGCGTCGATCCGGGTGGCTTTCCGGCTGTCCGTTCGGATGCACAGAAACGAGTTCTGTGCGACAAAACGTAGTTCTGTCTGGGTCAGAGAGGCCGATTCGGCCCCGTATAGCGATCGGCGCGCGACGAACGGATCCCTCGGGCGATTCCCGGCACGATTCGTTTCCGGTCGATAAACACTGGTTAAACACATTTTATAATGTTCTATAATTATTAACGTGATTACATCAAGAACGAACGGTGTTTATTCAAGCACACTAATTTAATAGCCTTTCCGGCGGCAGACAGTGTATGTCGAAACCGAATCATCCCGTTCGGACCGTCAGCCGGACCTTCGAAATTCTCGAAGTGCTTCAGGAACTCGACGGCGCCGGCGTCTCGGAAGTAACGGATCACGTCGACATCGGGAAGAGCGCGGTCCACAACCACCTGACGACGCTGGCGAACCGCGAGTACGTCGACAAGGACGGCGACGAGTATCACATCGGCCTCTCGTTTCTCGGATTAGGCGCGTACGCGCGGAATCGGACTCCGATCTACGACGTCGCCAAATCTCAGGTCGACGAACTCGCCGACGAAACCGGCGAACTCGTCAATCTCCTCGTCGAGAAGAACGGCCGCGGGATCTACCTCTACCAGGCCCAGGGCGAGAACGCGGTCGAACTCGACACCCACGAGGGCAAGCGCGTTCGGCTTCACTGTACCGGCCTCGGAAAAGCGATTCTCGCCTTTCGGCCCCGCGAGGAGGTCGAGGGAATGCTCTCCGAACACGGTCTGCCGAGACTGACGCCCCGAACGATCACCGATCGGGAGGACCTCTACGCGGAACTCGAGGCGATCCGCGAGCAGCGATACGCCGTCGATCGGGAGGAGCGGCTTAACGGACTGCGGTGTCTCGCGGCGCCGATCACCGACGACGCCGACCGGAGCATTGCGGCGGTGAGCGTCTCCTGTCCCGTCCACCGGGTCGACGACGAGCGGTTTCACGAAGCACTCACCGAGGCGGTGCTGGGGACCGCGAACGTCATCGAACTCGAGCACAACTACTCCTGAGCGCCACCGCCTGGCCGGTCGGCCGGTCGGCCGTCGGCGTTCGGTGATGAGAGCGAGTCGGGCGCAACTGATCGCGAAAAGCGTTCGTCTGAGGTCCGTCTCGGCGGTTCGCTTACCGGATGGAGACGGCGGCGACCGTCGACGGCGGCAGCTCCGCGGTGAGGGTACCGTCGCCGGCGACCGAGACCGCGAGATCTTCGGCGACGAACTCGTCGGCGTTGTCGGGAGTCACCTCGTGTGCGGGCTCCTGATCGGCGAACAGGATCTCGGCGCGGACGTCGCCCTCGTCGAGGCTCGCGCCTTCGAGGGAGACGTCGACGCTGTGTGTACCGCGGCAGTCGAGGTTCGTGACGGTGACATATGTCCCGTCGTCGCCGACCGAGGCGGAAGCGCCGACCAGCGGCAGTTCGCGGTCGTCGTCGGCGAGTTCGCGCGTCGGCGTCGATACGGTGGTGCGGACGGCGTCGTTGCCTTTGTGGGACGCGTAGAGGTCGAAGACGCGGTAGGTCGGCCGAGCCCAGGCGTCGTCTTCGTCGGTCTCGACGAGACACTGGAGGACGTTGACGGTCTGGGCGATGTTCGTCATCGTGACGACGTCGCTGTTGTCGTTGAAGACGTCGAGGACGGCCGCCGCGGAGAGCGCGTCGAGGACGGTCCCCGGCTGCTCGAGGCCGTTGTCCGCGGTCGCTTCGGGGTGCCAGGCGCCCCACTCGTCGATGATGACGCCGATATCGCGAGTGGTCGCGACGGCGTTGATCGCCCCGGCCATGCGCTCGATGTGGCGTTCCATCTCGAGCGCGTCCGCGAGGAATCGATCGTACTTGTCCTCGTCGGCCTCGGCGACGGTCATCCCCCGCCCGTAGTAGTGGTGCAGCGTGAGGTGGTCGAGCGGGAACTCCGCGCCCCACGGGGACTCGTTGATCTCCTCCAGGAAGCGGCGGTTCCACTCGTGGCCCTCGAAGCCGCAGGCGATGAGCTCGAGGTCGTGGTCGAGCATCAGGTTGTCCATCGTGCCGACGTACGTCGCGAACCGGCGGTACTCGCGGGCGTACTGTTCGGGCGACATCTGGCCGCCACAGCCCCAGTTCTCGTTACCGAGCCCCCAGTATTTCACGCCGTAGGGATCCTCGTGTCCGTTCTCCCGGCGGCGGTCGGCCAGTTCGGTGTCACCGTCGTAGTTGCAGTACTCGACCCAGTCGGCGGCCTCCTGGGGGTCGCCCGAACCGACGTTGGCCGCGAGGTACGGTTCGGTCCCGATTCGCTCGCACAGTTCGAGGAACTCGTCGGTGCCGAAGGCGTTAGACTCCTCGGGGCTCTCTTCGGGGCCCTGCGCCCAGAAGAGGTTGCGACGCCGCGGGCGCTCCTCCCGCGGGCCGACGCCGTCCTCCCAGTGGTAGTCGTCGGCGAAACAGCCGCCTGGCCACCGGAGCACGGGGAGGTCGAGATCGGCCAGTAGGGAAACGGTGTCCTCGCGGAACCCGCTCTCGTCGGCGCGCTCGCTGTGCCAGATACCGTCGTAGATGCAGCGACCGAGGTGCTCGGCGAAGTGACCGTGCACTTCGGGGGCGATTCGATCGATAGCCGCCTCAGTATGCACTGTTATGTGTGCGTCTGTCATGCACGAGTGTTGTGTGTTCCCGACTGGACCATAAATGATACGGTTATCGACACCTCTTACAGTCGCGTCGGTCCGGCGATTCGACCTGAACCGTATAAACCGAGTTCTACCGCCGGCATTCGTCGTGATTCGACGGGTTTCGGCGATATCTACGAGAGGCAACGATACATTAAGGGGGCGGAGATCGGAATATTTCCGAAATGTGTATATATTAGTATTTAGTTTTTGACGACGTATGCCAACACATGACGATAGACCGCCGTCGTCGAGCGGTGACTCGGGCGATCCGCCGCGCTCGAGTTCCCTCGGCCGGCGGCGCTTCTTGCAAACGACGGGCATCGCGGCCCTGACCGGCGCCGCCGGCTGTACGGGCTATATCGGGACGTCACGCGACGGTGTCGAGTACTGGACGCTCTTCGGCGGCGGTGACGGCGCCGTCATGAAGGAGATGGTCGACGGGATCAACGAGAGCGACGACTACGGGGGATTGCGGATCAACCGCCAACGGGTTCCCTGGGACGAACACTACGGACGCCTGTACACGTCGATGGTCGGGGGCAACCCGCCGGACATCGCGGTGATGCACTCCCGGATGATGCGGGACTATCAGGACAGTCTCGTCTCGGTCACCGACGAGATCGGGGCCGACCCGTATCTCGACGAAGTGGTCGATGGTGGCCTCGTCGACGGCGAGCAACTCGCCGTGCCGATCGACACCCACCCGTTCGGGCTCTACTACAACAAGGAAATCTTCGCGGAAGCCGGTCTCGATCCGGAGGATCCGCCGAACACGCCCGACCAGTTCTACGAGGCGGCCAACGCGATCGTCGAGAACACGGATTACTGGGCGCTGGACTTCCACGAAGGAGAATACGCGGCCGAGACGATGCGGATGCTCCTACAGAGTCGGGGCGGACGGCTCCTGACCGACGACTACGAACCCGCCTTCGAGACGGACGACGGCCTGGCGGTCGTTCAGGAGATGCACGACTGGGTCCACGAACACGAGTGGGCGCCCGTCGATCCGACCGCCGGGTGGGACGCGTGGAACCGCGGCGAAGTCGGCATGAAGATCGAAGGGACCTGGCACGTCACCGTCGTCCGCGAGGCGGGCTTCGAATTCGGCATGACGGAGCCGTTCGTCATGCCGGACTCGGACGATCCCGTGACGGTCGGGGACAGCCACATGCTGATCATCCCCGAGAGCGAGGAGCGCAACCGAGAGCGCCTCGAGGAGACGATCGAAACCGTCCGCTTGCTCTCACAGGAGTTCAACGACCGGTGGGGGTACGAGGCCGGGCACCTCCCCGCCAGCGAGGCGGCGCTCGAGAGCGACGCGCTCCGGGACTCGGAGACCTGGTCCCAGACGCTGGAGACGTTCTACGGGATGGTGGAGAACGACCAGCTCGTCCGCCCGCCCGCGACGCCGAACGTCGAAGAGTACATCGAACAGATCTACCAGCCGCTCGACGATATGCGCGCCGGGAACATGACTCCGGAAGCGGTACTCGAGACCGCCGCGGAGGGCGTCAGACAAACGTTTAACAGGCGATAATATGGCACAAGCGAACCAACAATCCGACGCGAGCGACTCGGGACTCGTCGACCTCTCGAAGTCGTCGACGCGCGAGTGGATCGCGGGGGCGACGTTTGCGATCCCGTATCTCCTGATCGCCGGCACGTTCCTCTTCGGTCCGCTGGCGCTCGCGCTGTACATGAGCTTCCACGACTGGAACGCGCTCGAGCCGGCCCAGTCGCAGTTCATCGGCCTCGAGAACTACCGGATCCTGCTCTCGGATCCGGACTTCTGGAACGCGCTGTGGAACACCGTCTACTTCGTCGCGCTCTCGGTGCCGCCGATCATCGTCGGCTCGTTGCTGTTGGCACTCGGCGTCAACCGCGACGTGAGAGGCAAGTGGCTGTTACGGACGGTCTTCTTCAGTCCGTACGTGCTGACCGTCGCCGTGGTCGGGCTGCTGTGGTCGGAGATCTTCAGCGCCTCGGGGCTCATTCCCTACTACCTCGGCGGCGGCAACTGGTTGACCTCCCACGAGCTCGCGATGCCCGCGATCGCCATCGCGACGGTCTGGTGGCAGCTGGCGTTTAACTTCATCATCCTGCTGGCCGCGCGCCAGAACGTTCCGGATCGCCTCTACGAGGCGGCGAAACTAGACGGGGCGAGCAGTTGGCGGATGATGCGCGACATCACGGTTCCGCAGATGAAGAATCCGCTCGTCTTCATCGTTATCGTAACGTTCGTCAACTCCTTCCAGGTGTTCGGCCAGCCGTACATCATGACCGACGGCGGCCCGTCGTTCTCGACGACGACGATCGTGTTGTACCTGTACGAGACGGCGTTTACCGGCCGCCAGTTCGGCTACGCCGCCGCGGTCGGCTACGTACTGTTCATGCTCCTGATCGCGGTCTCCGCGACTAGCTACTACTTCCTCGGACGTGATACCCAATGAGTACGGACTCACAGCGCTTGTTCGACGGCGTCTCGCTGACCAGCGATCGGCTCCGAACGATCGGCCTGTACGCCGGGCTGTACGGAACGGCGTTGCTGTTCCTGCTCCCGTACTGGTACATGTTCGCGACGTCGTTCATGACCCGGGACCTGGTCTACTCCGAAGTGCCCCACCTGATCCCGTGGGACCTCACGCTCTACTGGTACGAGTACCTGCTCACCAACTCGCTGATCGTCCAGTGGACGGTCAACACGGTCATCCTGGCCGGGGTCACGACGATCGTCGTAATGCTGATCGACGCGATGATCGCCTACTCGCTGACCAGGCTCGACTGGCCGGGTCGCCGCGCCATCTTCGCGGTCATCGTGGCCAGTTTCATGGTGCCGGGCATCGTCAACCTCGTCCCGGTGTACATCATCGTGAGCGAACTCGGGCTCGTCAACTCCGTCTGGGGCGTCGTGCTCCCGAGCGCCGCCAACCCGTTGGGCGTGTTCATGCTCGTCCAGTTCTTCAAGGATATCCCCGAGGAGTTAGAGGAGGCGGCCCGCCTCGACGGGTTCTCGCGGCTGCGCGTTTTCTCGCACATCGTCTTGCCGCTGATGCGGTCGGCGCTCGCCGCGCTGGGACTGTTCATCTTCATCTGGACGTGGAACGCCTTCGTCTGGCCGCTGCTCATCTTCCAGGACGACGCGATGTACACGCTGCCGATCGGCCTGGTGACGCTACAGGACAATCTGGGCGTGACCGAGCCTGGCGTGATCATGACCTCGGCAGTGGTCGCCTCGGTACCGCTGTTGCTGGTCTTCCTGGTGATGCAGAAACACCTCGTGCGAGCCGTCGAAATGCAGGGGACGACGAAGTGACCATGTCCGGGACGCAACCGCAATCGCGACCGCAGGCACGACCGCAACCGCAGACGCAGCCCTCCGAACGGACGCAAGCGACGCCGCGGGATCCGGACGTGGACCCGGTGTACGCCGCGGCCCGGCGGACGACCCGATTCGTCTGGACCCACCTCGTCTCGGTGATCGGGATCAGCCTCGCCTGGTTCCTGACGGCGCTGCCGATCGTGACGATCGGGCCCGCGACGGTCGGCGCCTATCGCGCGGTGCTGTCGCTGCGCGAGGACGGCGCCGACCGCGTCGACCGCGAGGCGGTCCTCGCGACCGTCCGCCGCCAGTTCGTCCACGCGACGCTGCTCGCGCTCGTCCCGGTGGCGCTGGTCGCCATCGCGGCGAACTACGCGCTCGCCTATCTCGCCACCGGGACGGTCGCGGCGGGGCTGCTCGCGCTCTGTTGTACGTACGCGGGCCTGTACGCCTGGCTCGTGTCGATCCCGGCGCTGCTCGGGGTGGCCGCGGGCGAGTCCCCGACCGCCGCGCTGGCGACGGGCTACCGCTGGACGGCCGCCCACCCCGTCGGCGCGGTCGCGCTCGGCGTCGTGACGGTCGCGTTGTTCGCCGTCACGACGCTGCTGACCGTCGCCGTGGCCCTGCTGTTCGCCGGCGTCGCGTTCGCGTTTCACGTCGAGTTCGTCGCCGGCGTCGGCGACGGACCCCTGACACTCACACCATGATCCACAGCACATCCACCGACCGTTCACGCACCGCCACCCCGGCGACGGGCGAATCGACGCGCCAGGCAGTTTCCGCAGCAGAACGGAGTTCACCATGAGTAATACGGAGGACACGACCGCACCGGTAACGTTCGACGACGTTCGGAAAGTGTACAACGACTACTTCGTCGCCATCGAGGCGTTCAACGCGCGCATCGAGGACGGCGAGTTCATCACTATCGTCGGCCCGTCGGGGTCGGGGAAGTCGACGCTGCTCCGGATGATCGCCGGCCTCGAGACGATCACCGAGGGAGACATCAGGATCGGCGACGAGAGCATCAAGGGCGTCGAACCGCAGGACCGGGGCATCGCGATGGTGTTCCAGAACTACGCACTGTACCCCCACATGTCCGTCGAGAAGAACATGGGCTACGGGCTCCGGCTGACGACGGACCTGGCGGACGACGAGATCGAACAACGGGTCCACGAGACGGCCGAAATGATGGGTATCGAGGACGAACTCGACAGCAAGCCCAGCGAGCTCTCGGGCGGCCAGCAACAACGCGTTGCGACGGGCCGGGCGATCGTCCGTGATCCGAAGATCTTCCTGATGGACGAACCGCTGTCGAACCTCGACGCGAAGCTCAAGGTCCACATGCGGACCGAACTCCAGCGTCTGCAGGAGGAACTCGGGACGACGACTATCTACGTCACGCACGACCAACACGAGGCACTGACGATGAGCGATCGGATCATCGTCCTCAACGAGGGCGAACTACAGCAGTTCGCGTCCCCGGACGAGGTGTACAACAACCCCGCGAACCGATTCGTCGCGGACTTCATCGGGAGCCCCGCGATGAACTTCTTCGATGTCGTGGCGAGCGGTTCGACGCTCGTCGGCGACGGATTCGAGTACCAGATCCCGTCCCGAATTACCGACGAGATCGACGGCACCGCCGCCGACGAGCACGAACTGGGTATCCGCCCCGAGGACATCACCTACGACGCGACCGGCGCGAACACGATTCCCGCGACCGTCGAGGTGGTCGAAGTCGCGGGCAGCGACAACTTCGTCTACCTGGACATCGAGGGCGACGAGTGTCGCGTGCGGGTGCCAGGCGACGTAAAGCCAGACGTCGGCGAACAAGTCGACCTCGCGTTCGATCCCGTCGACATCCACCTCTTCGACGGTCAGACCGGCGAGAACCTGCTGGCCGACCTCCGCACGACCGAGCCCCGCGACGCCGATCGGTCCGCTGCGTCGGAGACCGAAACCGAGGCCGAGGAGCCCGCTTGAGGCGTCGACGAAGCCGTTGCCGGCGATTTGGTTCCGTGGACGGTGACGGAATCGGTCGCGATTCCCATCGCGGCCGTCGCTGCAGGCGGGCGTCTCCTACCGGCGTGTCACGAAGATTCGTCGGCGAGCCGCTCGCGACTATATTTTCGAATTATTTCCATCACTAACTATTATTAACTGAGAGCGTTACTAGAGTCTTATGGGTGAGCATACCGACCACCCCGATTCGAATCGGTCGATGAGACGACGACAGTACCTCGGCGTTCAGGCCGCAGCCACGGCCGGCCTGGTCGTCGGCGGTGCGGGCCTGGTCGCCGGCGCCAGTGACGATGCCGTGGACGGCACCGAGCAGGGAGACGGCGACGAAGACCGAGCGGACGACGAAGCGGCCGAGTCGTTCGACGCGATGGTGACGATGGACGCCGACGAGCGCGGCGAGCGTGACGTGCCGGAGACGCTGTTCGGCCGGTTCGCCGAACATTACGGGGCCCACGAGATCTACCCCGGGATCTACGCGGAACACGTCACGAACACGGCGTTCGTCGCCTGGGGCCAGGTCCAACCGGACCACGTCTCCCACGTCTACGGGTTCGACGAGGTCGGTCGGTACGACGGACTCCCGTTCCCCTGGGAGCCGGTCGGCGACGAGGCTGCGTTCGAGCGACCCGAGGAAGGCGGCGTTCGCGGCCTCGGTACGTGGGAGTCCGACGGCGGCTGGCCGGCCGTCGATCGGGAGCCCCGAAACGAACACCAGCGGGTCGTCCTCGACGACGCGGTCGGCGGGGTCAAACAGCGACTGCCACTCCCCGACTGGCGGACGCTCGCCTACGAGTTCGGGCTCTCGGTCCGCGCAGACGGGATCGACGCCCTCGACATTCGACTGACCGCTCCCGACGGCGACGTGCTCGCAAGCGCGGCGATCGAGGGCCTCACCGACGAGTGGGAGCGCTACGACGGGATCGACCTGGAACTCGCGGAGCGCAGCGGCAGTACGCTCGAGGGCGGTGCCCTAGACGACGTCGCGTCCCCTTACGGCGAGTACGTCCTCGAAATCGTCGCCGAGGGGACGGGCCACGTCGATCTGGACTGGCTCTCCTTGCTCCCCGCGGACGCGGTCAACGGAAAGTTCAACCCGACGACCATCGAGTTGATGGACGACCGGAACGTCTCGCTGCTGAAGTGGCCTGGCGGGAACGTCACCAGCACCTACAAGTGGGAAGACGGGATCGGCCCCGTCGAGGAGCGGCCGATCAGGCCGAACGTGGTGTGGAACGGCCTCGATCCGAACCTCATGGGGACCGCGGAGTACGTCGAATTCTGCGAGGTCACCGACGTCGAAGCGACGATCACGGTCGGCGTGACCGTCGAGGACACCGACCGCGAGTTCCAGCCGCCGGAGCCGATTACGCCCGAAGACGCCGCAAACTGGGTCGAGTACTGCAACGGGTCGACCGATACCGAGTACGGCGCGCTTCGGGCCGAACACGGCTACGAGGAGCCGTTCGACGTGCAGGTGTGGGAGATCGGTAACGAGGTCTGGGGCGGCTGGCAGGCCGGCGGCACCCACGACCCGGAGCAGTTCGCCGAGCGCACGACCGAGTTCATCGAGGCGATGACGGCCGTCGATGATTCGATCACGGTGATCCCCGACGGAATGGACCCCATGTACGGGGACGAGAACCTCCCGGATCCGGAGCGCTGGAACGACACCCTGTTCGACGTGATCGGCAGCGATCTCGACGGGATCGGCATGCACCGGTACAACTGGGGCATCCGCGACGAGGACCCCGGCAGCGTCGAGGAGTGGAAGGCCGAACACGACGCCGACGCACTCGATTACAACGAGGTGTTGCTCATGTTTCCGACGCAGTTCGGAGAGCTCATGGGCGAGACCGCCGATCTGGCGGCGTCGCACGGCCTCGAGGAGCCGGAGTTCTTCATCGGCGAGTGGGGACTGTACCCGACCGTCGCCGACGGCGATCCGTGGCCGGGGATGCCGACGATGGCGGGCGCCTCGTACGTCGCGGGGATGTTCAACGCGTTCATCCGACAGAGCGACCACGTGCGGCGGGCGAGTCACACGCACCTCCCCGTTCGGATGTTCCCGCCGGAGCACGTCGATCACCCGGCGGATCCGAACCCGCTGCTCCCGGTCGGGTTCACGCTGGGGCTGTACGCGTCCGTCTTCGACGGCGATCGGACGTGGAACGTGATCGACGCGGCCGTCGACGGCGAGACGCGTGATATCCCCGAAACAGGGGTCCGGATCCGGGCGATGGAGGACGTCCCGTACGTCGACGCGGTGTCGATGGCGACGCCGGACGGGGACGCCCTCTGTACGTTCCTCACCAACCGGAACCTCCGGACGGACGCGTCCGTCGCGATCGAGGTTCCCGACGCGGTCACCCCTGCCGAGGCGACCGTGACCGTCCAGCGACCGACCGGCGACCCCCACGACGAGCAGGACGGACTCGGTGACTACCCCGACTCATGGTACGACTGGGACGCGGCCGTCTACGAGGTCGCGACCGAGACGGTTCCGGTTCGCGAGAACGGAACGCTCGACCTTCGGCTCCCGCCGTCGGCCGTCGCCCGGATCGAGATCGAGGCCGGCGCCAGGCGGGGGCCGCCGGAGCGCGGCGACGGGTCCGGCCGCGGGCCGCGGAATCACGCGGACGAGAACCCGGGCCGCGGACCGCCGGAGCACGCGCGATCGACCGACGCAGCGGAGTGCAACGAGTAGCAGTTCCGCAGACAGGTCACGGAGGCGAAGAGTTACGGCTGTCGCACTGGTCGGTGTCACTCGATGGCACCGATTCGACGCGCCGCGTCGGTCGATCCAGCCGACGTGACCATCGACGACGAGTTCTGGAACCGCTGGCTCGAGACGACCCGCGAGGACCTGCTCGAGTACCAGTACGAGCAACTCGAGGCGAGCGGCTGTCTCGAGAACTTCCGCCGGACGGCCGACGGCGCCGACGGCGGCTTTCAGGGGATGTGGTTCGCCGATTCGGACGCGTACAAGTGGCTCGAGGCGGCGAGTTACGTCCTCGCTACGCGCGACGATCCCGGCCCCGATTCCGACCTCCGCCGGCGGGTCGACGACGTGATCGACCTGGTCGCGGCCGCACAGGGCGAGGACGGCTACCTGAACACCTACTTCGCGCTCGAGGAACCCGAGAAGCGGTGGACGAACCTCAACATGATGCACGAACTGTACTGCGCGGGCCACCTCATCGAAGCCGCCGTTGCCCACCACCGCGCGACCGACGAGACGTCCCTGCTTTCCGTCGCAACGGCGTTCGCCGACCACATCGACGACCGCTTTGGCGATGCGATCGACGGCGTTCTGGGCCATCAGGAGATCGAACTCGCCCTGGTGAAACTCTCGCGGGCGACCGGCGAGGAGCGCTACGTCGAGCGCGCGCAGTACTTCGTCGAGCGCCGGGGTCGCGACGACCGCCTGGCGCGAGAACTAGAACGGATCGAGGAGATTGCCGGCTACGATCCCGACGACGGCGGCGTCGCTGCGGACGCCCGCGAGGCCTTCTACGAGGACGGCGACTACGACGGGCGCTACGCCCAGGATCACGCGCCGCTTCGCGACCAGGAGGCCGTCGAGGGCCACGCGGTCCGCGCGATGTACTTCCTCGCCGGCGCGGCCGACGTCGCCGCCGAAACCGGCGACGAGGACCTGCTCGCCCGCCTCGAGCGCCTCTGGGAGCACATGACCGAACGGCGCACGTACGTCACCGGCGGGATCGGCTCGAGCGCCCGCGGCGAGCGGTTCACCGAGGACTACGACCTCCCCAACGACACCGCCTATGCGGAGACCTGCGCGGCGATCGGGAGCGTCTTCTGGAACCGGCGGCTGTTCGAGCTTACCGGCCGGGCGCGGTACGCCGACCTGATCGAGCGGACGCTGTACAACGCCGTCCTCGTCGGTCTCTCCCTCGACGGGACCGCGTTCTTCTACGACAACCGCCTGGCGAGCGACGGCGACCACCACCGCCGGGAGTGGTTCGAGTGCGCGTGCTGTCCGCCCAACGTCGCGCGGCTGCTCGCCGCGCTCGGGCGGCACCTGTACGCGACCGGAACCGGCACCGGCACCGATACCGGCACGGGATCGGACGAGCGGCTCCTCTACGTGAATCAGTACGTCGGGAGTTCGGCGACGGTGCCGATCGACGGGACCGACGTCGAACTCGACCAGGCCAGCGGACTCCCCTGGAACGGCGAAGTGACGCTCGACGTCGACCCGGAGACGCCGACCGAGTTCTCCCTTCGACTCCGGATTCCGTCGTGGTGCGAGGACGCGTCGGTTCGCGTCAACGGCGAGCCGGTCTCGATTGCGGTCGATCGCGATAGTGGTAGCGGTAGCGGTGGCGACGGTGGCGGTGTGGACAACGGCTACCTCGTTATCGAACGCGAGTGGATCAACGATCGGGTCGAAGTTACGTTCGAGCGGTCCGTCGTCCCGGTCCGAGCCCACCCGGCCGTCGCGGCCGATGCTGGCCGGATCGCGCTGACCTGCGGGCCGCTGGTCTACTGTCTCGAGGGCGTCGATCACGAGCGCCCGCTCCACCAGTATCGGGTCGAGACGGCGTCGGCGTTCGACGCCGGCTATCGGGACGACCTCCTCGGCGGCGTCGTCACTATCGAGGCCGGCGCGACGGTTCCCGAACTCGAGGAGTGGGACGGCGAGCTCTACCGGCCGGCCGCGGAGTCGGCGCGGCACTCGACGTCGGTCACCGCCGTCCCGTACTACGCGTGGGACAACCGCGCCCCCGGCGAGATGCGCGTCTGGCTCCGCGAGGAGTGATCGCGCGGCAGCTCCGAGGCGGCTCCGAGTTCGCCGGCTCGCTGGCACGCGGACACGCCTTGCGCCGAGGGAACTTCTCCGCGACGCTCTCGTCGACGACTGCCTCGACACGACCGACGCGTCCCTCCCCGCGTTCGTCGCGGGCCGTCACCGCCCGTCGTGAGCGAAACGCGTAAATTCGTGCTCGTTGACGGGTAGTCTATGACTCGTACGGCTGCCGTGATCGGCACCGGTGCCGAGCCGGAGAATCCGGGCCGAGACGGCTACGCGATGGCGTATCATCACGCAACTGGATACGAGGCGGTCGACGGCTGCGACCTCGTCGCCTGCGCGGACGTCGTTCGTGCGAACGCCGAGGCGTTCGCCGACGAGTTCGGGCTCCGCGACGACCGCGTCTTCGAGGACTACGAGGCGATGCTCGCGGCCGTCGAGCCCGACGTCGTCTCCGTCTGCGTCCCGCCCGCGGTCCACGCCCCGATCGTGATCGACTGCGTCCGCTCGGGGCTCGTCGACGCCGTGCACTGCGAGAAGCCGATGGCCGAGACGTACGGCGACGCTCGCCTGATGGTGCAGGAGGCCGCCCGTCACAACGTCCAGCTGACGTTCAACCATCAGCGACGCTTCAGCGATGCGGTCCGGACGGCGAAGGAACTGCTCGACGACGGCGAGATCGGCAGCCTCGAGCGCGTCGAGTTCGCGGCGCCGGTCGGCATCTTCGACTACGGCTCCCACTCCTTCGACCTCTGTAACTACTTCGTCGACGAGACCGTCGGCGAATGGGTTCTGGCGCAGGTCGACTACCGCGAGGAGAACGTCCAGTTCGGCTCGCACAACGAGAACCAGGCCGTCGTCTGCTGGGAGTACGAGAACGGCGTTACCGGCTTCGGAACGAGCGACAGCGGCGGCGAAAGCGAGGGCGGTCCGACGGGGATGGTCGACTGTCACAATCGGCTGATCGGCACCGAAGGGACGATCGAAATCGCGCCGTCCGGCGACGGGGCGGACGAACCCCCGGCGCTGCGAATCCGCCGCACCGGCGACGCATCGTGGACGGCCGTCGACGTCGCCGACGACCTCCACGACTGGACCCTCGTCGGCCGCGCGATCGCCGACGTCGTCGACTGCCTCGAAACGGGCGAGGAGCCCGAGCTCGGCGCGCAAAACGCGCTGACCGCGACCGAACTCATCTTCGCCGCCTGGGAGTCCTCGCGCCGGCGCGGCCGCGTCGACCTGCCCCTCGAAATCGACGACAACCCGCTCGCAGCGATGGTCGAGAGCGGCGCCCTGGCGCCCGACCCCGGCGAAGACGATAGCGACGACGGCGACGCGAAAGCGGGGGAGGCGGAAACGAAGGGTGCGTAACGTGGCGACGCTCCCCCTCTCCGTCTGTCTCGAGATGGTCTACGACGATGAGCCGTTTCGTGAACGAGTCGCCCGCGCCGCCGATGCGGGCGCCGACGCCGTCGAATTCTGGGACTGGCGCGACAAGAACCTCGACGCGATCGCGGCCGCGGCCGACGCGCACGACCTGGCGATCGCCGGCTGTACCGCGGGCGGGACGCTCACCGAACCCGCGCAGTCGGCCGCCGCGGTCGAGACGATCCGCGAGTCAATCGAGACGGCGGCCGACTACGGCATCGAGACACTCATCGCGACGAGCGGGCCCGACCAGGCGAACCGCGATCGGGAATCGCAACGCCGGACTATCATCGATATCCTCTCGCGGGTCGCGCCGGCCGCCGAGCGAGCGGGCGTAACGATCGTCCTCGAACCGCTGAATACGGCGGTTGACCATCCCGACTCCTTCCTCTCGTCTTCGCGGGAGGGATTCGAGATCGTCGACGCGGTCGACTCCCCGGCGGTAGCGCTGCTGTACGACGTGTATCACCAGCAGATCACCGAGGGGAACATCGTTTGCACGCTCACGGAGAACGTCGATCGCATCGGGCACGTTCACGTCGCCGACGTACCCGGGCGCCACGAACCCGGGACCGGCGAACTCGACTACGCGACCGTCCTCGAGGCGCTCGCCGCGGCCGGCTACGACGGCTACGTGGGCTGCGAGTTCGTGCCGACCGGCGATCCGGACGCCGCGATGGCCGCGGTCGACGCCCGATTCCCCGAGTAGCCGAACGGTGCGGGAACCGATCGCGTCGCGTCGACGCCCGCCTGGCTTCGGTCCGTTGGAACCGCTCGGTGCGGATCCATCGATCCTCGATCGAGCGGCGATCGCCGACCGATAGAAGTATCTGCTTAGTATTCATCCCCAAATTCAGATATATAGGGCGAGTTATGACCGAAGCGTAAATAGTATCTCAACCGCTCTCCCCAAATTTCGTCCGGTCAAGCCCTGCTACAGGGCCGGTATCGGATTCCTCCGGATCAGGGCTGAATCGGAGAACGACGTGGGAATTATACTTACAAATTCTCCGCCCCCGCAACACATATATCCATAATATTCGAGTATAATTTCCAGCCTACGATTTTTATTGTGAGTTGATGCTGAGTGTTGGTTCTCGTTTCAAAAAGACGATTCCGTCACCGAATGTATAATAATACAGTCATAATCACACATCTACCACTTAGTGAATATTATCAGGGGTCGCTCCTCTCATCGGGGTTCGTTCGTACACCGTATTCTGATCTGGGACCGAATCCCGGCTCCCAGGCGCGTCATCGCGGGAATCAGCGGTCGGATCCGCCGACGGACGATCGGTTGACTACGAACGATGCCGCGGATTCGTCGGTCCAGCGTCTGCTATCGTATGGGAGCGTCAATTCCGTCGAGACCCATTTCTATTCTAGATCAGACCTATGTTAATTTAACACTATTTATAAAACATCTGTCTGAATTGTGGAATATGGCTGGTGTGATCGCGCTTTGGCTCAGTACTCTCGCCGCCGGTTACCTCGGCGGACGGCTCTACGGTCGCTATACGCTTCGGTACGGAAACGAGGCCGACCGCGACTCACGCGGCACGTACCGTCTCCTCGCCGTCGTCGGGTTCGGAAGCGGGTTCGTCCTCGCGTTCGCCGGCCTGGTCGATGCGACCGAACGAGCGCTATCGTCCGTTCACCTGGCTCTCGCCGACGCCGTCGACGGCGCGACGGCTCGAACGGCTGCGCGAGTAGAGCGACCGGCCTGACCGAAGCGACGCGTCAGAGCGTATCCAGAACCCCAAGAACGCGTTCCTCGTCCTCGCGGTCCGGGCCGTTCTCGTCGCCGTCCCGATCGCTCTCGAGGTGGTCCGTGACGGCCCGGTCCATCGCCTCCTCGAGCGGCGTCGACTCCCAGCCCAGCGCGGCGAGTTTCGCCGTCGAGAGGACGTGGGGGTACTCTCGGTAGAGCGGGTAGTCGTCGAGCGCGATGTCGCCGGCCGCGAGTTCGCGGGGGCCAGCGTTGACGATGTCGACAGACGTGTCTAAGCTGTCGGCGATCAGTTCGACCATTTCTTCTACCGTCACGAGCCGCCGATCACCGACGTTGTACGCCTCGCCCGCCTGGCCGTCTTCGGCGACGATCCGCAGGGCGCTGGCGACGTCCTCGACGTAGACGCGGTGCCAGAGGTTCGTTCCGTCGCCGGGGACCACGACCCGATCGAACCGGTTTACCCGGTCGATCCACCAGTCTAAGCGCTCGGTGTAATCGTGGGGCCCGTAGACGATCGGCGGGCGGACGGCCATCGCGCGGACGCCCTCCTCGGCCGCCGCGAAGACAGCCCGGTCGCCCTCCGCCTTCCGGTTCCCGTAGGTCTCGAACGAGTCGTCGGTCGCCTGGTCGGGCGTACAGGAGTGCAGCGGCGTCTCGTCCTCTCGCTTGGGGATCTCCTCGCGGCCGTAGGCCGCGCCGCTGGAGACGTAGACGTAGGCCTCGCAGTCGTCGAAGACGCGAGTGGCGGCGCGGACGTCGCTCGGGTGGTAGGCGACGCAGTCGAAGACGGCATCGTACTCGCCGGTGGTCGCGGCGGCTTCGAGCGACGTCTCGTTCGTGCGGTCGCCCTCGACGTGATCGACGCGGTCGTCGCCCTCGAACGGGTTCTCGCGGTTCCCGCGGGTGAGCAGCGTCACGTCGTAGTCGTGTGATAGCAGTTCCTCGACGAGATGGCGGCCGATAAAGCGCGTGCCGCCGATGACGAGTGCGCTGTCCATATCCGAATCTCGCGGCTGCGGGTGAAAACGATGGCGAACGACGGGGTCGGAACGGTCGGCACCGGTCGTCTGATGTCGCTCGCGCTCGCACTGAGATTCGTTCTCTCGCGTGAGAGTCACGATTGTCGTGGAGAGGGTTCTATTGACCCGTTCGTGGTAGGGCGGTCCGATATGTCACAACAGCTCTGGACGGATCCTGCGGGCGAGTATCCACTCGAATGTGGCCACTGTCACTATCCGATCCCGGGCGACCCCGAGGAGACCGACGACGGCATGTACTGCTCGACCGCCTGCCGCGAGGCCGCCGCCGACGACTCGACGATGGTCGACCCCGTCGCATACAAGCGCGTCGTCACCGGGGTCGAACCGCTGGACTCGCTCGTCCCGAACGGCATCCCCGCCGACTCTTTTCTCCTCCTCTCGGGCGACGAGGGTACCCGACGGGCCGAACTCGGCATCGAACTCGCCTGGCGCGCCCTCGAACGCGGCGAACCCGCGGTCGTCATGTCCTTCGCTAACCCGCCGACGGCGACCCTCGAGCGGTTCTACCAGAACGGCTGGAACGTTCTGCCGGCCCTCGAAACCGATCGCCTGCGGATCATCGACTGTTTCACCCACCGGCTCGACGACCGCGAGGAGTTCCTCGAGCAGCGCAACGACTGGTCGACGTTCGTTGGCGAGGCCGCCGAGGACGCGATCGTCGAAGTTCGCGATCCCGGCGACCGCCGCGAGTTGATCAACAGCCTCCGGGGCGCGCTCGACGACCTCGAGATGACCGAGACCGGCCTGGTCACGCTCGACTCGCTGGACGAACTCGAGTCGATCCTCCAGGACCGGCTGGTCCACGAGTTCGTCACGGACGTCCGGGCGACCGTCTGTAAGGCGCGGTTCGTTCCAGTCGTCGCCGCGGCATCGACGGCGGGCGAGGGCGGCCCCCCGGAGGCGGAGTACGTCTTCGACGGCATCGTCGATCTCCGGCTGACGGATCAGCTCGTGCCGGACGCCCGGCTCAAACAGCTCGCCGTCCGCAAGCTCATCGGGGCTCAGTTCCTCCCCCAGTGGGTAACCTACGAACACGAGCCCGCCCGCGGCCTGTTCGCGTTCGGGCCGAACACGGACGCCCGCCAGGTCTACGAAATCGGCGACGGACACCGACAGTCGATGCGGCACCGGTGAGTGCTGCATGTGGCGAATGTGTGGCGTCTAACGGCCGGTTTCGGCCTTGCACGCGAACTCACGCTCAGGATTTATCCGCGCGTTCGGCCTAGCATCACTCGCAGTCTCACAGTCACCAGCGACTAGCGCGCCGATCGGGGCGAGTCAGTGATCGGCGATCGAACCACACCGACGGTCCACGAGACGGCCACAACTATGAACGACCGATACGACACCGACCGAAACCGGGACGAAGGGCGCACCGAACGGTCGAACGACACCGGCTATCGCACGCAGGATCGCGGTCGAGACCAACGCGATCGGGGCGATCAGAACCGGGGCCAGGGCGGTAGCGACCGCGGCTGGCTCCACGGCCTGTTCAGCCGCGGCGAGAGCGACGACCGCGGCGCACAGGGGCCCGAGCACCGAGACCGAGAACGACGACGAACCGAGGGCCAGCAGGGCGCGTCCTCCGACGACGCCGGCTGGGGACGCGGCTCCGGAACGTCGTTCGGTAGCGACCGTCAGCGCGGCGGACAGTCCGATCAGCCACGTCAGGGTGACTACCCCCAGCGCGGACGGTCACAGCGCGGCGACCAGCAGGACTGGCAACAGTCCGGCCAGCAGAGTCAGCGCCAGGGCGGCCAGCAAGAGCGGATGAACCGTCGGCAGAGTCAGCAGGGCCGACAGCAACGAGGCCAGGGCCGACAGCGATCCGGTCAGCAGGGCCAGCACCAGGGCGGCCAGCAGAGTGGCTTCGAGACCAACGCGACCGACCAGGCGAACCTCGAGTACGGTGGCGAAGCCCGGCGGGAGGGACACCGCAGCGGGCAGCGAAACCAGCAGCAGTTCGGTCAGCAGGGTCGACAGCAACAGGGCCAACAGGGCCGACGGAGTCAACAGTCCGGCGGACAGCGCCAGGGCGGCCAGCAGAGTGCCCGTGGAACTGATCAGTCGGAGCAGGCCTTCCAGCAGGGCGGGATGCAGAACCAGCGCGGCCAGGATCGGATGCAGCAACAGCGGATGCAGGGCCAGCGCGGCCAGCAGAGTCGCGATCGAACGGAGAACCAGCGCGGCCAGGATCGGATGCAGCAACAGCGGATGCAGGGCCAGCGCGGCCAGCAGAGTCGCGATCGAACGGAGAACCAGGGCCGCCAGCAGCAGGGCGGCGACCGCTATCGGAGCGAGCAGCAGGGCCAGCAGGGCACCCAGCGCGGCCGAGAGCAGGAGGGCGCCCAGCAGCGCTGGCACGAGAACCGCGACACCCAGGCCGGCGGCGGCATGGACCGCAACCAGGGCCGCGCCGGCCAGGCCGGCCGTGGCGACGAGAGCGAGCAGTGGCGCCAGCAGGGTGGCGAGAGCCGACACCAGCAGGGCGAACGCCGCCAGCAGCAGAGCGGCACCAACTATCGGCAGGGCGGCGAGCAACACGGCAGCCAGTACCGGCAGGGCCAGTCCGAAGCCGGCCGCCATCAGCGAAGCGAGGGCAACCAGGCCGGCCGCCAGCGGGGCGGCGATCAGTACGGGCAGCAGGATCGAGACTACGGCGACAGCCAGCGGTTCGACCGCGACCGCGGTGACACCGGCTACTCCGATCACGGGCAGGGCCACCGCACGAACCGCGAGCAGTCCGGCGGCGGCCTGCAGTACCAGCAACGGGGGCCGCGTTCCGAGCAGGGTAGCTGGACAGAAGACCGCGAGACGGAGCAGGGTTCGAGTGACGAGCGCCACCGGCAGCGCCGGAACGAGAACGACGACATGAGCAACCGTCGCCACGTCCACGAGCGCGATCCGACCGACGACGAGGATTACCGCTCCGGCTAACGCGGCCCGCCCGCCGAGCGCCGTCGCGACCGAAATCACCCTCGTTTTTGCCGCCGTCGTCCCGACCGCCGATACGAGCAGTCCCAACACCGGCACCTCCGTCCTCGTGATCGACCTGGCCCAATCGCCGACGCCGTCGACCGCGACGGACGAGTGACCGGGACACGTATCTGCAGAAGACACTTATCACTCATAATGTATTTATCGGGCATGACGGATCGAAACCACGTTCGCCGTGCGTACGACGAACTCTCGTCGACCTACGCCGGCGAGCGAGTTGCGACGGACGAAGAGGCCGTCGCCCTCGAGTCGGTGTTCGACGCGCTGGCGCCGGGGTTTCGGCTCCTCGACGCCGGCTGCGGACACGGCGGTCCGGTCCTCGAGCGCGCGCTCGATCCGTCGATCGGGGACGAGGACGAGAGCGAGCAGAAACCAGGCCTGGCCGTCGGCCTCGACTTTTCGCGGTCCCAACTCGAGACGGCCGCCGAGTTCGTTCCCGATGCGGCGCTGTGTCAGGGCGAGTTGACGACGCTTCCGTTCGTCGCGAATAGCTTCGACGCCGTCACCGCGCTCTACTCGGTAATTCACGTCCCGGCGGACGACCATCCGACGGTGATCGACGAGTTCGCGCGCGTGCTCCGGCCAGGCGGCCGTCTGCTCCTCACGGAGGGACACACCGAGTGGACCGGCGCGAATCCGGACTGGCTCGCGACCGGCACCGAAATGCAGTGGAGCATGGCCGGCGCGGCGGCCACCCGCAACCACCTCGAGTCGGCCGGGTTCGAGATCGTCGCGGACGGGACGTTTCAGGACGAGTTAGCCGAGGATGACGACGTTCGATTTCCGTACTTTCACGCGCGGCTGGCGGCGTAGTCAGCACCGAAAGCGAGCCGGAAATCGAGAACGAGAGAGCGGTACGCGCGGGTCGTTAGTCGTCGCTCGCCGCGAAGCTGGCCGACTCGGTCGCGGCCTCTGCCTCGGGCGTACCGGGTAGTTCGTTGCGGACGTCGTCCGAACCCTGCTCGGTGATCGCCTCGTGGTAGGCCTCGGGCATGACCTTCACGAAGGCGTCGAGCGCGCGCTCCCAGTTTGCGAGCAGGAGTTCGCCCCGCTCGGAGCCGGTGTAGGCGACGTGGTTCTCGACGAGCCGGCGAAGCATCTGCTCGTCTTTGTCCTCGAGTTCGTCGTGCAGCGAGACCATACCGGTGTTGGCCTTCGCCGCGAACTCGTCGTCGGGGTCGTAGACATAGGCGACGCCGCCGGACATGCCGGCCGCGAAGTTCTTGCCGGTCTCGCCGAGGACGGCGACGACGCCGCCGGTCATGTACTCGCAGCCGTGGTCGCCGACGCCCTCAACGACGGCCTTAGCGCCGGAGTTTCGAACGGCGAAGCGCTCGCCGGCGACGCCGTTGACGTACAGCTGGCCGTCGGTCGCGCCGTAGAGCGCGACGTTGCCGATCGCGACGTTCTCGGTCGGATCGTAGGCTGCCGTCTCGGGGGTTCGGACCGCGATCTTGCCGCCCGAGAGACCCTTGCCGACGTAGTCGTTAGCGCTGCCGTCCAAGTGCATCGAGACGCCGCTGGCGAGGAACGCGCCGAAGCTCTGGCCGGCGGTCCCCTCGAGGTCGACGGTGATCGTGTCCTCGGGGAGGCCGGGCTCGCCGTAGCGGCTGGTGATGCGGTTCGAGAGCATCGCGCCGACGGTGCGGTCGACGTTGGTGACCTCGGTCTCGAGGCTGACCGGTTCCTGGTCCTCGATGGCGTCGGCCGCGGCCTCGATGAGATCGTGGTCGAGCTGGTCCTCGAGCTCGTGGTCCTGCTCGCGGATCTTGTGGCGGACCTCGCTGCCGGGGTCCGCTAGCACCTCCGAGAGGTCGACGTTGCGGGCCTTCGGATGGTCGACGTCGTCGCGTTGTTCTAAGACGTCGACCTGGCCGATCATCTCGTCGATCGTGCGGAAGCCGAGTTCGGCCATGAGTTCGCGCAGTTCCTGCGCGATGAAGGTCATGTAGTTGATGACGTGCTCGGGCTCGCCGGGAAACCGCTTGCGCAGGTCTTCGCGCTGGGTGGCAACGCCGACGGGGCAGGTGTTCTTGTGACACTGCCGGGCCATGACACAGCCCGAGGTCACGAGGGAAGCCGTCCCGAAGACGTACTCCTCGGCGCCTAGCAGGGCGGCGACGGCCACGTCGCGGCCGGTCTTCATGCCGCCGTCGGTCGAGACGCGGATGCGGTCGCGCAGGCCGGTTGCACACAGCATCTGGTTGGCCTCCGCGAGGCCGAGCTCCCAGGGCAGACCGGCGTTCTTGATCGAGGTGCGCGGCGACGCGCCCGTGCCGCCGGAGTGGCCCGAGATGTGGACCACGTCGGCGTTGGCCTTCGCGACGCCGGCGGCGACCGTGCCGATGCCGGCCTCGGAGACGAGCTTGACGTTGATGTCCGCCTCCTCGTTGGCGGCTTTCAGGTCGAAGATCAGCTGCTTCAAGTCCTCGATCGAGTAGATGTCGTGCAGCGGCGGCGGCGAGATCAGCCCGACGCCAGGCGTGGACTTGCGGACGTGGGCGATCATCTCGTTGACCTTCGAGCCGGGGAGGTGGCCGCCCTCGCCTGGCTTGGAGCCCTGGGCCATCTTGATCTGCAGCTCGTCGGCGTTCGAGAGGTACGTCGAGGTGACGCCGAAGCGCCCGGAGGCCACCTGCTTGACGTTACACTCGCGTTCGGTGCCGAACCGTTCGGGCGGTTCGCCGCCCTCGCCGGAGTTGGACTTGCCGCCCAACCGGTTCATGGCGATCGAGTTGTTCTCGTGGGCCTCCGGCGAGAGCGAACCCAGCGACATCGCCGCCGTCGAGAATCGCTCGACGATGTCTTTGATCGGCTCGACCTCCTCGACCGGGACCGGGTCGCGGTCGGACTCGAACTCGAGGAGCCCGCGCAGGGTCTGGAGGTTCTGCTGCTGGTCGTTGATCTTCGCGGCGAACTCCTGATAGCGCTCGTAGTCGTTCGAGCGGACCGCCTGCTGGAGTGCGCCGACGGTGTCGGGGTTCCACTGGTGGTGGATCCCGCCCGAGCGGTGTTCGAACTCGCCGTGGCGGTCGAGGTTTGGCTCCTCTTCGCCGCCGAAGGCGGCCACGTGGCGTTCGCGGAGGTCCGCCTCGATCTCGGCCAGGCCGATCCCCTCGGTTCGGTTCTCGGTCCCCTCGAAGTAGTCCGCGACGAGGTCCGAGTCGAGGCCGACGGCCTCGAAGATCTGGGCGCCCTGGTAGCTCTCGACCGTCGAGATGCCCATCTTGGCCATGATCTTCAGGAGGCCGTCCTCGACCGCGCCGACGTAGGCGTCGATCGCGACCTCGGCGTCGGCGCCGTCGGGGCCGGCGGTGATGTCCTCGATCGTCTGGTAGGCCAGGTAGGGGTTGATCGCGCCCGCGCCGTAGCCGACCAGCGTCGCGAAGTGGTGGACGGTGCGCGGGTCGGCCGACTCGACGACCAGGCCGACGTGGTTGCGAAGGCCGTTGCGAACGAGGTGGTGGTGGACGCCGCCGGTCGCCAGCAGGCTCGGGATCGCGACCCGGTCCTCGTCGATGCCGCGGTCCGAGAGGACGATGACGTCGTGGCCGTCCTCGATGGCTTCGACGGCGTCCTCGCGGACGCGCTCGATCGCCGCTTCGAGGTCGTCGCCGGGCTCGTCGCTCGCGGGCTCGTAGGTGATGTCGATCGTCGCGGCCGTGATGCCGTTGGCCTCGCAGTCGCGGATCGACTCGAGTTCGACGTCGGTGAGAATCGGCGAGTCGAGCACGAGCTGGCGGGCGTGCTCGGGGGACTCGTCGAGCAGGTTGCGCTGGTAGCCCAGCCGGGACTCCATCGACGTCACGAGCTCCTCGCGGATGTAGTCCAGCGGTGGGTTGGTAACCTGTGCGAACAGCTGCTTGAAGTAGGAAAACAGCGGCCGGTTGAACTCGGTGAGGACCGACAGCGGCGTGTCGTCGCCCATCGAGCCGACCGGATCCTTCCCCTTCTGGGTCATCGGCTCGATCAGGTTCTCGAGCTCGTCGTGGGTGTAGCCGAAGGCCGCCTGGTAGTCGCGCAGCCCCGCGACTTCCTGCTGGGGCGTCCGGTCGTTCGTGGTTCGGATGTCGTCGAGGTGGACCTGCTCCTGTTCGACCCACTCGCCGTAGCGGTCGTCGGTGAGGTCCTCGAAGACCTCCTCGTCAGGGATGACCCGGCCCTCGTCGGGATCGGCGAGGAATAGCTGGCCGGGCTGGAGGCGGCCGCGTTCCTCGATCTCAGCGGGTTCGGTCTCTAACGCGCCGGCCTCGCTGGCCATGATCAGCCGGTTGTCCGTCGTCACGTCGTACCGGCAGGGACGGAGCCCGTTACGGTCGAGGACGGCGCCGACGCGCTCGCCGTCGGTCGCCGCGACCAGCGCGGGCCCGTCCCACGGCTCGACCAGCGAGGCGTGAAAGTCGTACCAGTCCTTGCGGTCCTCATCCATCTCGTCGTCGCCCCGCCAGGCCTCAGGAACGAGCATCCGGAGGGCGTGTTCGAGGTCACGCCCGTCCTGCATGAGCAGTTCGAGTGCGTTGTCGACGCTCGCGGTGTCCGATTGGTCGGGATCGTCGATGATCGGCTTGACCGCCTCGAGATCGTCGAGGACGTCGCTCTCGATGTCTGTCTCGCGGGCGCGCATCCAGTTGATGTTGCCCTGAATGGTGTTGAACTCGCCGTTGTGGATGATGTTCCGGTAGGGGTGCGCGAGGTGCCAGGCGCCGAGCGTGTTGGTCGAGAACCGCTCGTGGACCATCACGAACGTCGATTCCAGTCGCTCGTCGGTCAGGTCGGGGTAGTAGGCGGGTACCTGCTCGCCCTTCAGCAGCCCCTTGTAGACGACGGTCTTCGAGTCGAGGGAGACGACGTAGAAGCGTTCCTTGTTCTCAATATCGGCGGCTTCGACGGCGTTTTCGAGCGCGCGTCGGGCGACGTAGAGCCGGCGGTCGAAGTCGTCGCCGGAGATGTCGTCCTCGGGCACGACGACGACCTGCCAGACGTCGGGTTCGGAGTCGACGGCCGTCTTCCCGAGGTCGTCGTTGTTCGTCGGGACGTCCCGCCACTCGAGGACGTCGAGGTCGTAGGTCGCGACGGTCTCTTCGACCAGCGAGACGAGCGCTTCGCGGGCCGTCTCGTCTTGGGGCAGAAAGAGCGAACCGACGGCATAGGTGCCCGGGAGGTCGGCGTCGAGAACGTCCCGGAGGAACGAATCCGGCGTCTGAAGCATAATACCGGCCCCGTCACCGGTGTCTTTCTCCGCGCCGGTCGTTCCGCGGTGTTCGAGATTGTGGAGTAGTTCGAGCCCGTCGGCGACGACGTCGTGGCCCCCGTCCCCATCGAGGTCCATGACGACGCCGACGCCGCAGTTCGACCGCGCGTCCTCGGGGTCGGCGAGCCCCTGCGAACGCTCGGTGGATGACGCTATATGTGGCTGTGGCATACCACGCCATAGCGGAAACCAATATAAGAGGCTAACCCATTATGGCTAAGTGTTTTTTAAACACATATATACAGATATAAGGCATATGGACAGCAATATAACATGATTTATCACGACTGTCTTCGGAGCGCGAGCCGCAGCGCTGACGGATTTGATCAGGAAAACTCCCCCGGCGGAGGGAGTCATGTCAGAGGCACGTAGTGTTCACCCACCAGAGTGAACACCACGTTTTTCTAGACCGTTTCCCCCGGTAAGCAATATCGGGCTAACTCTTTAGGCGTGTGAGGGATTGTCTCCCGCAATTCACCAGTTGTCGACGTTCGCGTCGGCGCGCGGCCGCCTGGTCGAGCGCTCGTCGAACCGCCCGATCGGGTCGCGGTCGATCAGTACGACTTCGCGAAGTACGCGACCTCGTCGGCGGGATCGCCGCAGACGCCGCACTCGTCGTGGTCGGGTTCGGGGACCTCGCCGGCCGTCCGACCGCCCTCGTCGTCCAGCGGTTGCATGACGATTTCGGCGGCGATCTTCTCCTTGATTACCTCTTCGCAGGCCTCGTCGCCGCACCACGGCGTCTTCACGTAGCCGCCGTGCTGGCCGATCGTCCCGAGGATCTCCTCCGGGCTGTGGGCCTCGCGGACGTTCGCTTCGAGGTTCTCCGCGGCCGTCTCGTAGAGTTTGTCGTAGATTTCCTCGAGGTGCTCGTCGACGGCATCGACGATCCCGTCGCGGTCCTCGACGGTCTCTTCGCTGTCCGGGCGGTGGACGAGCGTGACTTCCTCGTCCTCGACTTCGTAGGGGCCGATCTCCAGCCGGAGGGGAACGCCGTTGAGTTCGTGCTCGTTGAACTTGAAGCCAGGATTGCGCTCGTCGCGGTCGTCGAGTTCGACGCGGAAGCCGGCTTCCTCGAGATCGTCGGCGATTTCCTCGGAGTACTCGAGGACGTCGTCTTTCGTGTCCTCCTGCCAGATCGGGACGATCACGACCTGGGTGGGTGCGATCGTCGGCGGGAGCACGAGCCCCTGATCGTCGGCGTGGGTCATGATGAGTGCCCCGAGCGCGCGCCAGGAGAGCCCCCACGAGGTGGTGTAAGCGGTCCGCTCATCCTCGTCCTCGTCGGCGAAGGTGATGTCGAACGCCTCGGCGAAGCTCTGCCCGAGGTTATGGCTGGTCGCACCCTGAACGGACTTGCCGTCGGGCATCAGCGCCTCGACGGTCGTCGTGGTGTCCGCGCCGGGGAACTTGTCGTGTTCGGGCTTCTTCCCGCGCAGCACCGGAATCGCCAGCACGTCCTCGTAGACGCGCTCATATTGGTCGAGTCGGGTCCAGACCTCCTCCCAGGCGTCTTCGTCGGTCGCGTGGGCGGTGTGGCCCTCCTGCCACATGAACTCCTTCGTCCGGAAGAACGGCTTCGTCTCCGTGGCCTCCCAGCGGACGACCGAACACCACTGGTTCAGGCGCAGCGGAAGGTCGCGGTGACTGCGGACCCAGTCGGCCATGAACGGCGCGATGATGGATTCGCTGGTCGGGCGCACCGCCAGGCGCTCCTCGAGTTCGTCGTGGCCGCCCTGGGTGACCCACGCGACCTCGGGGTCGAACCCTTCGACGATGTCCTTTTCCCGTTCGAGGAAGCTCTCGGGGATGAACATCGGGAAGTAGACGTTGTCGACGCCGGTCTCTTTGAACCAGCCGTCGAGCGCGTCCTGAATGGCCTCCCAGAGCGCGTAGCCGCGGGGCTTCGTGACGATGAACCCGCCCATGGGCGCGTAGTCCGCCAGGCCGGCCTTCTGGACGACTTCGGCGTACCACTCGCCGGGCTTGTGCGATTTTGACTCGGTGATCCCGAGTTCTTGACTCTCGTCGCTCATTGCTACGACATGCAGTCAGCGCAGGCTTAAACCATACGAAGGGCGGACGCGCCGGGACGTCGCCGACGACGGGTCGCCGAGCGGGCGAACGTCGGTTCTCGCAGTGAAACGTCGATCAAACTGCAAACCGTTGGTTCGTTTCCTCCGGTTCTCTCGGTTTTATGCACGCGAGGCTGGTAGGAACGATGGATATGAAAGCGATCGAAGTCGACGCGTACGGCGAGAGCGACGAACTCTCGGTCGTCGACGTTCCGACCCCGGAGCCGGCGGCCGGCCAGGTCCGGATCGACGTCGAAGCCGCAGGGATCAACTTCGCGGACGTCATGCAACGTCGCGGCCATTACCCGGGCGGTCCCGAGCCGTCCTACGTCCCTGGGATGGAAGCCGCGGGCACGGTCGATGCCGTCGGCGAGGGCGTCGAAGACGTCTCCGAGGGCGACCGCGTCGTCGCGATGCTCGACACCGGCGGTTACGCGGAGTACGCCGTCGCCGACGCCGGGCTGCTCTTTCCCGTTCCCGAAGGGATGAGCTTCGAGGCGGCCGCCGGCTTTCCCGTCCAGTTCCTCACCGCCCACGCCTGCCTCTTCGAGTGGGGCGGGCTCGAGGACGGCGAGTCCGTCCTGATCCAGGCCGCCGCGGGCGGGGTCGGCACGGCCGCCGTCCAGCTCGCGTCCAACGCCGGCGCCGAGGTCTTCGGCACCGCGAGCACGCGGGAGAAACTCGACCTGGCGGCCGACCTGGGCTGTGACCACCCGATCAACTACACCGAGACGGACTTCCGCGAGGTCGTCGACGCGGAGACCGACGGCGAGGGCGTCGACCTCGTCCTGGAGAGCGTCGGCGACGACGTCTTCGAGCGCAGTCTCGACGCGATGGCTCACTTCGGCCGGATGGTCACCTACGGCGTCGCCAGCGGCGTCCCCGCCGCGGCTGAGAACCAGCGCCTGCTCTTCGAGAACAAGACCGTCAAGGGATTCCACCTGGGCCAGGCGGCCGCCCACGACCCGAGCAGGGTGATGCAGGCGGTCCCCGATCTCACAGAGGGCCTCGCGAGCGGCGACCTCGAGGTCGTCCTGGGCGAGTCGTTCGCGCTCGCGGACGCGGCCGAAGCCCACCAGTACATCGAGGACCGCAAGAGCTCCGGGAAAGTCGTGCTGAAGCCGTAACCGGACGAGCGAGTCGCCGGAATCGGCGACCGCGCGGAATCGCACCCGCAGCGATCAGCGGAACTGACGGCTCAGAACGAGACGTCCCACTCGAGGTCGTGGTCGACGAACGCCGCTTCGTCGAGGGGCTCGCCGCCCTCGAACCGGAACTCGCCGCGCACCGTCTTCCCCTCGAGCACGCCAGGCAGCCAGAGTCGGTCGTCCTCCCACATCTGGTCGTAGGGCACGTCCCCGATCGGAACCCACTCCGGCCTGGCCTCCTCGGAGGGCGTCGGCTCGCCGGTAAAAGAGCGAGTGCGGAAGACGTGACAGAAGGTGTGGACCTCGCCGTCGAGCAGGAATCGGAGTTCACCTGCCTTTTCGAGGTCGCGGACGTCGAGGCCGACCTCCTCGCGCGTTTCGCGGACCGCACACTCCTGCGGTGTCTCACCCGGTTCGCACTTGCCGCCGGGGCCGTTGTACCACCCCTCGCCCAGGCCGCGTCGCTTCTCGATCAGGAGTACTTCGCGGCCGTCGTCGCCGTCGGCGGTCGGATCGTCGCCGCGACTGATGGTCCGAAGCGGGAAACAAAGCGTCGCCTCGATCATACCCGCCCGTTCGTTCGGACCGTGAAAAACGTGCGTTCTCGCTCGAGTCCATCGGAACGCTTCGAACGGCTGTCCAGTCGCCGACACAGTTTATGCGAGCCAGATCTCATATTCATACGGGATGAAAGGGGTGAGGTGTCCGGACTGTAAGAAACGGGCGGGAACGGAAATCGAGGGGGAACTGCTCGGTCCAGAAGTGAGAAGAATGTTGGAATGCAAAAACTGCGGCCACACCTGGGACGTAGTGGTCTGAGCGGATCCCTACTCGCGCAGCGAGCCGCGATGTGCGCGTCGTCCGACCGAATCGGCGGACCCGCGAGCGCGGAATCGGCGGCGAACCGCCGGCCGGTGTGGGCCCGGAGTAACGCAGGATCCCGACGAGGCCGACGGGAGCGATGACTCATTCGTCGGCATGCGAAAAGACGAACTCCCGGACGAGTTTCCCCGCGAGCGCGGCCGCCTGGCCGTCGTCGCGGTCGTTGACCTCGACTACGTCGAACCCGCCGGCCCGCGGTGCGACCGCGCGTACGACGTCGCGCAACTCGCGCGGTTCGAGGCCGAACGGCTCCGTCGTGCCGGTTCCCGGCGCGTAGCCTGGGTCCGCGGCGTCGATGTCGACGCTCAGGTAGACCTCGCGGTCGGCGAGGCGGTCGTCGGGGTCCCACGCCGCCACGTCTTCAGGCGGGACGACGGTCACGTCGTCCGCGGCCGCGCGCTCCCACTCCGCTTCGCTGCCGGTGCGGGCGCCGAGGACGATCGCCTCCTCGACCGAGTCGACGTCCTCGAGGATTCGCCTGGTCACGGCGGCGTGGGACAGCGGGTTGCCGTCGTAGGCGTCGTAGAGGTCGAGGTGGGCGTCGCAGCAGACGAACACCTCGGGTTCGACGGCGCGGACGCCCGCCAGCGAGACGGTGTGCTCGCCCCCGAGCGTCAGGGGGACGGCGTCGTTCCAGACGGCCTCGCGGAGCGTGCTCGTCAGGTACTCGAGATAGTCTTCGACGTCGTCCCACGCGCGGACGTCGCCGCGGTCGATGACGCCGAGGTCCGAGAAGTGCTGGTCCGTCCGGTGGTCGTAATCGTCGAACGGCTCGGCAAAAGAACGGATCCGTCGGGGCCCGAATCGGGTCCCCGGTTGAAAGGTCGTCGTGGCGTCCAGGGGCGCACCGACGACCACGAAGTTCGCGCCTCCACGGTCGGCCTGTGCCACCGCGTCGGTCCCCTCGCGTTCGTCAGCCGCCCCGGGAAACATTAGACGATCTTTCGCTGGTCTTCCATCTCGAGGTACTCGATGTTCTCGTCGGGGGAGACGTCCGCGTCCTCGGGGACGCGCATCGTGATGGTCTCGTAGGTCTCGAGGTCCATCACCTGCATGTCCGCCCCGTCGACGGAGACGATCTGGCCCTGTTTGCGCTCGATGATCGGGACCCAGATCTTCGCGTCGACGGGCTGGGACAGCGAGCGCTTCTTCCCGTCGAAAACGCCCTCGGCCTCGATACGGGCCTTGGCGCTGCCGTGTTTGCCCGGCTTGGCCGTCGAGTAGGAGTTGATCTTACACGGCGTGTCCTCGATCATTACGTAGCTCCCTTCCTGGAGGTCGCGAACTTCGGTCTGCTGTTTCGCCATATTCCGGCGTAATCAACCGACGTGCATAAACCGTTTGGAATGGCCGCTACAGCGAGTTCTGTCCGCCAACACGTCTCACTGGCCACCTCGCTGCAACGAGTGGGGACCGACCGTGGTTCAGCGGGAGTCGACGGCGCAGGTCCCGAATCCGCCTGCCAGCGGCCCGAACAGGCGCGTTTCGGTTGGCTCTACGGCAGTGACGAGATCCCGTTCGACAAGCGCGTTCGCGACCCTTAACCTTCCGACGGCGCCAGGCCGCCGATTCGACCTGCGGCGTGTCCCGACGCGGGTCACCACCGGAACCCACCCGACGTCGCGGGCGGGTCGAGCGGACTCGCCGGGAGGCCGTCTCCGACCTCGGGATCGTTGTACGCACCCGGCGCGACGTCGTTCGGCGAGTCGGGATAGCACAGCGACGCGAGCGCCTGAAGTTGCCCGCGGCCGACGCCGAGTTCGAACTGCCCGCCGCCGTACATTCGAATTCCGCGTCGCTCGCAGTAATCGATCGTCTCGAAGAGAGATTCGAGCGAGCCGAACCGGGAGGGCTTGACGTTGAGCCAGTCGGGCTCCCAGGGGAGGTCCTCGATGTCCGCTAGACCGTGGATCGGCGCGTCCCAGGAGACCCGCGAGCGAATATCGGGGTCCTCGAACAGCGGCCGCGTCGCGTCGGTCAACGCGGGATCCTCGACGACGACGTTCGGGAACGCGTCGAGCACGAGTTCGTACAGGTCGGAGTCCGCCGGCGCGTCGACCTCGGTTCCCTCGTACCGACCCTTGAGATCCAGGATGCGGACCGCGTCCGTCCCGACCGTCTCGTCGATGGCCGCGACCAGGCCCGCGTCCCACGCCGAGATCGGATCGAGTTTGAACTCGAGGTCGGGGACCCGCTCGCGCAACCGCTCGAGCCGGTCGGTCGTCGGCGGCTCGCCGAGGCGGGTGCTCGCGACGAACCGGACGGGATCGGGCGATCGATCCAGCGCGCTCGCCAGGTCCGTCTCCGCCTGGCGGAGAGCCAGGTCCAGCGCCGCGCTCTCGAGCCCCCACCGCCGGTAGTTGCGGAAGACCTCGCGGTCGGGCGCGCCGCCCGGAAAGAGGTCGACGTCGGCCAGGCGCTCGGAGAACGAGTCGACGGTGTAGTCGCCGGTCAGGTCCGGGAGGCCGGTCTCCGCCAGGCGGTCGTGATCCGCGGTCTCGTAGGTGACGTCCTCGCCGCGGCCCGTGACCGTGCCGTCGTCGTCTCTGTCCCCGTCGCCGTTCGGTGCCGGCCCCGAAAGCGCGAACTCGGTCGTCACGCGGGTGAAATCGCTCGAAGTCTCGCGTTCCAGCCGCTCGGTCCCGATCCGGTCGATCGTCAGCGACAGATCGGCGATCCGATCGTAGTCCATACCGTCCGTTCGAGGCCGGTGCGGAAAGAGGCTCGGTGCCCGTGTGGCGGGCCGAACGCGGTCACTCCTCGCCGCGTCGCTGCCGCAGGTTGTGCCGGGTGAACTGCGGGCGCGCGTGGATCGACTCCGGTTTGCGGAACGAGCGGTAGAGCTGGACCGTCACGACCACCGAGAAGACCGCGGCGACGATCGACGCCCGGGGCGCTTCGAGTGCGTACAGCACGCCCATCGAGAACAGCGACATCGTGAGCAACATGCCGTAGACCAGGCGCTTGGCGAGCTTGTCGAAGACGTTCTCGTCGTCCTCGAGGCCAATGCGGACGTAGAGGTCGTCGCGCTCGAGCCGGTCGAGCGTCCGCTCGGCTTTCGGTGCGAGCCTGGTCAGCGACTCGCTCGTCTCGCGGAGCTGGCGGCCGGTCTCCTCGAGGTAGCGGCGGATGGACTCCTCGCGGTAGCCCTGCTCGGTCAGGTAGGCGGTCGCGACCGAGATGAAGTCGAAGTCCGGATCGAGCGTGACGCAGACCCCTTCGACGACGGTCGCGACCCGGAGGACGAGCGCGAGGTTCTTCGGCAGCCGGAACGGGAAGACGTAGATCGAATCCTCGATCTGGCCGACGATCTGATTGACCCGGTACTGTTCGACGTCCTCGCCGCGGGCGTCCTGGATGGCCAGTTCCATCACCTCGGCCATCACGCCGCGGTCGGCGTCGGGGGAGAGCGTCCCGATCTCGATCAGGGCGTCGAGGATCGCGTCGATGTCCTGGTTAGCGACGGCGACGTAGAAGTCGATGATCTTCTCCTGGACGAACGGATCGACCCGGCCCGACATGCCGAAGTCGTAGAAGACGATCCGCCCCTCGTCGGTCACCGCGAGGTTGCCCGGGTGCGGGTCGGCGTGGAAGACCCCGTCGTCCATGATCATCTGCAGGTACGCCCGCTCTAGGTTCTCCGCAACTTCCGTCCGGTCGAGTCCCTTGCGCTCGAGTTCCTCGAGGTCGTTGATCTTCGTCCCCTCGATGTAATCCATCGTGAGCACCCGCGGCCCCGAGTGGCTCTCGATCACTTCGGGGATGAGAAACCGATCGTCGTCCGCGAAGTTCGACCGGATCTCGGCCAACATCTCGGCCTCGCGCTCGTAGTCCATCTCCTCGCGGATCGTCTTCGCGAACTCGTCGGCCAGGTTCTCCAGCGAGAACGCCCGCGAGTCGTCGACGAAGTACAGCAGGATCGGCAGCGACCACTTGATGACCCGCAGGTCGGCCCGGACCAGAGCCTCGATGTTCGGCCGGCGGACCTTCACCGCGACCTCGCGCCCGTCGACGTCGGTGACGGGGTTCGTCTCGACTGCACCGGGGTCGACGCGCGCCCGGTAGACCTGGCCCAGGCTGGCACCGCTGATCGGGTCGCTGTCGAACGCCGCGAAGCGCTCGTCGACGGGGCCGAGCTCGTCCTCGAGCACGTCCTTGGCTTCGGGCCAGGGTGCCGGCGGGACCTCGTCTTGCAGCGCCGAGAGCACGTCGATGTACGCCGGCGGGAGCACGTCGGGCCTGGTCGAGAGCAACTGGCCGAGTTTGATGAACGTCGGTCCAAGCGTCAGCAGCGACTCGAGCAATCGCTCGGCCCGCTGGCGGTGGACCTCGGTGCCGACCTGGCGTCGGGGGCCGAACAGGAGGAAGCGCCGACGGTCGCGGGCGTAGGCGAGCAACAGCGGGAGGAACTGCCACGCGACGACGACGAACCGCTTGTACGCGCGGAGTGAGGCCAGCCTCGGTCACCCCGCGTTAGGTGTCCTCGTCGACGATGTCGATCGTCGTCTCGCCGCCGGAACCGCGTTTCGGGAGAGTCAGTTCGAGGACGCCCCGATCGACCGTCGCCTCGACGCCGGCGTCGGAGGCATCGTCGGGAAGCGGGAGGTCGACGTCGAGAAACAGCGACCGGTTCTCCTCGAGGTACCGGAAGTCGTCGACCGGCTCTTTCTCCCGGTGGGCGTCGATGGAGATGCGACCGTCGTCGATCGCGATATCGAGCGACTCGGCGGTGACCCCGGGCACGTCGAGCACGAGCAGGTAGGCTTCCTCGCTCTCGAGCAGATCGAAGAAGACGTCCTCGGAGAGGTCCCGCAACGCGTCGCGGAGCGCTGACATGGCTACAGGTTCGAACGCCGATACGAAAAAGCCCGCGGTCGCGGCCGATTCTCGGCGGCTCCCGGCGGCGACGGGCTTGGACCGGCGGCCGCCTGCGCCGTCGCCGGCGTCGGCCGGTCGGCCGGTCGGCGGTTCCCCCACGCTTTTGGCGTCCGACGACCCGAGTTCCGGTATGGAAGGTGCCGACCGCGAGCGCACGGAGGCCGGCTTCAAGGTCCGAACGCCGGTCGACGAGGCGCGCCGAATTCTCAGGGAGGCGATCGAGGAGCGGGGGGACGATGCCGACGCGAACGTGCCCTGCGGGACCGAGACCGTCGACGTCGACCGCGCAGACGGGCGCGTCCTCGCCGCACCCGTGACGGCCGCCCGCGACGTTCCCCACTACCGGCGGGCGGCGATGGACGGCTACGCCGTCCGGGCCGCGGACACGTTCGGGGCCAGCGAGCGCTCGCCGGAAGTGCTGCGGGTCGCCGAGCCCGATCCCGCCGATGGGAGCGACAACGGGCACGCCACCGCCGACGAAATATACCCCGACGCGGCCGCGCGGGTCCACACCGGCAGCGCCCTCCCCGAGGGCGCCGACGCCGTCGTGATGATCGAACACGTCACCGAACTCGAGTCCGCCGGCGAACTCGAGGTTGAGGACGCCGTCGCGGAGGGCGAAAACGTCGCCCCCGTCGGCGAGGACGTCGCGGAGGGCCAGCACCTCTACGACGCCGGTCACCGGCTCCGCCCGTCCGACCTCGGACTCCTCCGTTCGGCGGGCTACGGCCGGGTCGCAGTCGCTCAGCGCCCCTCCGTCGGCGTGATCCCGACCGGCGAGGAACTCGTCGAGGGCGAGCCCGGACCAGGCGAGGTGATCGAGACCAACGGGCTCACGGTGTCGCGCCTAGCCGAGCGGTGGGGCGCTCGCGCGACCTACCGCGACGTGGTCACCGACGACCCCGAGTCGCTGCGGGTGGCCATCCAGCGCGATCTCACGAAGGACGTAGTCGTAACGACCGGCGGCTCCTCCGTCGGCGAGCGCGACCTCCTGCCGGAAGTGATCGACGACTTGGGCGAGGTGCTCGTCCACGGCGTCGGGCTCAAACCGGGCCATCCGGTCTGTCTGGGGATCGTCGAGGACACGCCCGTGCTCGCGCTGCCCGGGTATCCCGTCGCCTGTATCGTCAATGCGGTCCAGTTCCTCCGGCCCACACTGCGCTGGCTCGAGGGGACGACGCCCGACTCCCATCCGACCGCGCGGGCGAAACTCGAGCGCAAGATCCCGAGCGAGCCCGGGACGCGGACGTTCGCCCGGGTTCAACTCGAGGACCGCGACCTCGAGGAGTCGGCCCGCGACCCCGACGAGCCCGGCTATACGGCGACGCCGACGCGGGCCAGCGGCTCGGGCGTCCTCTCGAGCGTCGCCCTGGCCGACGGCTGGGTCGTCGTCGACGACGACCGCGAGGGGATCCCGGCCGGCGAGACGGTGCGCGTCGAGAACTGGGAGAGCAACCCGTAGTGCGGATATCACCGAACCCGACAGTCAGCCACGTCGTAACAGCCGTTTTTACGCCGCGGCGGTGTAGAACGCCCGATGTCGACGATAGCCGACCTCCGGCTTCCGGCGGCGGACGCGGCGTTGGCGATCGCCTTCGAACGCGCGCCCGAGGCCACGTTCGAACTCGAGTCCTCGGTGTCGAAGACGCGTCCCTCCCTGTGGGTGGCCGGCGTCGACCGCGAGACGGTCGAGCGCGCCTTCGCGGCCGACCCCACGGTTGCGGCCGCCGAACTCCTCGTCGAAACGGATTCCCGACTACTGTACGACGTCACCTTCGTCGAGGAGACGGACACGACCAGGCTCTGGGACGACCTGCTCGTCGACGGCGGCTCGCTGCTCGAGGCGCGGGCAAGCGACGGCTGGTGGCAGGTGACGGTCCGGTACCGCGATCGCGATACCCTCTGTGACGCCTACGACCGCCTGGTCGACCGCGGTATCAACGCCGACCTCCGGCGCGTGACCGACGTGAGCGAAGCGGGGGACCGCGAGACGCGGTTGACGCCCGAGCAGGAGGAGGCCCTCGAGGCCGCCCTCGAGTACGGCTACTTCGAGATTCCCCGGGACATCTCGATGGAGGAACTGGCCGACGAACTCGGCATCTCCCACCAGGCGCTCTCCGAGCGGTTCCGGCGGGCCTACGAGACGCTGGTCGACGCCGAACTTCAGCCCGCGGGCGAGCGCTCGCGGCTCGAGCGACGGTAACGGGTGCCGGATCGAGCGACAGTCGAATTGCCCGTCGACCGGGGCCGTCCGGCCGCCGTCGGGTGGGTACGCGGCACAATCGTTATTTGATTGGCTTGCGTTCGACTCCACATGGCTGACCTCCTGTCCGACGAGGAGATCGAGGCGCAATGTCCCGACGACTGGTCGCGCGACGGCGACGAGATCGTCCGCACCTACGAGTTCGACGACTATCTCCGGGGCGTCAACTTCGCCCAGATGGTCGGCGAGATCGCCGAATCGCAGTTCCACCACCCTGAGATCGTCATCCGATACGAGGAAGTCGAGATCCGTCTGACCTCCCACGAGGCGGGCGGCATCACCGAAGACGATATCGAGATGGCGGAACTGATCGAATCCGAGCGCGGGGAGTAACCCGTCTCGTCACGTCCGACGACGGCTCCGACATGAACGCACGCTACGTCTTCCGCGTCCGGCTCCGGCTCGAACCCGACCACGAGGCCGTCTCCCTCGAGGCGAGCAGCGCAGAGACGACGGTCACGCTCTTTCGCGACGCGCCGGAGCCCGGCACCGAGGGCTGGCTGTTCTTCCGAAACACGCTCTGGCGCGGCGACGTCTCCGATCGGGACCACGCCCGTCGGCTCGCCGCGGAGTGGCTCGGCGTTCCCGAAGACGCCGTCGAGGCGGTCGACTTCCGCGAGCTGCAGGTCGACCAGGCGTACTTCGACGCCCTGAAGGCCGAGATCGCGGACGATCTCGCGGCGTTCAATGCCGAGAACGTCTCGGAGGTGCTCTCGAAGTATTTGGGTTCGAGCATCCGAGTGACCGATAGCGACGGCGGATAGACACACCGGTCACGTCCGTAGCAGCGGTATTCGGCCGAGGATAGCCTCGTCTTTCGGGTCAGCGTGTGAGCGCGCCACGGTCCGGTGCAACGCCGAGTCTGCGACCGTGTCCGACATCGGTGCGCGGACTCACGGCACATATACCAAAGTGTATTGGCCCTACAACTTTCCCCTTCGAATCCAACCGTTCCGGTGCGGTCGATCCGGAGGTACCGACGCCGTTCCGGAACCGCGCACGGTTGGCCGTCACGCGACGGCCACTCGTGGACATCATCCTCTCGGCGACGCATCGTCCGCCCGTAGTTCACTCGGTTATATTATAGGGCAATAAAGATCATTTGAGAACATATATGTTACATGTGCGCACATCTCTATCCAATTTTATATGCACGCTTGTGGCCCGCTTTGATGATGTCTACGAGCGAACACCAACTTGCGGTTCCGGACGAACTCACGTCGGCACAGGCGAAACTCGTGTACCTGTCTCTCCGCGTCACCGATCAGGCGGGGGCAACCGAACTCCAGCGGATGCTGGGGCTGTCCAAGCTTACGCTCTTTGCGATTCTCAATTCGCTCGCCGAGAAGGGACTTGTCCGGCGCACGGAGGATGGCTATGTCTGCCAATAATCACACACCCGCGGCGTTCCCGTTCGTCGAGCCCGAATTCGGCGACGACGTCTGCGTCGACTGCTACGTTCGATCGGCCGTTCCCAGTGCCGTTACCGATCAGGTCGACGCACTCGTCGACCGCCTGCGGACGCTCGACGAGCGAAACGCCGTCGACGACGTGCGAGTCAGTCGGTGGCCGTCGCAACACGCCATCGCGGACGCGGACCGTCCGACGCGGGACGACCTCGTCGAGACGTTCGAACGGTGGGCCGAGCGGCGCGGGTACTCGCTCGAACCGGCGTTCCGTCGCCGGACGATCCCGGCGTCGCCGCTCGGCGTCGAGGCGGACGCTCGCGAGCAGGTGCGGGTTCCGCTGGTGGCGCTCGCGATCTCCGAGACCGAGACCGCGGCCGAGACCGAGGCGGAAACCGATACTGCCGTCGGCGCGAAGCCGCTCGACGCGGAGTCGCTCAGGGGGGTCGTTCCGTGTACGGAACGCACGGACGAGGAGCGAACCCACACCGTCGACCGGTGGCTCACTGCGGTCGAGACGCAGTCGATCGGGGCGTCCGCGCGCAATTCCCTGGCCGACCAGCCAATGCCGCTGGAGGGGCAGCGATGACGGCGGAGTCCGCCGGATACGCGGACGAGTTGGAACTCCCGTCTCGACAGCCGCTCGCCGACCGGACGTGTGTGGTGACCGGCGCCTCGCGGGGCATCGGTCGCAGCATCGCCCGCGAACTGGGTCGGTACGGCGCGACGGTCATCGTCAACTACCGGTCCTCGGAGGCGGCCGCCCACGAGGTCGCCGAGTCGATCACCGAGGCCGACGGCGAGGGAATGGGTTATCCGATCCGGGCCGACGTCACCGATCGCGAGGCGGTCGCCGAGATGCGGGATGCGGTCCACGACGCGCTCGGACCGATCGACGTACTCGTCAACAACGCCGGGATCACGCAGGACCGGCTCTTCGCGGAGATGACCGCCGAGGACTGGCACCGCGCGATCGACGTCTCGCTCAACGGGACGTTCAACTGCACGCGGGCGTTCTACGACGACATAGAGCGCGCCGACCACGGCCGGCTCATCGCCATCTCGAGTATCATCGGGAAACAGGGCAACGTCGGCCAGGCGAACTACGCGGCGGCGAAGAGCGGTCTCTTTGGCTTTACCCGCTCGCTCGCACTGGAGTTGGCGTCGTCGGGCTCGACCGCCAACTGTATCGCGCCAGGCTTCACCCGCACCGAGATGGTCGAGACCATTCCCGACGACGTCCGCGAGGACCTCCGAGACGACATTCCGCTCGACCGGTTCGCCAGCGTGACCGACATCGCCGGACTCGTCCGCTACCTCGCCACCGAGGAGGCCGGCTACATCACCGGCGAGGTCATCGACGTCAACGGCGGCCTCGATCTCTGAGCGGCCGATAGCCGACGGCCCGTCTCCGTTTTTCGGTCGGAATCGATTCCACTCGTCACTCCACGTCGTCGTGGGTGAGCAACGGACGCGCGCGCTCGCCGTCCGGGGAGTCGTACGTGACGACTTCGAGGAGATTGCCGTCCGGATCGAGGAAGTAGAACCCCTCGAACTCGCCCCAGTCGTACGGCCCCTGCTTCGGGAACTGGCCGTCTAACTCGTCCATTAGGGCTGCGTAGGTCTCGCGGTCGGTCTCGAAGGCCAGGTGGGCCTTATCGAGGGGATGGTCGAGCCCCCGCTCGTCCCAGTTCTCCGCGCGGCCGGTCTCGGCGAGCGTGACGACCGTCTCGCCGGCCCGGAACATGGCGTGGTCCCCCTGAAAGTCCTCGGGCGGCCTGACCAACTCGAGGTCGAGGGTCTCGCGGTAGAACTCGTAACAGGGGGCCAGTGCGTCGACGTCGACGTTGATGTGATCGACGGCGTCCATGCGGTTCAGTATCACGAACGCTCCTAAGAGAGTACCCGTCGCGGCGATGTGGGACGACCGCCGATCCGTCGACGGGCCGAAATCCGTGCGATGGTGTCCCACATTTATGTCGGTGGCCGTCGTCCCCCGACCGCATGCTGACCGGACCAGGCCCGCTGCTCTCGATCGACGTCGGCGCGCGGACGGCCGAGACGGAACCCATCGAGGGGGTTCGCTCGCGGTACCTCGGCGGTCGGGGCGTCGGAACGAAACTCGTCTACGACCGAGTGCCGTTCGACGTCGACCCGCTGGGGTCGGACAACGCCGTCGTGTTTAGCGCCGGCCCGCTTCAGGCGTCGCGGACGAGCTACACCGGCCGTCTGAACTGCACGGGCGTCTCGCCGCTATCGGACGGCCTCGTCTCGTCGAACGCTGGCGGCTTCCTCTCGCGGCCGTTCCTGAACACCGGCTACGGCGCGATCGAGGTTACGGGCGCGAGCGACCGCCTCCTCGCCGTCCACGTCACCGACGACGGCGTCGAATTCGAGGCGGTCCCGGAACTCGCCGGAGCGACCGTCCCCGACGTGACGGCGCACGTCGAGGACGAACACGGGCTGGACGCGTCCCACGTCGCTTGCATCGGCCCCGCAGGCGAGAACGAGGTGCGGTTCGCCGCGATCGTCACCTCGGGGAGTCGGGTCTTCGGTCGCGGCGGCCTGGGCGCGGTGCTGGGCGCAAAGAACGTCAAGCTGCTCACCTTCGCGGGCGACGCCGCCCCGGAGGTCGACGGTCCGGATATCGGCGACGAGATCCGCGCGGCGGCCGCTGAGGCCGATCACGTGATGAAAGAGCAGGGGACCGCGGCGCTGACCGCGTTCGCCGACGAGATCGAGGCCTTGCCGACAAGGTACTACGGCGAGCGGTCGTTCGAAGGGGTCGACGGCATCGCCGGCGAGCGCGTAGCCGAGAAGAAGTACAAGAAAGGGACCTGCTCGAGCTGCGCGTTCGCCTGTAAACTGCCGACGCGGGACGAGGCGTCCGGTCTCGAGACCGAGGGACCGGAGTTCGAGACCGTGATGGCCTTCGGCTCGAACGTCGGCGTCGACGACATCGTCGACGTGATGAGCGCGAACGACCGCTGCGACGCGCTCGGACTCGACACGATCTCCTGCGGCGCGGCCGTCGCCGCCTACCTCGCCAGCGAGGACGCCTTCGGCGACGCGGCCCTGGTCCGCGATCTGATCGAGAAGATCGCCCACCGCGAGGGCGTCGGCGACCTGCTCGCGGAGGGCGTCGCCCGCTGTCACGACGACCTCGGCGTCCCCGACTGGTCGATGAAGGACGTCGCGTTCCCGGCCCACGACGGCCGGCGGCTCAACGGCCAGGCGCTCGCCTACGCGACGTCCAACCGCGGCGCCGACCACCTCTACGGGAGCCTCTACGTCTACGAGTACCCGATGGTCGACCAGGAAAAGGCCCTGCCGCCGGACGGCGTCGACGGCAAGATCGATCGCCTGGTCCGGACCGAGAATACGAAGGCGGCCCTCGACAGCGCGATCCTCTGTAAGTTCTCGCGGACGACGGCCGCAGACGACCGGCTCCCCGAGCTACTCGAGACGACGGACGAGGCGCTCCAACGGCTGGGCGAGCGGATCGTCACCCTCGAGCGCGACTTCAACGCCAGGCGCGGGTTCGACCGCGCGGACGACGACGATCTGCCCTACGAGATCGAGGGGCTCGCGGACGCGCTGGACGAGTACTACCGTCGTCGGGGGTGGAACCGGGACGGCACCGTGCCGGCGGCCACGCTCGACGAGCTCGAAATCGAGGCGTGACCGCGCTGACGCTGGGACGGAACCCCGCCGTTCGGGTTCGTCGCGCGTCGGCGCGGCGACGGTGAGCCTTAGTCGTCGCCGGCCCGCGAGCGAGCGGGCGTTTGACGCCAATCGGGCTCCTCTCGCGGCGGCGCGAGCACGCCGATGCCGAGCGCGTCCGCGTCGCTCCTGTTCTCCGCGCCGTGGCGCTCGCCGCTGCGAAACATGTACGCGTCGCCAGGCGCGAGTTCGTGTTCCTCGCCCTCGACGATCGCGGTAAGTTCACCGTCGATAACGTATCCGATCTGTTCGTTCGCGTGAGTGTGCGACGGCAGGGTCGCGCCGGATTCGATCCGCCAGTAGACCATTCCAGCCCGCTCGCCGGTGGCCAGGTTCGCCAGATGCACGCCGTCGGCGACTTCCTCGAACGCCGCGCGGGTCGTCGATAGCTTCTCCATGGTGACAGCCAACAGCTGCCACACCTTCGCTTATAAATGTATCCTGGAAAACCTTTTACCCCCTTTCGTGGTGGGTGGTGGTGTATGTTAGCACAGCAACCGATACGGTTGTTCCACCTCCCGTTCTCGTTCATGCTGCCCCAGAAGGTGGCGGCCGAACGAGGCTACTTCCGCGAGGAGGGGCTTACGGTCGACTTGGTCGAGCGCGACCGCCGCGACGTCGAGGTCAAGTACATCCCCGCCGAGGAGACGCTGACCGAGGACTACGACGTGGACCTCTACCCCATCTGCAAGTGGGAGAGCATCCGTCGGACGTGGGATATGGGTGACGGCCGCATCGTCGCGAACGGGACCTTCGCGAACCTCCCGTACACGGTATTCACACGACCTGACTCCGACATCGAGACGCCGGCCGATCTCGCGGACGTCCCGGTCGGCGTCAACTTACGGACCGGCCAGGAGTACACCGCCCGGAAGGCCATCGAGGAGCACGTCCCCGCCGATCGGGTCGACCTGGTCGGCTGCGGAATGCCGACCGATCGGTTGCGGGCCCTCCACGAGGGTCGCGTCGACGCCGTGACGCTCATCGACCCCCACAGCACCCTCGCCGACCACCTCGGCTTCCGGCGGCTCCTCGAGTACGACAACCACATGGGGATCGTCGGGAACGACGACGTCGACCGCGACCTGCTCGAGGCGTTCCTGCGGGCCTACGGCCGCGCGGTCGACGACATCAACGCCGACCCCGACGCCTTCCGCGACACGTACCTCGAGATGCTCGAGGCCGACGCGGCGGTCGCGCCAGAGCTGTTCGACGACGTCGACGTCGAGGCCGTCCGCGAGGAGATCACCGTGCCGCGCTACGAGGTGCCCGACCCCGTCGACCGCGACGAACTCGACGAGCACCTGGCCTGGATGCAGGCCCGCGGCCTGATCGACGAGGACGCGGCGATCGACGACATCGTCGCGCCGCTGTGACAGCCCGCGAGACGATTCACTCACCACCCATGACAAATATCGACATCAGCTCCCAACAGGCCGCGATCGATGAGTTCCAGGGCGAGCCAGGCGACCGACCGGTGATGCGCGCCCGGTTCGAGCACAACGGCAGCCCGCGGTACATGCTCTACACGATCAAGCGGTTCGGCTACGATCACGATCACGACTTCCACCTCGACCTGCAGTTGGTCTCCGACGAGCTAGACGAGGGCCGCGAAACCGTCGAGGCGAAACTGCAGGAGGGCGACGCCGACCTGATCGACATCGACTACATCTCGACGGCCCGCGAGCGCGCCGCGGGCGCGCCCATCGTCGCCTTTCACCCCTACGGCCAGACCGTCGGCGGCCTGGTCGTCCCCGAAGACTCGCCGATCGAGGGGCTCGACGACCTCTCGGGCCACCGGATCGGCGTCGTCCGGCGCCGCGACAAGAACTGGATCCTCGTCCGGGCGGCCTGCCGGGATGCCCACGGCTTCGATCCCGACGAGACGGCTACGCCGGTCGAATCCGGCTCGAAGGTCGAACTCACCCGCATGCTCCGGGACGGCGAGGTCGACGCTGTTCTCCAGTTCTGGCAGATCATTCCGGAGATCGTCGAGACCGGCCCCTACCGCGAAGCGCTCCCGATGTCGCGCCTGGTCGACCGCCTGGCCGACGCCGACGACGAGCGGCCGGTCCCCGTCTCGACGTTCCTGACGAGCGAGGCGTACCTGGCGGACCACCCCGACGCAGTCCGCGGGTTCCGGGGCGCGTACCGAGACGCCGTCGAGCGGCTGCAGCGCGACGACGAACTCTGGGAGGAGATCGGCGAGCAGCTCATGTACGAGGACGACCCCGCGGTCGTCCGCGCTGTGCGCGATCGGTGGCGCGCGATGGTCGTCCCCGACTGGGACGAGGCCACCGTCGAGGGAATGGAACGGCTGTTCGATCGGCTGAAAGCCGTCGCCGGCGCGGACGCGCTCGGCGTCGCGGAACTCCCGGACGGTCTCTTCCGTCCCGACCTGGAGGTGGAGGCATGACGGAGCCGGAGACCGAAACCGTCACTTTCCAACTCAACTGGGAGCCCAACGGCTTCCAGTCGCCGTACTTCCTCGCCCGCGAGGCGGGCTTCTACCGGGAGGAGGGCATCGAAGTCGAGTTCGTCGAGGGCCACGGCTCGCCGTACGCGGCCGAACGCGCGGCCCGCGGCGACGCCGACGTCGGCCTGGCCGGCGCAAGCGCCGTACTCGCGAAACAGAGCGAGGGGTTCGACCCGCTCGCGGTCGCCGCAGTGACTCAGAAGACGCCGGCGGCGGTCTACACGCTGCGGGACGTCTTCGGCGAACGGCTCACCGACCCCGAACAGCTCGCGGGCCGGACCGTGGCGCCCTCCGCGACGAAGACGCGGATTCTCACCGCGCAACTGCTCGAGAACGTCGGGATCCGCGACGAGGTCGAACTGCTGGACGTCGACCCGCACACGCACCACCGCGTCCAGCACAAGGTGATCGACGGCACCGTCGACGCGGCGGTCGGCGTCGTCACCAACGGGATCGAGATCGGCCGGGAGCGCGACCGGACGCCCGACGAACTCCCGATCGGCGAGTATCTGGACATCTACGGGATGACGCTCGTCACCGGCCCCGAGTTCGCGCGCGAGCGCCCGGAGACGCTCCGATCGTTCCTCCGGGCGACCGCCCGCGGGTGGGCCGCCGCGACCCGCGATCCGGACCGGGCGGTCGACGCGCTCGTCGATCGCAACGCCACGCTCGAACGTAACCGCGGGATCGAACAGTTGAAGTTCGAAACCGCCGCCCACCAGTTACAGTTCACGCCGTTCGTCCGGGAGCACGGCTGGGGCGCGCAGGATCCGGACCGGTGGCGGCGACTCGGGGAGACCCTCTCCGAGACGGCGCTGCTCGACGGCGAGATCGATCCGGACGCGGTGTGGACCGACGAGTTCCGCCCCACAGACGACCCGCTCGTCGCGGAGTACGCCGACCGGGTGCATCCGACGGCGGAGTGATCGCGGCAGCGATCGGTGCGTTTCCGTCCGCGACGGTCCACGCCGTCACCGATCCCGAGACGACGCGTCAGTCGACTCGCCGCTTTCGCGTCGCTCGTCGACGTGAGCGCACTCGTCGAGCGTCTCGCACGCGTCGACCAACGTCTCGATCGGCATCGGAGGGTGGTCGAGACTGAGGGTGCGAGTCCGCCGGTCGTACGAGATGATGCCGACGTCTTCCAACATTGGGAGATCGACGTGGACGAGCGAGATCTCGACGGCCTCGCGGCGACTCTCGGCTGCTTCGTCCGGCGACAGCCGATCCAATCGGGTGGCAACGCGCCCCGCGAGGTCGTCGACGTCGCGGACGTCGTCCTCCCATAGACAGTACAGGAGACACCGCCGGCGCCGCTCGCTTAGCACCCGTACGAACTCGTCAAGAGCGGGAACCCCGCCATCGGTCACCGTCGGGAAAGCCGGTCCACCCTCGATACCCGTGTCGCGTTCGCCCCTCTCGGAGTCGCCGTCCCTCTCGGCCATGGTATTACCGGGAACTACCATCCAGTTATATATTCGGGATGGTACGGGACACCATCACACTATGATCTTACGAGAACGGTGGTGAATTTTGCGTGAGCCGCTCGCCCGTCACGACGGAATTTTGGAGACGCGGTTCGTAGCATCGCGCCCGCGCATCGCTCGCGGCGATAAGCATTTACTCGCGAACCCCGTAGTCGTGCGTCCGAATGGTCCTCGAGCGCGACTACGATTTCTGGTTGCTCGACCTCGACGGCACCCTCGTCGACGTCGAGTGGTCCTACACGCGGGAGATCTTCGACCACGTCGGCAACCGGCTCGGCCGCGAGTTCACCGACCGGGAAGCCGAGATCATCTGGAACGGCCTGACCGGCTCCCGGGATCGCCAACTGGAGGAGTGGGGTGTCGATCCCCGAGAGTTCTGGGCGGCCTTCCACGAGGAGGAGGATCCAACGGTGCGGGCCGAACAGACCTTCCTCCACGAGGACGCGGAATTCGTCGCAGATCTCGATGTCCCGGTCGGCCTGGTCACCCACTGCCAGGAGTTCCTCGCCGAGCCCGTTCTGGATCACGTCGGGATCCGCGACTGGTTCGACGCGCGACTGTGCTGTACCGAGGAGACGGGCTGGAAGCCGGACCCCGAACCCGTCCAGTCCGTCATGAACGAACTCGGCGTCGGACACAACGGCCATCGAGGCGTGCTCGCGGGCGACGGTGCCTGCGACGTCGGTGCGGCCTGGAACGCCGGGCTCGACGCAGTCCACGTCGAACGCGTCGGTCACGAGCAGCGGGGCCGATGCGTCCTCGGCGATTACCGCGTCCGGTCGTTCGACGAACTCTACTGACGTCCACCCGGCGACAGCGGCGGTCGGAATGCGGTTTCGATCGATCCGTGAACGGCCGGCAATTCAAGGGAAGCGACCTTTTTCGTGGACCGAGAAGATAGATCGTGGATATCGATAGTACGGATCACGCGATTCTGTACCTCTTACAGGCGGAGAGTCGAGCGGACTTTACGCACGACGAGATCGCCGAACGGATCGATGTCTCCTCGAGCACCGTCAGCAACCGCCTTCAGCGGCTCAGAGAGGGGGGCGTCCTCGAGAAGTTCGATCCGGTGATCAACTACGAGGCGGCGGGTGCACCCCACCACCTCCTGTTCGTCTGTACGGCGCCGATCTCCGAGCGAAAGAGCCTCTGCGAGCGCGTGATCGAGGTCGAGAACGTCGTCAACACCCGCGAACTGCTGACCGGCACCCAGAACCTCCACGTCGAAGTCGTCGGCATGGACGCCGCAGACGTCGAAGCGGTCACGGAAGAATTAGACGCCCTCGGGCTCGAGATTGAACGGTCGGAGATGCTCAGGTCGGAGTACAGCCAGCCGTTCGACCACTTCGGCGCCGAAGCGGTCGACGAATCGGAGTAGCTTTGCCTACTATCTTTTCACAGTGTTCGTTTTCGGACGCGGATCGCTGTTCGACTTTCTTTCATGTTCAGGGCACAGAACACATCTTTGCTGCTGGCGAGCCGCAACGAGACTTACCACGATACTTATACATCGCGGTGCCCTTCCACGGATAATGGATACCCAGCCATCCAACCGGTCTTCGTCCCACGATCGGGTTTCGATCCGCGTCGTCGAGACGGTCGCGGCCGCGGACGGTATCGACCCGCTCGACGTCTCGCCGCCACTCCACGACGTCATCGATCCGTCCGCGCTGGACGCCCTCTTCGAACCGACGCAAGCCGGCCATCGGCCAGGCGGCACCGTCACGTTCGCCTACCGCGGCCACTGGGTGCGCGTCGAGAGCGACGGCCGGGTGACACTCGTCTCGGAATCCGAATCCGATCCCGGACCGGAGACCAAAAGGAATTCAGGAGTTCAGCCGGAGACGGAGTCACGATGAAGCACTGTCTCGACTGCGACTGGTACGTCAGCGCCGCCGACGAATCCTCCCAGCGGACCCGCTCCCGAGCGGCCATCGAACACCACGTCGAAACGGGTCACGCGATCGACTCCAGCGAGTCGGAACTCCCGCCGATGACGCCCGACGTCGCCGGCGACGTGTTCGTCCGCGATCTGGTCCCCTCGAGCGACTGAGACCGCTCGCGCTCAGCCGTAGTGTTCTTCGAGGTAGTTGACGATCTCGTCGCTCTCGTACCGTTGTTCTCCTCGGTCCGTGTCCACGAGGAACGGAATCGAATCCTCGCCACCGAGGTCCGTCATCGCCTGGTGAGCCCACTCGTTCAACACGTCGCCCCCCTCGTCGCCCGGGAGCCGGGGGTTGTGAATTACGTACGAGACGCCCAACTCCGTGAGTTTCTCGCGGACCTCGGTGCTGTGCGGACACTGTTCCGCCTGGTAGAGTTCGAGCATCTCATGACTCCGACCACACCGGTAACCGTAAACGTTGGCTGCGCAGTTACCGGTGGCCGGTCGTGCCGACGGGGCCGTATTCACGCTTTCTTACCATTATCTCGACAGGAAAGCTTATACCGGAATGCCCGGGTTATCGGAGCATGGCACGCGATACGCCGGTACGAAACCAAACTGACGCGGCTGCAAACGACACGACGTTACCGAATCTTGTTACGATCGTCGGACGAGGCGTCCCCTCGAACTTCGAAATCGCCGTCGACGGCGACATCGAGATGCTGGCGGACGATCCCGTAGCCGAGGGAACCGTCGTCTCGGGCAGCGTCGCCGAGGGCGCGATCGACGTCGGCGTCCAGCGCTTCCGCTTCTCCGGCCAGATGGCCAACGTCCGACTCGTCGACTGGAACGGCAACGACGCGGCTAACTCCGCGAGCGTCCCCACGGTCCACGTCGAGTACGGCGCTCCGGAGCGGTAACGGACCGAGTCACGTCTCTCTTCGAGGCGACCGGGTAGGGGTTTCCGGTCGTCGTATTCAGCAGTCGTTCAGCGGCGCCTGCCGCGCAGCTATCCGTTCTCGTGTAGAGTAGTGTGGGTAGAATCGATCCCGAACCGTCGTATTTGCGTTTCCGTGTCCGTTCCGGCGCCCGTGTTCTCGGGCGCTCAGTCGTCGTCGGTCGCGCCGATGCTCGCGTCCCCGCTCGACGGCTCGCCGTGGGTCGCGGCGGCGGCCTGAAGGGGCGCGATCGGATCGTTCTCGCCGAACTCCGGATCGAACAGTTGGAGCGCGGTGTGGACGGTGCTCCAGTCGTCCTCCGCGGCGGCCTCCCGCAGGCTCTTGGTCGGCGGCGCGAGCAACTGGTTGACCAGCGAGTCGGCCATCGCCTCGACGATTTCGCGGTGCTCCTCGGCGGCCTCGCCGCCGAGTTGCGAGAGGGCCGTCTCGACCTCCCGTTCCTTGATCCGCTCGGCGGATTCGTACATCGCGGCGATGGCCTCGTCGGCGCGGGCCCGCTTGTACTGCTCCGCGAGCAGTTCGAACTCGCGGTCGATCATGGCCTCGACCTCGCGGGCGGCGTCGGCCCGCTGCTCGCGGGTCTCCTCGGTGATCGTCTCTAGGTCGTCCAGATCGAAGACCCGCACCGCGGAGACCGCGTCGGTCTCGGGCGCGACGTCCCGCGGCTGGCCGAGGTCGACGATCACCTGCTCGATTGCGCCGACGTCGTCGGCGCCGTCGTCCGCCCCCTCGAGATGGGTCGGTTCGAGCACCGGCTCGTCGCTGCCGGTGGCCGTGACGACGACGTCGGCTCGGGTCGCGACCGTCTCGAGCGCGTCGAGCGGCGCAGCCCTGACGTCAGCCTCGTCTTCGAAGTCGGCGGCCAGGTGTTCGGCGTGAGCGACGGTCCGGTTGGCGACGACGAGTTCGTCGACGCCGGCGGCCGCCAGGCTGCGGGCGGCGAGTTGGCCCATCTCGCCGGCCCCGACGACCAGCGCGGTCGCCCCATCCAGCGGAATCTCGCGTTCGGCCCGTCGCGCCGCGGCCGAGCCCAGCGAGACGACCCCCTCGTTGATCGCGGTCTCGGTGCGGGCCCGTTCGCCGACGTGGATCGCCTTCGTGACCGCGGCCTCGAGCATCGAGTCGATGCCGTCGGCGTCGCGGGCGTCCTCGTAGGCGGTCCGGACCTGCCCGATGATCTGATCCTCGCCGAGGATGACCGAGTCGAGCCCGGCGGCCACCCGCAGGAGGTGGCGCAGGCTCTCGTCGTGGTCGGTCGTGACGACCGCTTCGTCGTCGATCCCGGCGAAAAATTCCTCTAGCGCGGCCCGGCCGACGGCGTGGTCCGGACCGACGACGTACGCCTCGACCCGGTTACACGTCGAGAGGACGTACGCCTCCTCGATGTCGGGAACGGTCAGCAGTTCTTGCACGGCACCAGCCTGGCTCTCGGGACTGGCGGCCGCCAGCTGATCGACGTCCCCGCTCTCGTGAGTTACCCGCGCCGCGGTCACAACCCCCGTTGACATCACGGTCGATCACCCCCAGTAGCCAGTTCCTCGCCGAGCACGTCCTCGATCACTTGCGAATAGTTAGAAGCTCCAGTACGTAAAGCTGTCCAAACATCCGGAGAATTGACGACGTCGGTGACGAGCTCGCGCCGCCGATCGGCCGGCACGTCCCGGGATTTGAGCTCCTCGCGCAGCGCCCCGCAGGCCCGCGCCACCTCGCCGGCACCGTCGACCGTCTCCTCGAGTTCCCGTCGGAGGTACTTGCTCAGCGCCGGCGCCGTCCCGCCCGTCGCGACCGCGACGACGACGGGCTCGTCGCGGACGGTCGCGGGCACGACGACGCTGCCCGGTTCGCGCTCGCCCGACCGGTCCGCGCGGTTGACGAGGATCCCCCGATCGCGGGCCGCCTCGGCGACGGCCTCGTTGAGCGCCGCGTCGTCCGTCGCGGCGACGACCAGCGCCGGCGTGGCTCGCTCGAGCCACCCGGCCACGTCGTCGGGCTCGGGCGCGGCCCGGATCAGTTCGGCGCCGTCGAAGTCCCGGTCGGCGAAGGCAGGGCTGACGACGAGCACCCGCGCCTCGCGGGCGAACCGCCTGGCCTTCCGCGCGCCGACGGGGCCGCCGCCGAAGACGAGCACCGTCGCGTCCGTGAAATCGTGCAGGAGCGGAATCATCGTGAGAAATCGGATCCGGGCATCCGGGGTTATCGCTCCTCGGTGTTCGCGTCGGCGCGCTCGTCCAGGCGGATGCCGGTCTTCTTCAGGATCTGCGTCGAGAACAGGGAGTCCCAGTCGTCGTCGGTGACGTCCCAGTACTCGGCCATGGTCTCGCGAACCTGCTCGATGCGCCGCTGGCTCTCGTCCTCGCTGCGGCCGTGAGTCATCGCGAAGAAGTTGTACGGCCAGACGCTCTCGTGGCGCGGCCGCTGATAGCAGTGGGTCACGAACGGCAGGGCGGCGACTTCGGGGCCGACTTCGGCGACCAGGTCGTCCGGCACGTTCCAGACGGTCATCCCGTTCTCCGTGTAGCCGAGCGCGTAGTGATTGGGCACGACGCCGATCCGTCGGATCTTGCCCTCGCGCTCGAACCGCTTGAGCGTCTCGAGCACCCACTCCGTCTCCCGACTGATCGCGTCGGCCACGTCCGCGTACGGCGTCTCGGTCAGCGGAACGCCGTCCTGGACGTCGAGGATCAGGTCGCGGTCGGCCGGCGAGAGGGTCGCCTGGTCGGTCGGCGTCACGTCGGGCCCGCGGTCGGACAGGTCGATCCCGGCCGCCTCGACGTCGCCGCCGCCGTCGAGCGGCCCGTCGACGTAGAACTTCGCTTCGACGCGGAACTCCTGTTGTTTGGGGAGGTTGTACGTTTCCTGCCCGGTCTCGTCCTCGATCGCGGCCAGCACCTCGTCGACGCGGTCCTCGTCCGCGACGCTCACGACGAACCAGACGTTCAGGTGGGGGTGTTCGCGCTCGTAGTTGTGCGCCACCTCGCGGTGGGCGTTAACCTGCTCGACGATCTCGTCGAATCGGTCCTCAGGGGCGTGCATGGCGACCAGGGTCGCTGCGCCGCCGATCTCCTGGGCGTTGACGAGCGGGCCGAACCGCGAGAGGACGCCCCGCTCGTCCAAGTCTCGGATCGTCTCGAGCAGTTCCGTCGCGTCGATGTCGACCCCGCGCTCGCGCATCGCGCTCGCGGCCGCCTCGAAGGGCCGTTCCACGACGGGAAACCCGCCCTGGAAGGCGTTGACGACCGCTCGCTCGCGTTCCGTGAGGTCGACGTCCGTAGTCATACGGGACGGTCAGGACGCCCCGGGCATAAGCGAACCGGACGGTATCGGTCGCCGGTACTGACAATCGCGAAATAGCGACTGCGAATCGATGCTCACTGCGGAGGCGGAGCGGCGTCGCCCGCCGATCGGCCGGCGGGCCGCGTCGCCGAGTCGTTACCGGTTAGAACGGGTACTCTCGGCGCTCGTTTTGCAGCGAGAGCCACTTCTGCTCGGTGATCTCCGCCAGGAAGGACTCGCTGTTGTACCCGCCCATGCCCGAGGCGCCGGTGCCGCCGAACGGGACGTGGGCCTCGTCGTTGATCGGCTGGTCGTTGATGTGGACCATCCCGGTGTCCAGCCGCTCGGCGATCCGCTTGCCGGTGCCGACGTCGCCGGCGTGGACCGACCCCGAGAGACCGTACTCCGTGGCGTTGTGGATCTCGACGGCCTCGTCGATATCCGAGAACGGGATGACCGGCGCGATGGGGCCGAAGTGCTCGTTGCACGCGGCGGCCATGTCGTTGGTCACGTCCGAGAGCACCGTCGGCGCGACGACCAGGGAGTCGTCGACACCCTCGATTTCGACCGTCTCGCCGCCGGTTTCCAGCGTCGCGCCCGCGTTGACTGTCTCCTCGACGTAGCCGAGCATCTCGTCGCGCTGGGACCCGTCGATGATCGGCCCGACGACCGTGTCTGGGTCGTGGGCGCTGCCCGCCGGCAGCGACTCGGCACGCTCGGCCAGGCGTTCGACGTACTCGTCGTAGACGTCCTCGTGGACGATGTGACGGTTGATCGAGATGCAGACCTGGCCCTGGTGGACGAACGAGCCGAAGGTCCCCGAGTCGACCGCCGCCTCCACGTCCGCGTCGGCGGTGACGATGTGGCCGTTGTTGCCGCCCAGTTCCATGGCCGCGACCGCGAGGTTCTCGCCGGCGATGGAAGCGACGCGGCGGCCGACCGGCGTCGAGCCGGTGAAGGCGACGACGTCGCTCTCGGGGTGGCCGGCGACCCGGTCACCGATCTCGGAGCCGGTCCCAGTAACGACGTTCAGCACGCCGTCCGGAACGCCCGCCTCCTCGAACAGCTTCGCGAGCAGCAGTCCGCCCGCGATCGGCGTGTTCGTCGCGGGTTTGAGCACGACCGCGTTCCCGGCGGCGATCGCCGGCGCGACCGCCCGCATCGAGAGGTTCAGCGGGAAGTTCCACGGCGAGATCACCGTGACCACGCCCTTGGGCTCGCGCTGAACGATGTTCTCCTTGCCGGGGATGTTGGACTCGGCGTGCTCGCCTTTCATTCGGCGCGGGATCGTCGCCGCCTCGGCCGCCTGGTCGGTCGCCAGTTGGATCGAGGTCTCTCCCATGATTCGGGAGCCGCCGGCCTCATGGGCCAGGATGTCGATGATCTCGTCGCTGCGTTCCTGAAGCTCCTGAACGACGCCCTGAACGACCTGGCTGCGCTCGCTGGGCGGTCGCTGGGCCCACTCCGTCTGGGCATCCGCGGCGGCTTCGTACGCGGCATCGACGTCGGACTCGACGCCCGCCGGCACCTCGGCGACGACCTCCCGCGTCGAGGGGTCCTCGACGGCGATCTCGTCGCCGCTTTCCGACGGCACCCACTCCCCGTTGAGATACAGTGCATTCCAGTCCGCCGTAACGGAAAGATCCGAAGACATTCATCGCCAGTATGTGCCACGGTGCTATAATCTCACCGGAAGGCGAACATCGCGTACCGTCGCCGGTTGGTATTAGCGCACGAGCGGCGAAACCGAACCGAACGGGAGTGGTTCCGATTCGGTCCCAGAATGGGCGCGGGTCGGTGCCGCTGCCGGCTTCGAGCGCGTCGTCGCCGTCGCTTCCGAACGGTTGTGCCTTCAGAGACGTCAGGAACAGTCCTCTCCGATCGTTCGGCTCGCGGACCGATAAGAGACGGTCGGCTGCGACCGACTACCCTTCGACGCCGGTGACGTCGTACCCCAGCTCGCGGACGTCATCGAGGATCGCCTGGTGGTCCGCGCTCGCTCGGTAGTAGATGACGATGTCGAAACTCCCCTCGCGAAGCAGTTGCTGACACTCCCAGACGAACTCCTCGTCGTCCAGGGTCAGCCCCTGGTGTTGATTCGAGGAGAAATCGGTGTCGTCGTTACCGGAGTAGACGTAGCACTCGCTCGGGTCGTATCCGGAGCGGTCGGCGATAATGTCGCCGACGTCGATCGTCGCCTGCATCATTTTGACGTCTTCCTGCCCGTCGTAATCGGTGTGGACGATCGCCCCGTTGAGATCGATCTCGCCCGGCTCGAGCAGCGCCTTGGTCCGCTGGTAGAGGTCCTCGTCGAGCGCGTTCGAATTCGCGTCTGCCATTGTCGGGACCGAGAGCGCCCGGACCCATAGCCGTCACGGTTCCGATGAGCGGAGACGCGTCGTTTGACGGGTATCGATCCTCCCGCTGGCCGCCGAACGCGGATGCGTGCCGTTCTTTCTCAATGATGGTGCGTAACACACAAGACACATAGGTATCGCTGACCTTTCCTTGGGCAATGAAGCGGTGGCTCCGTCAGTGCGCCGACGCGGCCTACGAGCGGCTGCTCTCCCGCGAAATCACGGGCGCGCCGACCCACGTTGCAGTGATTCAGGACGGTAACCGACGGTACGCCCGCCAACGAGGCGGCGACGCCCACGAGGGCCACCGTGCGGGCGCCCAGACGGCCGAACATATCCTCGAGTGGTGTCAGGACATCGGCGTCGAGGAACTGACGCTGTATACGTTCTCGACGGAGAACTTCGATCGCCCCGAAGAGGAAAACGAGGCGCTGTTCGACCTCCTTTGCGATAAACTCCGGGAGTTCGGCGACGCCGAGCGCGTTCACGAGAACGAAGTCTGTATCCGTGCCATCGGCGAAACCGAGATGCTCCCCGAACGAGTCCAAGACGCGGTCGCCTACGCCGAACGACGCACTCGCGGCTACGATCGGTTCGTTCTCAATATCGCGCTCGCGTACGGCGGCCGATCGCGGCTGCTCGACGCCGCTCGCGGCGTCGCCGAGGGCGTCGCCGACGGCGACCTCGATCCCGACGAGATCGACGTCGAAGACATCGAAGATCGTCTGTACGATCAGCCGGTTCGAGACGTCGATCTCATCATTCGACCCGGCGGCGAAGAGCGGACGTCGAACTTCCTGCCGTGGCACGCAAACGGTAACGAGGCGGCCGTCTTCTTCTGTACGCCCTACTGGCCGGAGTTTTCCAAAACCGACTTTCTCCGAGGAATCCGCACCTACGAACACCGCGAGGAGTCCTGGCGGCGGACCCGCGCCAGGCGCGCGCTGGCCCTGCTGGGCGCCGTCAGCGAGCCCGAACTCGCCGAGGCCCGCTCGATCGTCGACCGGTTCCGCGACTCGCTCCCCTCCGCCGAACGACCCGAGGTCGACGAAATCGACGCCAGCGAACTGGAAACCGGGGACTCGGGCAGCCAGGCCGCCGACTAAGACCGCGACCGTGGGCGCCGACGGCATACCAGCGCCCCCACGACCGAAGGGCGGTTCGAGTACCGAATGCTCCGACGTGCCGACGGCTAAAGGTGAACGGCCGATGGTGAACGGCCGATGGTGAACGGCCGAAGGGTGAGGTCAGGAGTCTCCGCGACCGGACGGTGACCGGTCTCCTCGCTCCCACACGCCGCTTCGGTCGCCGAACGGACCCCACCCACCACAAAATCTTTATCTATAATATTGACAACATTACGTACGATGTCGTCACCCACCCGTGCTCCCGCCGTCGACGTCGAGCGATTCGTTCGGCTCACGGACGTTTCGCTCGACGACGCGTACGCGCTCCTCGCGAATCCGCGAACGCGGCTCACCCTTCACGTCCTGTCGACGTGTGACTCGCGGCTCTCGGTCGCGACGCTGACCGACGCCGTCGCCCGCCGGGACGAACTCGACGTCGACGCCGTCCGCGCATCGCTCGTCCACACCGTCTTGCCGAAACTCGACGCGTACGAACTCGTCGAGTACGACCGCGACGCCGACGCGGTTCGGCTCGACGGGCCGGTCGTCGCCGCCGCCGATCCGATCGCGGACCTGGCGGGCACACCCGAATCCGAGCCCGAATCAGCGGGTGCAAACAGTTAGAACGGCGAAAACAATAGCATACGGTCCGATACCGATCGACCGCCGCTGCTCCCCTTATTGGCCGAACCGCCGCGACCGATTACAGTACTCCCGAACCGCCCGCAGGAAGTCCCGCTTGCGGAAGTCCCGCCAGTTCACGTCCGTGAAGTACAGCTCCGAATAGACCGACTGCCAGATCATGAAATCCGAGAGCCGTTCCGCACCGGTCTTGATCACCAGATCCGGCTCCGAGGGAAAGACCAGGTGGTCCTCGACGTGTTCGTCGTCGATCTCGTCGGGGTCGAGTTCGCCCGCGTCGACGCGCCCGGCGAGGGTTCGGACCGCGCTGGTGAACTCGTGTTTCCCGCCGAGGCCGATCCCGATCCGGATCGGGGCGTCGGCGCGCGCCTTGTCTTCCGGACCACGAACGGCGATCGGGCGCGGTGCGTCGATCGTCTCGAGCTCGCGCCGCAGGGCGGGGACCGCCGCCGCGTCGAGGACGCTCACGTAGACGGTCACCTGCGAGGCGTACTCGTCGGCCCACTCGAAGAAGTCGGTGAGCGTCTCGTAAGCGCCCCGCTCTAACAGGTCCCGCTCTGTGATCACGAGCGCGACGTGGTCGGGCGGGTCGCCGTCGTGGCGGCGGATCCGGAGCGTGAGATACCGTTCGTACAAGCCCACGGCAATGACATTCATCGCCGGTGCTATACGGGTTACGGGTTCGAACGGGGCGCGGACCGATCAATCACCCGAGAATTCGGACCGCCCGCACCAGCCCGTTGAGGCCAGTGAAAACCGACCGAGCCGGGTTCACGAAGCTTCAAGTGAACGCCACAGAAAGGGACCGATATCGTGACAGCACCCGTTCGACGAGCCGGCGTGTTCGCGGTTCTCTGTACGCTCTCGCTCGTCGTTCCGCTCTTCGGTCCGCGGGCGGGAGCCGCGATCGCCGGCGTCGTCCTACTCGGAGCCTACGGCATCACCGACGGCCCGCTCTTCGAACTGCTCGCCTATCCGGGCGACTACGAGGACGCTCGGCTCTACGGCCTCATCACGTTCGTCCTCGCGGGGGTTGCGCTCGGACTCATGGCGACCGCGGCCGCGATGCCGGTCACCGTCTTCGTCGGGACGGTGTTGCTCGTCGGCTACGGCAACCTCGGCGAACAACTCGTCCGGCTCCGAACGGACCACGACATCGGCCGCGTGGCCGCCTTTTGTCTTACGGCGACCGTCGCCGCCGTCGCCGGCCAGGCGATCGCGCATTCGTTCGTCGGCGCCGTCGTGTCCGAGCCGCCGATCGTCGTCTTCCTGGCTACCAGCGGTGCGTTCCTCGCGGCGTTGCTCCGCGACGTCCTGTTGCGCTCCGACGATCCGATCGTCGTGCTTTCGGTCGGCCTCCTGCTGTGGCTGCTCGCGGAACTCGAGCCGACGATCAGCGCGGGCGAGATCGTCGTCGCGCTCGCGATCACCGTCGCGCTGGGGTACGTTTCGTACGCCCTCGAGACGGCCTCCATCGCGGGGATGCTCACCGGCATCCTGTCAGGCCTGCTGACGATCGTCCTCGGCGGTTACGGCTGGTTCGCCGTCCTCATCTCGTTTTTCGCTATCGGCGGTCTCTCGACGAAGTTCCGCTACGACCGCAAGGCGGAACTCGGCGTCGCCGAGGACAACAACGGCGCGCGCGGCAGCGGCAACGTCCTCGGCAATGCCGCCGTCGCGCTCGTCGCGGTGCTCGGCTACGCGGCCAGCGACGCCGGGTTCCTCCCTCGGGAGCCCGAACTGTTCCTCTTCGCCTTCGCCGGCTCCATCGCGACCGCGATGAGCGACACCCTCTCCAGCGAAATCGGGAGCGTCTTCGAGACGCCGCGACTGATCACGACGCTCGAGCCGGTCGATCCCGGCACCGACGGCGGCGTTACCTGGCAGGGTGAACTCGCCGGCGTCACCGGCGCGGCCGTCGTCGCCAGCCTGGCCTTCGCGCTCTTTCCCGAAGTCGGCGCCGTCGGCGCGGCGATCATCGTCGCCGCCGGCATCGTCGGCATGACCGTCGACAGCCTGCTCGGGGCGACCCTCGAGGGATCGCTCCTTGGCAATCAGGGCGTGAACTTCCTCGCGACGCTGTCCGGCGCGCTCGCCTGTGCGCTGCTGGTGGTGTCCGTTGCCGTTCCCGGCTGACCGGTCGCCGATCCGTCACACCTGCGCGACGAGGGGAGTCGGGTGAGGGGAGTATCGAAAATCGGAGATCGGCGCGGGGTGATCGGGGTGCGAGGGAGAGATCAGTCGTCCGCGGCGGAGAACGAGTTCTCGGAAGCCGGTTCGTCGAGCGCGTGCTCTGATTGGTCGTCTGGAATCGCGATCTCGAACGGGTCGTCGGCCTGCGCCCGGGCAGTTGCAGCGGTGCTCGTCGCCCAGAAGGTCAGGAGCACCCAGGCGCCGAGCAGTGCGAGCGCGACCGTTGGCGGGGGACTCATCATCGGTCGTTCGGCACTGGCCGATTATCAACTACTCGGCACGGTCCCGTGAGAAGCGGTCGATCGGCTCCCGGTCAGGTTCAATTCGGCGGTCGGTCGGCGACGTCCTCGATCGCGTGGATCCGGACGTCGGTTGGGCGCTTGGTGAACTGTCCGAGCGAGCGGGCGACGATCACGTCGACGCCGCGATCGGCCGCCAGGTCGAGCAGCCGCTGGCCGAGGATCTCGTCTAGAACGACCGTCGTCGGCGTCGTCTCGAGCGACTCGAGCGTGCTGTAGGCGTTGCTCGCGTCGGTCTCGTCGATGGGCGCACCCGCGTCGTCGAGAAAGCGGACGCGGTCGGTCTCCGCTCGGATGATCTCGGCCGCGTGGTCGTAGACCGTTTCGGGACCGCTGTCGGTTTCGGACGCTGGGTCCGTTTCCGTTTCCACCTCGGCCTCGATCGCGGGGCCCCCGCCGGTCGCATCCGCGTCGGTCCGGTCGCGGCTCGCGCCGGTGCGTTCGGTTTTCGCCTTCGCCGGCGCTTCGGGGGGTTCGGCGTTGGGCCTGGTCCCGGCGTCAGTGCCGGCTTCGACGCTGCCGGTCGATTCGCTCACCGACTCGAGCTCGGACCCCGTGTTCGCTTCGAGGTCGGCGTCGGCGGCCGTATCGCCGTCGGTCTCGTCGTCGGTCGGCGACGATGTGGACCCGGACTCGGACCCAGACCCCGTTGCGGTCCCGGTCCCTACCTCGGACGGCCGCGGTGCTGGCGTCGTGCTGCCGTCAGTCGCGGCGACCGCCTCCCGCGGCTCGTTCAGTTCGGCGACGGTCTCGTAGGGGACCTTGTTCCGGAGGGCGGCGAACAGCTCGTGGTGGTCGAGGTCCTCGACGGAACTGTCGGCGGGCGCAAAGGCGACGTAGTCGATGTCGCCGACCTGGGCGAGCTCCTCGAGAATGAGATCGCCGCCGCGGTCGCCGTCGAGGAAGGCCGTGACGGTGCGGTGGCGGGTGAGTTCGGCGACAGCGTCGGGGACGTTCGTCCCCTCGACCGCGATGGCGTTCTTGATGCCGTACTTCAGCAGGGTGAGCACGTCGGCCCGACCCTCGACGACGATGATGGCGTCGCTGTCCGTGACGCGGGGGCCGGCGGGCAGGCCTTCGTACTCGGTGATGTCCTCGACGCGGACGTGCTGGCGCACCTCCGCGAGGATCTCGTCGGAGGACATGATCGAGTCGTCGAAGCCCGTCTGGAGCAGTTCCTTCGCGCGGTCGACGACTTCCTTGCGCTTTGCTGCCCGCACGTCCTCGATCTCGGTGACTTCGAGGCCGGCCCGACAGGGACCGACGCGCGTGATCGTCTCGAGGGACGCGGCGAGAGTGGCCGTTTCGACCTTGTCGAGGCTGGTCGCGATCGTTACCTGACCGTGGGAGGTGCCTTGCGTGCTCGCAATTTCGACGTCGATGCGGCCGACTTTACCGGACTGCCGGAGGTCGCGGAGATCGAGGTCGTCGCCGAGCAGGCCTTCGGTCTGCCCGAAGATCGCGCCGACGACGTCGCTCCGCTCGACGACCCCGTCAGCCGTGACGTCCGCGTGAATGAGGTATTTCGAAGTGTCTTCCATGGGAGATCTGTCCCCGGGAGGGGCGGTGACGCGGAGTTGCGTACAGAGACCGGTTTATATACGAGTTCGTTCGTGGGGGGCAAATAGCTGTTGACCTGCGAAAGAATCCCGAACGAGTCGCGAGCCACCCGTTGGCGTTCGCTCCGGGCGTCGATCCTCGGCACCGTCGGCGAGCCGGTCCGCCGACGACCCCTGGCGTCCTCAGTACGTCGGCCGATACCAGTACCAGTAGGCCGTCACCGCGAGCAGAACGACCAGGCCGCCGAGGAAGAAGAGCAGCCCGGGCGGTACGGTGTCGAACACCGCGTCGGCCGCGTCCAGCGCGCCGTCGCTGGCGTTTTGAACGGTCTCGTTGTCGGCGTCGAGCACCGGATCGACCTGGTCGGCCCCGTCTGCGTCGGTACCGTTGCTTTCGGCTCCCGTGGGCTCGGTATCGTCGTTCTCCGTGATCTGGAAATCGCCGCCGTCGGCGTCGGATCCGTCGCTCGCCCCGTCGTCCGGGGACGTCGGCTCCGCGTCATCGACTGATTCGTCGTCGGCCGCATCCGCCGAATCGGTCGGCGACGTGCCGTCCTCGCTCGCCGCGCTGTCACCGCCTGACGTCGTTCCCGCGTCCGCTCCCGTCCCCGACCCGGACGGCGCGAGCCACTCCGTGAGCGCGTACTGAACCAGAACGCTCCCGCCCGCCAG